>CAJTLD010000238.1 GCA_910577065.1 uncultured Lachnospiraceae bacterium | reverse complement strand
GTTGTTCAACTTTGTCCAGCCGTTGTTCAACTTTGTCCAGCCGTTGTTCAACTTTGTCCAGCCGTTGTTCAACTTTATCCAGCCGTTGTTCAACTTTGTCCAGCCGTTGTTCAACTTTGTCTAACTGTTGTTCAACTTTATCCAGGCGTTGTTCAACTTTGTCTAACTGTTGTTCAACTTTATCCAGCCGTTGTTCAACTTTGTCCAGTCGTTTATCTATTTTGTCCAGACTTCCGTTAATAGGGTGTAATAATGTTGCGATTGCCTGTAAGTCCTCGTTTGTCAATGACATAGTATCACGCTCCTTTTTGTGAGTGCTTCACTGTTATGTAAAAGTATATCATACCCAGAGTGTAAAGTCTATGGAATTGTCAATGTGCTTTTGATTCTTGATTTGTTACGCGGATTACAACAAAAAGTAAGGCTTTGTACCATGTGGAACGTACGAAAGTTATGGAGACGATCGTGTGATTTGTACTATAAATGCTTGGATACAATTCCGATAAAAAACAGTTTTGTATTTATCATTTTTAATTCATTAGGATTGTTTGAGAATTGCTTTGAAAATATTGAGTGAATAGAATGA
>CAJTLD010000237.1 GCA_910577065.1 uncultured Lachnospiraceae bacterium | reverse complement strand
CTTCGCCGTTTTGGGAAGGGTGGATATAATATGTAAACGCCCCTTCCGTATGCACTTCCGTTTCCTCCTGATTCCATGCATTTGTTTCGTCTGCAGCTTTCGTATCCGCAGCAGCCATAAAAAGAGCCATAAACAATACTGCACAGAATCTGACCATCCATCTTTTTTTCATAACTTATTCCTCCTTCTTTAAAAGCCTTACAATGCTCATAATTATTATAAAATTATAATAACATATTTTTACTGTTTAGTGTTAAAAATGGCACAAAATGTATCTATATAGGCATAAACAGCACGCAAAAACAAAATATTTCCATCGGCTCATTCCATTTATTTTCCAGATGCCTGTCACGGATTGTAGGTATGCCATCCATCCACCATGTCGTAATAATTATTTTGTTTATACCATGCTTTGTACACATCTGCATATGCTTTCGGCACATATATATGGCCAATCGGAAGCCTTTTTCCATACCTGGAAACTATTTTCGGCGGGACGCTGCCTGTAAAATAGACGTTACGGGCATCAAGTTCGCGCACTCCTGGCGCTGTCACACGTTTCAGGCCGCTTGGATAAACTACTTTTTCCAGATATCCTCCTAGTTCCGTAACGACAACGACTACGCTGATATCCAGCGGCAGCTTCTTCACCCGCTCGGATATCCGCA
>CAJTLD010000236.1 GCA_910577065.1 uncultured Lachnospiraceae bacterium | reverse complement strand
GAGGGAGAAGCAAAGATGCTGATTGAGATGGGTCAGGAATATGGGATGGACGATGCGGCAATTCTGAAAAGGATGCAGGAAAAAATAGGCCTATCGTTGGAACAGGCGGTTTCGTATCTGAAGCAGTATGGCAAACGTCTTGTATAGACTGCTGTGGATGGAGTGCAGAGGGATAAAAGGGAAGGGCAAATAAAATACGGGAATGGGACTTTTGCGAAAGGATAAGGGACAATGTCTAAAAAGACGCCGGTGACATTTGCATTTCCGGACGGGCAGGAGGTGACGTATGCGTCGGCAAATGTGATCCTGGAGGAAATGACGAAAGAGTATATGGTGGAAAAGAGGCTGTTTCCTTATATCCCTTATTATATAACGAGGTATGAGAAGGAGCTGATATCGGGGAAGGGGATAGAGAGGGCAGTTTGTGATTTGGAGTATTTCAGGGATGAGATGGTCCGGCTGCATGGGGAAAAGGAATTGTCGGATGAGGAAATGCTGGATTTAAAAGGGTTTATGAATACGATAATTACACATATAACGGATGGGAACCAACAGGAAGAAAGGCTGGTGAAGATTATGGGCGGAACGGTAATTGAAACGGAATCGGAAAAATTGGTGCGTCAGGGCATACGTCAGGGCATATGCCAGGGTATACGCCAGGGAATGAATGAGGGAGAAGCAAAGATGCTGATTGAGATGGGTCAGGAATATGGGATGGACGATG
>CAJTLD010000235.1 GCA_910577065.1 uncultured Lachnospiraceae bacterium | reverse complement strand
CCGTAAGGCAACTTTAAATAGGCCGGATTCGTTACTGTGAACACCATGGGTGTGAGCAGTAACCTTTTGTCCAAACGGACTTGAAATAACCGTAAGTTTTGATTGACAAACAAGTTGCTGAGAAGTATAATAATTCATAGGAAATTTATAAGAAAAGTGTTCAAGTATTTTCGTTATTGACTTAGCGTGAAATGCAGAGAACCAGTACAAAAAGGAGTGATTCCAATGTCAGAAGGAGCTAAAAAGATTACAAAAAGTGAAGAACAGATGATGGAGATTTTCTGGAATTCCGAAGAACCCCTTACAAGCGTTGATATTGTAAACATGAAGGTAAAAGATACTTGGGGAAACGGGCTTGTCCATAATATCATCCGTTCTCTTTTGGAAAAAGGGATGCTGCAGGCATGCGGGCTCGAACGCTGTAAGACGCAATATGCCAGAACGCTTTGTCCTACTTTGACAAAAGAAGAGTATATAGCAAAATTGATGATGGAAAAAGCCGGAGGAAAGGAAGCGCGCTGCAAAGTAATGCTTGCTTTTGCAAAGGAAGAAGAAAATAAAGAAGAAACGATAGCGGAGTTAGAAGGCATTGTAGAAGAGCTCCGTGAAATAGTCAGGAAAGAAAAAGGCGATTTATCCAATTAAATTTGTTTACCCAAACAAAAGAGAAAATGCCCCGGGGCTTATGCTCCCGGGGCATTGTATTTGTCTGAATTGTTTGAAATTGATAAAAAAATATAATTTGAAAAAATAAAATTGATAACGTTAATTGTTATTGACAAATAATCTAAAAAGGTATATATTAAATATATGAAATTTTTAAAGGATCCAATAAAATATTTCTTAAATATA
>CAJTLD010000234.1 GCA_910577065.1 uncultured Lachnospiraceae bacterium | reverse complement strand
AACATCTCCCGGAACATATCCAGGCAGTTGTTGCTTGCCGGCCCGTCTGTGCCGATACCGATATTGATTCCTTTATCTAATATGGCCTGTATTGGAGCTATTCCACTGGCAAGCTTTGTATTGGAGCCAGGATTTGTAATAACAGATAGTTTCTTATCTGCAAAAATATGAAGATCCTCCTCTGTCATATGAACGCAGTGATAGCCGCCTCCGCCATAATCAAATAATCCAAGCGCATTCATATAGGCTGTCGGTGTCATGCCAGTTCTTTCCATACACTGCGCTACCTCCTGACTGCTCTCTGAATTATGCGCAAATACCGGCGCATGGTACTTATGAGAAAGATCTGCAATTCTTTCAAGTATCTTTCTATCTGTAGTATACTCTGCATGGAATCCAAGCTGAAAGCTGATTAACTCATGATACTGGTTATAGGTCTGATACCACCCTTCTAATTCCTCCACAGACTGGCTGAAATCATTGACGCCACCCACCATTACCGTACGGAATCCGCAGTCAGCGGAGGCTTTCGCAATGGTTTCCGGAGTCAGGTACATATCGAAGTTAGCGGTAATTCCGCTGGTAAGGTACTCCATAACCGCAAGCTTGGAAAGGTCATAGATATGCTCCTTGGTAAGCTTTGCCTCCATAGGAAACACCTGCTTATTAAGCCATTCCAGGAGCGGAAGATCATCCGCATAGGAACGCAGAAATGTCATAGCAGAATGTGTATGGGCATTTTTAAAGCCCGGCATAATAAGATTGCCATCTGCGTCAATCTGTCTGTCCCACACCGTGTCGTCCTTTTTTTCTTCGCCTATATACTGAATCCGGTTTCCGCAGATTCGTATTTCTCCATTTGTAATTTTACTGCCTTCGGCCATTG
>CAJTLD010000233.1 GCA_910577065.1 uncultured Lachnospiraceae bacterium | reverse complement strand
CGATGCCACCGCATCGCCGTCGAAATTTTGCCTAGCACTGGCACAAAGCAGGTGTCTCCAAACTTCAATTCCTGTTCGGATGCAGTACTAGATTCCGCATGTTCCATGGAAGATTATTCGGAATTTTTGTCGTATGGTAAGTAAAAATAATAGTAGTTGTAACAAACTCTGGAGAACAATGCTATATGACTAAAACAGAATACTTTGATAGAAATGCTGCTGTAAAGAAATGAATTGAAATTTCGAACAGGCGCGACCATACGGGCTATACCGGACGCTATAGTTTGAGCCGGCGGTACAGAAGTCCGTTTCACTTTACCAGGAAAGAAAAGAATGATGGATGCAATTAAGAAATTTATTCGCAGAGAATTAACAGGCTGGAAATGCTGGGAAATTTTTTGGCTGGCGGCTTCCTGTTCCATAATTACAGGGTTAAGCATATATTGGAACGATTCCCTTATGGGTATTATTTCCTCTACTGCAGGCGTGGCATATGTGGTATGTACCGGAAAAGGGAAGTTACTGGCTTATGCGTTCGGTTTGGTGAATAGTATTTTGTACGCCATGATTGCGTACCAGGCAGCTTTATATGGCGAAACCATGCTAAACGCATTCTATTACGTTCCAATGCAGTTTATTGGATTTCATATATGGAAAAAGCATATCAACGATGAAACCGGAGAAGTGGAAAAGAAACGCATGACATGGAATCAAAGATGGATTCTGACTGCCGTAATTTGTATTGGCACATATTTGTATGGGCTGCTGCTGCTTCATATGGAAGACGCAATGCCGTTTGTAGATTCTTTTACAACCGTTTCCTCAGTCGCAGCAATGGTTATCAGTGTGAAAATGTATGCCGAACAGTGGTGGATTTGGTTCGTAGTTGATGTTTTGAGCATTTATATGTGGTGGCGTGACTTTTCATCGGGAAGCGATAATATGGCAACGCTTCTTATGTGGGTAGTATACGCAGCCACTGCGGTAATCATGTTCATAAACTGGGAAAAAGAGGCGGAGAAAACCAGATAAAGCATAAGCTTGGCAAAACAGCAGCCAGAGGGCGGGGCTGCGGCTTATCCTGT
>CAJTLD010000232.1 GCA_910577065.1 uncultured Lachnospiraceae bacterium | reverse complement strand
CGCTTCCACCGCATTGATAATCAGCGGAGACTCTTTGTATTTTCTACATAATTCAACGCCTATTTGAATATGTGAACCTTCCATTTCATGATCGACTGATTTCCCAATGTCATGCAATAACCCCGCACGCTTTGCCGCCCTGGCGTCTACGCCAATCTCTCCGGCGAGAAGGCCTGCAATCTGCGCTACCTCGATGGAGTGTTTCAATGCGTTCTGTCCGTAGCTGGTCCTGAATTTCATACGCCCCAAAAGACGTACCAACTCCGGATGAATCCCATGGACTCCGACTTCTAACGTAGCGGCCTCTCCTTCTTCGCGGATCATCATCTCCACTTCTTTTTTTGCTTTTTCTACCATTTCTTCAATTCTGGCCGGATGAATGCGCCCGTCCACAATTAACTTCTCCAAAGCAATTCTCGCAATCTCCCTGCGAATCGGATCAAATCCGGAAAGGATTACTGCTTCCGGCGTGTCGTCAATGATCAGATCTACTCCGGTCAATGTCTCCAGGGTTCTGATATTCCGCCCTTCACGGCCGATAATCCTTCCTTTCATTTCATCGTTTGGAAGCTGGACAACGGAAATCGTCGTTTCGGAAACATGGTCTGCAGCGCATTTTTGTATTGCCGTCACTACATAATCCCTTGCTTTCTTTCCCGCTTCTTCCTTTGCCTGGTTTTCCAATTCTTTGATCAGTTTTGCAGTATCAAGTTTTACATCTTCTTCAACAGTTTTTAAAAGGTATTCTTTTGCCTGTTCGGAGGTAAGGCCTGAGATTCGTTCCAGTTCCTGTACGCGTTCTTCACTCAGTTTCGCAATTTCTGCTTTCTGTTTGTTCAGTTCTTCTTCCCTTGCGACAAAACCCGCTTCGCGCTTCTCGATTGCTTCCAGCTTCTTATCGAGATTTTCTTCCTTCTGCACGATGCGCCTTTCGTTGCGCTGGATTTCGGCCCTGCGGTCGCGGATTTCTTTATCCAGGTCGTTTTTGCTTTTGATTGTTTCTTCTTTGACCTCCAATAAAGCCTCGCGCCGTTTTGTCTCGGCTGCCTTAACCGCTTCGTCAATAATTTCCCTGGCTTTATCTTCCGCGCTGCCTATTTTTTGTTCGGCAACCTTCTGGCGGTAAGAAACCGTGAGAAAATAAGTAACCGGTATGGCAAGAACCAACGTTACGATCACAGCAATTATTACTTCTGGCACAGGAGCACCTCCTTATTCAATTTTCATTGTACATATAACAAAACTTCTTTTCATCTGTCATAATTTACAACAGTTAAATTTTATACTTTATTCACAATGATGT
>CAJTLD010000231.1 GCA_910577065.1 uncultured Lachnospiraceae bacterium | reverse complement strand
CCAATTCCATTGGTTCCAACAATTTTCCGTTTTCATCTTTTTTATAAAGAACTTCTGCTTTGCTGACTGCAAATTCATAACCTTCCCGGCGCATATTTTCAATCAGTACGGAAAGGTGCAGCTCGCCGCGCCCGGATACCTTGTAGCTGTCCGGGCTGTCCGTTTCCTCAACCCGGAGGCTTACGTCTGTGTTCAGTTCCCGGAACAGCCTGTCGCGGATGTGGCGGGACGTGACGTATTTTCCTTCTAACCCGGCGAACGGGCTGTCGTTGACGATAAAGTTCATGGCAAGCGTCGGCTCGGAAATCTTCTGGAACGGGATGGCGGAAGGGCTGCCCGCAGAGCAGACGGTATCCCCGATGTGCAGATCCGCAATGCCGGAAATGGCTACGATCGAGCCGATTTTCGCTTCCGTGACTTCTATTTTATTTAACCCGTCAAATTCATACAGCTTGCTGATTTTGATTTTTTTCTGCTTGTCCGGCTCGTGGTGGTTTACAAGCACAGCTTCCTGGTTTACCTTAAGGATGCCGTTGTCTACCTTTCCGACGCCGATGCGGCCAACGTATTCATTGTAGTCAATCGTGCTGATCAGTACCTGTGTGCCGGCGTCCGGGTCGCCCTCGGGAGCGGGGATATAGTCTAAAATCGTATCGAACAGATCCGCCATATCGGTTTTGGGATCGTTTAAATCCTTCATTGCGCAGCCGTTTCGGGCGGAGGTAAAAATAAACGGGCATTCTAACTGTTCGTCGGATGCGTCCAGATCCATAAACAATTCCAGCACCTCGTCGATTACTTCGTCCGGGCGCGCCTGATCGCGGTCAATTTTGTTGATGCAGGCGATAACCGGGAGATCCAGGGCAAGCGCTTTCATCAGTACGAATTTGGTCTGCGGCATCACGCCCTCAAACGCGTCTACAACGAGGATTACGCCGTTGACCATTTTTAAGACGCGTTCTACTTCGCCGCCGAAGTCGGCATGCCCGGGCGTGTCGATGATGTTGATTTTGGTGTCTTTATAGAATACGGCCGTATTCTTGGAAAGAATCGTGATACCGCGCTCCCGTTCAATGTCGTTTGAGTCCATGACGCGTTCCTTAACCTCCTGGTTTTCGCGGAATACGCCGCTTTGCTTTAGGAGCTCGTCGACTAAGGTGGTTTTGCCGTGGTCGACGTGGGCAATGATGGCGATATTACGGATGTCTTCTCGTTTTGTATTCATATTGGCTTTCCTCTTTTCTGATTTTTCCGATTTGCTTTAAAACCCGAATATTTATTTTATCATATTTTATTGAATGATCAAGGTTTGATTGAAAAAAAACCAGGACAAACGCATGAATGTTTATTCTCTTTATTTCTAT
>CAJTLD010000230.1 GCA_910577065.1 uncultured Lachnospiraceae bacterium | reverse complement strand
GGAGGGTTTGCTTTTAGCCGCTAAAACAAAGCGGGCCGCGGCGTCGTTGAGCAGCCTTTTGAATGCGGGCGGGATTGAGAAATGTTACCGTGCGGCGGTATATAACTGCGGGGATACGCCTCTTTTGCCGGGCGATCGGGGGACGCTTTCTGATTATCTGTTAAAGGACGGGCGTGCAAACTGTTCTAAAGTGGTGTCAAAGGGGACGGCGGGGGCAAAGGAAGCCGTGCTTTCGTATGAGGTTTTGAGGACAAAAGAACATTTCGCAGAATTGTTTGTCCGGCTGCAGACGGGAAGGCATCATCAGATCCGGGTGCAGCTGGCGAATGCTTTTTGGCCGATTTTGGGCGATCTGAAATACGGTGACGGGCAAAATCCGGGGTGTTCGGTTTCTCAGCTAGCGCTTTGTTCTGTAAAAATTTCTTTTATTCATCCGGACAGCCGGAAAAAAATGGAGTTTGAGACGGAGCCGAAGAATCCGGCTTTCCAATTATTGTGCGGCGGTTTGACCGCATAGGATACCAAAAACCGACGCATAATGCTCCCATGAAAACGAAAATGACATGGGAAACGGGAAATAAAATTGTAAAATTACTGGTTGTAACGGCGGCAGTTTATTTCGGAATGAAATTTTTATTTCCAATCGTGCTGCCGTTTTTGATTGCGTTTTTGATTGCGCGCGTATTATTTCCGCTGGCAAAGCGCTTGGAGCAGAAGACTTTTTTGAACCGGGCGGGGGCGAGGGCGGCTGCATATGTTCTGTTTTTGGCGGGAGTGGGGCTTGCGGCGGCCGGGATTATTTACCTTTGCTATTGGATGGGAAGCAGCTGCCTGGTGCATGTCGACGGATTTATGGAGCAGGCGGATCGCATGTATGACGCCTGCTGCGAAAAGATTCAGGATATTTCCGGATATGGCGTGGATGAAATCAAAAGCACCCTGACGCGGGGCAAAGAAGGGCTGACAGACAGCGCGATTGGGTATTCCAAAAATGCAGGCTGGTATATGGCGGGGTTTCTGGCAAAAATTTTTGTGTCGTTTATTGCGGCGTATATTATGTTAAATGATTATGAGGGGCTGATCCGCGGGCTTCATAAAACGCAGGCCGGAAAAAGCGCGATGCAGATGCTGCATGATATGAAAACGGCGTCCGGGGCGTACCTTAAGGCGCAGCTTATGATTATGGGAATTGTGACGGCGGTCTGTGTCCTGGGTTTGTTTGTGCTGGGAAATCCGTATGCGCTTTGGGCGGGGATTGGGATTGGAATTTGCGACGCGCTGCCGTTTATCGGTACGGGTACGATATTTGTGCCGTGGGCGCTGATTGAAATCCTTCTGGGAGGTTACCGGAATGCGGCGGGATATCTGGCGATTTATATTCTGTGCAGTTTTATACGGCAGCTTTTAGAACCGAAGCTGGTGGGGCATAAGCTTGGGGTTCCGCCGCTTGCGGTGCTGATGAGTATTTATATCG
>CAJTLD010000229.1 GCA_910577065.1 uncultured Lachnospiraceae bacterium | reverse complement strand
AAGAAAATTCCACAATCGTCTTCTACCATGTCAAAAGAAAATTTCACAGTCGTCTTCTACCCTTTTGCAGTTTTTTAAAACTTCCTGCATGACGTTTGCCGGGACCGCGCCTTCTTCAAACTCCACAGCCATTTTTAACGCCATGAAATTTACGGCGGCGCTTTTTACGCCGGGGGTCTTACATGCGGCTTCTTCAATCTTATACGTTTTTTTCATAATAGATCTCCTTTTTATTTTAATTTTATATTCATATGAGCAATTGTTCATATGTTTAAGTCTATTATAGCAGTCAGGCTGCGTTTGTCAAGGGGTAATCCCGATTTTATTTCCTTTTCTTTTCAAAAAGGCAAATCAGAAGAAATACCCCCAGACAAAACGCGCTGATTGAGGCTCCGGTAAGAAGTCCCGGCGTCCTGTATTTTAATTCAATCCTGTGCTCCCCTGAAATCAGCGGAATTTCTATCATGCTTTCCATAAAAGTACCGGCTTTTGTTTCCTTCCCATCTACGAAAATATGCCATCCGGCTTCCTTTGGTATGGAAACAATCAGATTTGCAGGTTTTTTTACCTGTATATGGCCGGTAATCTTCGTATCCGAAAATTCGTCCACAATAAGGACCTGTTCCCTTAATTTCGCGTAAGCCTGCTCAAGCGCCTCTAAATTCAGGCGGTATACCGAAACTTTAAAATCCGCTGCATCCGAAGTATTTGTAATTTCCACCGTATCCTTCGCCCTGCACCATCCCAGATCCAGAATATACCCGTGATCGCACTTATTAAATTTCCTGACCCGATCTTTGTTTTTTACCGTTATGTTTGTAACCGACGTATCCGTATACGTTGCGTACAGATAACCGTCCTTTTCTGCCGTTACCTCCGTCACATCCTCTTTTACATCCACCGCGCCCTCTAAGGGCGCAAGCATCCGTTCCGACGCCCCAAGCAGCGACGAAAGCCGGTTCAGATTATCAATCGGCGATCCGCTCTGCGCGTTCCAACGGGACTCAAAATCCGCGTCCATCATAAACCCCAGAGGAAGCGTATATTTGTTTTCATAGATATAGAACGCGCCGTCTTCCGCAGCCAGCGTGCGCAGCGGGCTTTCTTCGTACGGATTTTTTGCAATCAGGTATTTTACGGAAAGCATCGCGGAAGCTAACGGAGTGGCCCCGCTGTAGCTGTAAAAATTCTTGCCGCCTTCCATCCCGAGTTTGCGGTAAAAGCGGCTGACGCCGATATTCATCATGGAAGAAAAGATCGTTGCGGACGGATACCCGTAAATCGCCGCGTCGTTTTTGGTCAGGCGCTCCATTTCCTCAATCCGGTAAAACGGCTCTTCATCCGCGTCGCCGATTTCTTTTAAGAGGGATTTTACAGAAGCCCAGTTTTTGGTATAACTTGTGCGGCTTGTAGTATCCAGCCCGGTACAGCTAAAGTTATAAAAAAGTTCCAAAAATGCCAGCGCCAAAAAAGAGCCCCGGACGAACGTACGGATATCCCTGTGGCAAATCCTGTA
>CAJTLD010000228.1 GCA_910577065.1 uncultured Lachnospiraceae bacterium | reverse complement strand
CGCTCACCATTATTAATGAAGTAGCCCAAGATGTGATATCCGGCAAGCGTTATATCTTATTTCCGGAAGGCGGTTATGAGTTTAACAACAAAAACCGGGTAGCAGCCTTTAAGGCGGGGAGTTTTAAGTCGGCAATTAAGGCCAAAGCTCCGATTATTCCGGTTGCGTTAATTGATTCTTATAAAGTATTCAACAGTTTTCATTTTGGTAAGATTACAACACAGGTACATTATCTAAAACCGTTGCTTTATGATGAATACAAACATATGAAATCAGGTGAAATTGCATTATCCGTGCAAGAGCGCATCCAGCAGACGTTGGATGTTTATGCCGTTTAGATGTTCTTTTCCCTGAGACGTACCATCTGTGCCGCCTGCCTGCGTCGTTCATCTGCCTGCGCGGCATAGTGCTTGCGCGTCGTATTGACGTCTTTGTGCCCTAATACGTCTGCAACAAGGTAAATATCGCCGGATTCCTGGTATAAATTGGTGCCGTAAGTACTCCGCAGTTTATGCGGCGTAATATTTTTTATAGTGGTGACTAACCGGGAGTATTTCTTTACCAGATTTTCAACGGCGCGGACACTCATCCGTTTTTTCTGCATGGACAGAAAAAGGGCGTTGGCGCTGCCTTCAAAAGGTATGATTTGCCTGCGTTCCTTAAGATAATCCAAAAGGGCGTCCGCCACTTCGTCTCCAAAATAGACAATGGATTCATATCCGCCTTTCCGGTGTACTTTTACTCCGTTATTTTTAAAATCCACATCTGTAATATCAAGCCCGACGCATTCCGAAACGCGGATTCCGGTTCCGAGCATCAGCGTCAGCAGGGCAAGATCTCGTTTTTTGGTCTGGGCGTGATATGCTTTTTGCCGATCTGTCAGTTTTTCTCCGGATTCGGCTTCGTCCAGCAGGGATGCCACTTCGTCAACGTCCAGACGTATAATATTTTTCTCGTGAAGTTTCGGCATTTTTACAAGTTCTGCAGGATTGGTGGAAATACGTTCCGTCCGGAAGAAGAAGTTGTAAAAACTCCTTAAACATGCCAGCTTGCGGGAAATGCCGCGTTCATTGTTGGTATGTTCCACGTCGTCTTTGATATAGTATTTCAGCCAATGCAGGTATTCTTCGATATCCTGGGATTTAATCTGATCCAATATGGAAAGCGGAAATTTCCGTACGTCCTGTTTCTGGCAGTATGGGTTATTGGTATGCATATATTCAAAGAAAACTCCCAAATCATACGCATAAGCGATTCGCGTACGGGAAGACGTAGTCGGTTCAATGCCGATAAAATAATCTTTGCAGAAACAGGGAAGCGTCTGCATAAGCTCCCGCAGCTTAAGTTCGTTTTCAATATTGATTTTTTCGTGATATGCTTTTTCTTTCAATTTCTAAATTCCTTCTTTCTATGCGTTCTATATTGATTATAACCGAAAATACGTGTAAAATCTATGGTGGATTGAATATCAAAGAGAAGAGGAGAGAAGCGTATGCGTTTTTTTATTCAGCGGGTAAATCACGCGAAAGTTTTAGTGGAAGGCAAAATATCCGGACAGATTGGAACGGGTTTACTGGTTTTGATTGGAGTATCGGAAGAGGATACCAGGGAAATTGCCGATA
>CAJTLD010000227.1 GCA_910577065.1 uncultured Lachnospiraceae bacterium | reverse complement strand
CGGGCGTGTTTTTAATCGACGAGGATACGTCCGCCACAAATTTTATGATCCGCGACGAACTGATGCAGCGCGTTGTGCACCGGGATTCTGAGCCGATTACGCCTTTTATTGACCGTGTGGAGGAATTGTATGGAAAATTCGGCATTTCCACAGTGCTTGTGGCGGGAAGCTGCGGATCGTATTTCCATAAGGCGGATACGGTGCTTCAGATGAACCAGTATGTCCCGGTGGATGTAACAAAGATTGCCAAAGAAGAAGCTTCCCATTTCCCGTTAGAACTTGGACGCCTGGCGCCTGCAAGCGCGCCGGAATTTAAACGCGTGCTGTTTGGCAGGGGAGCAGGCGGCAGGGATCGGATGAAGATAAAGGCGATGGGAAGGGACGCCGTTTCCATTGACCGTTCTACTGTGGATTTGCGCTATGTGGAGCAGCTTGCGGACGCGGAGCAGACCGTGATGCTGGGCTATCTGTTAAAATATGTGATCCAGAATTTATCGGACGGCAGAAAAACGCTGCAGGAAACCGTAGATCTTTTGTTTGATTTGGTAGACAAAAACGGCATGGAAAAAATTTATGGAGGAAGTTATCTTCCGACCGGCCTTGCAATGCCCAGAAAACAGGAAGTGTTCGCCTGCCTGAACCGGTATCGGAAATAACAGGCCTATTGGTTTGGCCGGTTTTGATAAAACGAAATAAACTGTTCCAGCGTTTTTGCCGTTTTGGCCTGTTTTCGGTATACAAAACCGACTTCCCTCTTTGGTATGGGGGATTTTAGGGGGATTTCAACCAGGCTGCCGTCTTCTAAAGCGTCTTTTACAAAACTGCGGATAACGCAGGCGACGCCGACGCCGATTTTTGCAAAATCGATCAGAAGATCCATATTGGAAATATGAATGGAATCCTGCACCGGAATCTGGTTTTGCTGTAAGTAGCCGTCAATATACTGCCTCGTCATGTTGTTTTTGTCTAAAAGCATCAGTGTGGAATGGGGCAGGATTTGATGTTCTTCTACGCCGCGCTCCTTTAAATTCCGCAGGTAGTCTTTGGTTGCGACAAAGATATCTTCGATTTCTTCCAGGTAGTCAAACCGGATCTGTTTGCAGTGTTCCGGTTTTCCGGTCAGGCCGATATCTATTTTGTTTTCCTCTAACAGCTTTAAGGTTTCATTGGTAGACTGGCAGCTGATGGAAATGCTGATATGTGGATGAAGGCGGATAAATTCTTTTAAAAAGGGCAGCAGGATATATTTGCACAGCGTGGAACTGACGCCGATTTTTAAATAGCCGATGCCAAGTTCAATGGAGCGGCGCAGTTTTTTTTCTCCCTGGGAAAGCGTTTCAAAGGCTGTTTTAACGTAAGAGTAGAACAGGCTTCCTTCCTCGGTCAGCGTTACGCCCCTGGAGCTTCGGACAAAAAGGCTGCATCCAAGCCCGTCTTCTAATTTTTGGATGGATTTGCTGATCGCGGGCTGGCTGATATATAATTCCCGGGCGGCTTTTGAGATGTTCCCGGAATTGGCTACCGCGTAAAAAATATGGTATGCGGACAGGTTCTGATTCATAAAGTTACCTCCGTGTCTGTATGGATTACGCCCTCTGCGTCCTTGTGTCCACTAGAGCGTGTTTGAAAAATGCTTTCTGGCAGATGTATTTCCCACTTAGTGGGAG
>CAJTLD010000226.1 GCA_910577065.1 uncultured Lachnospiraceae bacterium | reverse complement strand
GCCTCTTCCGCCCTCTTCTCCAGTTCGTCAAAACGCTTTGCCACCTTAAATTCCATTACATACGCCGTCTTCCTCCGGGTCACCGGCTTAATAAACAAATCGCTCCTCCCCGTTCCGCCTTCCCGGTTGGATTTTACAATATAACCCTTCATACCGGAAAGAATCCCGGTTAAAAATCCATGGTAAAAACTCTCATACGCGTCGTTAAAGCTGATTGTATCCAGCAGCAGTTCCGCGATTTCCTCTTCTAACGCTACGGGTTCCTGGTTTACCAACGAAGCAAAAAGAGCCGTGCGGTCTGTTTGTTTTACCTGCTCCTCAAACCACGACAGAATCTTCGTGCGGAATATATATTTCACTTCCTCATTTGGGATGGAGAGCGTCACAAACAGCTGCTTCGTCCGGTTGTCCATCCGCTCCCCTTCTTTCCGGAAATATCCCGTAAAGAACATGAAATTCCACAGGTTATCCATGCTTTTATAGATCTCATCATAAGTAATATCCTCATGCACCGGCTTTTCCACGGTCTTCCCTTCTATCAGGCTTTCAACTTCCTTCTTCGTCTCCTCGTCCGCCGTTTCGATTAAGCTGCGCACAATGCTGTTCGAACTCGTATTCGCCCAGTATGCGGACGGAAAGCAGTTTTCATTTTCTGTCATGTCGTCTATAAAACGGATAACGCTCCAGGGGTTGTATACATTGGCGTTCCCAAACACATAACCGTTATACCATTCCTTAAGCAAACTATATTTCTGATTCAGACTGTAATCCCTACAGATCTGCCTTACTTCTTCCTCCGTAAAGCCAAAATACTCGTCAAACTGTTCGTTTAAGATAGAAATAATTTTTAAATTATTCATTCCAGTAAAGATAGATTCCTTGGAAATCCGCAAGCAACCCGTCAGCACCGCAAACTCCAGGCTCCCGTTTGTTTTGAGCGACGATTCAAACAGGGAACGCAAAAAATCTACCATTTCCTTATAAAAGCCTTCAAAAAAAGCGTTTTCCAGCGGCACGTCGTATTCATCAATTAAGATTATGGCTTTCTTTCCGTAATACTGCTCCAGGCATTCGGATAAATATTTCAGAGCAGTGCTGTAACTCTCCCTGTCAGCTCTTCTCCACATAATATCCTCATACTTTTTTTGATCCTCTTTTGACATATCTCCCTGAAGAATAAAAGAATGGCGTTTGTACTCGTCTGCAATCTCCTGGAGCAGAAGACCATACGCCAATTCAAAATCCGGCTGCTTCGCCGATTTTAAAGACAAACTGATTACCGGGTACTGCCCCATCCGGCTTACATAAGCTTCCCCTGCATCTAAGATCCGAAGACCCTCAAACAGATATCTATTGTCCTTCTTTGTCCCGTCCGCCTCCCTTGCGTCCTCAAAAAAGTACTGCAGCATGCTCATATTTAAGGTTTTCCCAAACCGTCGGGGGCGGGTAAACAGGTTCACCGCTCCTTTTTTATCCAACAATTCTTTAATCAGCATCGTCTTATCCACAAAATAATAGCCCCTGGTCACTAATATCTCAAAAATATCAACGCCGATTGGCAACGGTTTATATTCCATATCTCATCCTCCCTCCTCCATCCGCACCACGCAGTCCTTCCCAAAAAACGCCATCCCATACCGCACCACGGATGCATACCCGTCGTCGTTTAACTCCCGCACATACTGCCGCTCTTCGATCTGGCGCAGCGCCTCTTCCGCCCTCTTCTCC
>CAJTLD010000225.1 GCA_910577065.1 uncultured Lachnospiraceae bacterium | reverse complement strand
AGCCACATAAAGCACCCTAAGCTCCTCGCCCTGGTTCTCCAGTTCAATCTGCTTTGCCACCGCGCGTTTGCAGAGCGTCGCCCCGCGTATGCGGCGCGCCGGATCCATATAATCCATTCCGATCCCAAGCTCCGGATGAATCACCATGCGGCTTCTGACGTCCATCCGGTTAAACTTCTTCGCCGTCCCGCACACAAAAACCACCGGAAATTCCAGCCCCTTGCTCTTGTGAATCGTCATAATCCGCACCGCATCGGCATTCTCCCCCACAACCTCCGCTTCCCCGTAATCCACCTCATATTTCTGCAGCTTGTCAATATAGCGGATAAAATGGTACAGCCCATGGTAACTGCTCTTTTCATACGCAGCCGCCTTTTCCAGAAGCATAAAAAGATTCGCCTCTCTTCTCGCGCCTCCCGGCATAGCGGCCGCATAGCCCCCGTATCCCGTATCCTGCAAAATCCGGTACAAAAGCTCATACACGCTCAGTTCCCCCGCAAGCGCGCGGTACCGCTCCAGTTCCTTTAAAAACCGCTCCAGCTTTCGGTACAGCTCCTCCGGCAGCGTCCCTTCCGAAACGTCCAGCACGCAGGCGCAAAACGGCCGCTCTCCCCCCGCCGCCTTTATGACCGCAAGCTCCTCGTCCGTAAATCCCCCGATCGGCGAGCGCAGCGCCGCAGCCAGCGGGATATCCTGCCTGGGATTGTCCAGAATCCGCAGCACAGAAAGCATCGTCGCAACCTCCTGCGCCTTAAAATACCCGGTTTTGGAGGTGGCGTGCGCAGGGATGCCTTTCTGTTCCAGCGCTTCTAAAAACGGCTCGGCATAATTCGTAAAGCTGCGCAAAAGAATCACAATATCCGCATACCGCACCGGACGAAGCTCCCCGGACAAAGAATCCGTCACCGTCTGTTCCCGCATCATCTTACGGATCCGCGCTGCCACAAGTTCCGCTTCTAAGCGGATCGGATCGGAAAGCCCGGCCTCCTGCAGCAGTTCGTCCCCCGCATCCGCTAAAATCAGTTCCGACTGCATCCCGGCGCACGGCGGGGAAGCGGCTCCCGGATAAAGGGCCGCCGCGTCGTCATATGCGACATTCCCCAGATCCGGCTTCATAATCTGGAAAAAAATATGGTTCGCCGTATGAAGCACCTCGTTTCGGCTCCTGAAATTTTTGTGCAGTTCAATCTTCCGCTTCTCTTCGCCGTCCGCCGTATAGGCATGGTATTTTTCCATAAAAAGCTCGGGCCTTGCCAGGCGGAACCGGTAAATGCTCTGTTTTACGTCCCCCACCATAAAACGGTTGTATTTCCCGTCCGCCTCGCCGGAAACGGCAAGCAAAAGGCTCTCCTGCACCAGGTTGCTGTCCTGGTACTCGTCCACCATAACCTCCTCATAAAGCTTCCTGCACTGCAGCGCAATCTCAGTCGGCTGCTTCGTCTCCCCGTCCAAAAGAATCCGAAGCGCAAAATGCTCCAGATCGTCAAAATCCAGAATATTTTCCTTCCGCTTCCTTGCGTCATACGCGTCCAGAAATTCCTCCGCCAGCCGCACCAGTTCCTCGGCGACAGGCCGCATCTGCGCCATGCGTAAAAACAATTCCTCCTCGCCCGCAAACGCATAGCCGGCCTTCAGCTTTTTCACCGCCGCCTTCAGCCGCTCCCGCTGCTCCTTAAACAACTCCCGTTTTTCTTCGCTGCCCTCATACTTGCGGTTCACGGGAAGCCTGCCAAATGAAACGGCGTTTAACC
>CAJTLD010000224.1 GCA_910577065.1 uncultured Lachnospiraceae bacterium | reverse complement strand
CGGCATCTGATCTTCGAATTCGCGCAGCTGCGCCTCCATCTGCACCAGATCCTCCCTGGCCGATAGCACCTCTTCATAAATGGTCTGCGCGCCGGAAATCTCCTGGTACTGCGCCAGATAGCCGACCGACGTGTTTTTCGCAAAAATCACGGTCCCGTTGTCCGCGGACATTTTCTGCATAATAATTTTAAGCAGCGTAGACTTTCCCGCGCCGTTGATGCCGACAATCGCGGCCTTTTCATTTGCATTTAAATGAAACGAAACCTGTTTTAAAATTTCATCCGTGCCGAACGCCTTTGAGATGTTCTGACAATCTAAAATCATAACATCCCCTCTAATGTTTTACGGATCGCACGGATAAAATCCTGGCTGTTTAACACCGTCGGGTTTTCAATGGATGTAATCAGCGCCAGATCCTTTGTCATGCTTCCGTTTTCAATCGTCTGAATGCAGGCCTGTTCCAGTTTGTCCGCAAATGCAAAAAGCGCCTGATTCTGATCGAGTTCCCCGCGCTTGCGCAGCGCCCCGGTCCATGCAAAAATCGTCGCCACGGAGTTGGTAGACGTCTCTTCCCCTGCCAAATGCTTATAATAATGACGCTGCACCGTCCCGTGCGCCGCCTCGTATTCATAGTATCCCTGCGGGGAAACCAGCACCGAAGTCATCATTGCAAGCGAACCGAACGCGGAAGAAACCATATCGCTCATGACGTCCCCGTCGTAATTTTTGCATGCCCAGATATAGCCGCCTTCCGATTTCATTACGCGCGCAACCGCGTCGTCGATTAACGTATAAAAATACGTAATGCCTGCTTTTTCAAACGCTTCTTTGTACTCCGCGTCAAAAATTTCCTGGAAAATATCCTTAAACGTATGATCGTATTTTTTGGAGATCGTATCCTTTGTGGCAAACCACAGATCCTGCTTCACATCCAGCGCATACGTAAAGCAGCTTCTCGCAAAGCTTTCAATGGACTGCTCCAGATTATGCTGTCCCTGCACGACGCCTGCCCCGGTAAAATCATGGACAAGCTCTCTTATTTCGCTGCCGTCCGCCGCCGTATAAACCAGTTCCACCCTGCCCGCGCCCGGAATTTTCATTTCAGCCGCCTTGTACACGTCGCCGTATGCGTGCCTTGCAATCGTAATCGGCTTTTGCCAGTTCTTCACGCATGGCTCAATGCCTTTTACAATAATCGGCGCCCGGAATACCGTACCGTCTAACATGGCGCGGATTGTGCCGTTGGGGCTTTTCCACATTTCCTTTAAATGATATTCGTCCATGCGCGCGGCATTGGGCGTAATGGTGGCGCATTTTACGGCCACGCCGTATTTTTTGGTCGCATTGGCGGAATCCGCAGTCACCTGATCGTCCGTTTCATTCCGGTGCTCAAGGCCCAGATCGTAATATTCTGTTTTCAAATCCACAAACGGAAGCAGCAGTTCATCCTTAATCATCGACCATAAAATCCGGGTCATTTCATCCCCGTCCATCTCTACCAGCGGCGTTGTCATTTTGATTTTTTCCATAGCGTTTATCCTCCTGAATATAGGTTATCGGAACGATATCGTAACCAAATCTGTCCATGCGTAATTGTAAACAATCCCGCAGGGTCTGTCAAGAGATTTGCCCTCCGGATACAAGGTTCACCGTTACAGCTGTTACTGTTCACAGTAACGAATCCGGCCTATTTAAAGCTGCCTTACGGCAAGAGGCCGGATTCTGGCCCCATTACTGTATTGGCCTGTGGCCG
>CAJTLD010000223.1 GCA_910577065.1 uncultured Lachnospiraceae bacterium | reverse complement strand
GGGAGGGGAGCGTGGAAGCCGCGGATATTGCAGGTACCGTGGAAGCGGCGCATGCCGCGCTTGAGAAGAAGGCATGAAAAATTTCTGTATTATCGCCAATCCCTATAAGGATAAAGAATTAAACCTGACCCGCAAAATGAAATCCCGTATTGAGTTAAAAGGCGGGAGCTGCAAGAGTATTTCGGAGGGGGAAGCGCTGCCGGAGCATACCGAGGGGATTTTTGTGCTCGGCGGCGACGGTACCTTAATCCGCGCGGCGGGTATTGCGTCCGAGCGGGATATCCCTTTGATCGGGGTGAACCTGGGGCATGTGGGGTATCTCTGTGAGTTAGAGGAAAAAAACGTTTACAGCGCAATCGACGAGATTATGAACGGGAACTATATGATAGAAGAGCGGATGATGCTAAGCGGGTATGCCGACGCCGGAAGGGGCGGGGCGCAGTTTCCGAAAAAGTCGCTGAACGATATTGTAATTCTGCGCAAAGGCGCTTTGCAGCTGATGGAACTGATTGTATCCGTGAACGGCGGTTATCTGCATACGTTCCGCGCGGACGGTATTATTGTGGCAACCCCGACCGGATCGACCGGATACAGCCTGTCGGCGGGCGGGCCGATTATCGATCCGAAGGCGCGTATGATCCTGATTACCCCTGTAAATGCCCATGACCTCAATTCCAAAAGTATTGTGGTGGGCGCGGAGGACGAGGTTACGATAGAGCTGCGCAGCAGGCAGCCCGAAAAGCGGGAGCGTGCCGACGTAAATGCGGACGGGGAACTGGTGATGGAACTGTCCCCCGGCGATTCCATTACCATACGCACCTCGGAGCAGGCGACAAAAATTATGAAATTAAGCAAAATCAGTTTTTTGGAAATATTAAGGAAAAAAATGCAGATCTATTCTTAACAGATTGGCATGAAGGCGGAGCAATTGGGATGAAATCAAAAAGACAGGGAAAAATTTTAGAACTGATCCGGAAAAATGAAATTGAGACACAGGAAGAACTGTCGGAATATCTCAAACAGGAGGGTTTTCCGGTTACCCAGGCAACCGTATCGCGGGATATCCGGGCGTTAAAGCTGACAAAGGTCGCGTTGAAGGACGGGAGGCAGAAATATGCGGTGCTGTCGGAGGATACAAAGGATATGACCGCAAAATACGCGCGCGTTTTAAAGGACGGGTTTGTGTCAATGGATATGGCGCAGAATATCCTGGTTATTAAAACCGTTTCCGGTATGGCAATGGCGGTTGCGGCGGCATTAGACGCCATGCAGTACCATGAAATCGTCGGCAGTATTGCCGGGGACGATACGATTATGTGCGCGGTGCGCACGGTGGAAGAAACCGGGGTTTTGATGGGGCGGCTGCAAAAGATACTGGAGCGTGTCTGAAAAAGGAGATTCTATGTTACAAAATTTGTATGTAAAAAATCTGGCGCTGATTGACGAAGCCGAAGTGGAGTTTACGCCGGGACTTAATATTTTGACAGGCGAAACCGGGGCGGGAAAATCCATTATTATCGGGTCTGCAAATCTGGCGCTCGGCGCAAAGGCGCAAAAAGAGATGATCCGCGAAAACGCCCCGTACGGGCTGGTGGAACTGACTTTTCTGGTAGAAGAGGAAACGTTAAAACAGAAGCTTTCGGCGATGGATATTACATTAGAGGACGGATATCTGGTTTTAAGCAGGAAAATTGTAAACGGCAGGAGCGTTTCCAAAATCAATTCCGAAAGCGTTCCGGCGGCCAAAGTAAAGGAAGTGGCTTCTCTTCTGATTGACATTCACGGGCAGCACGAGCACCAGTCGCTTCTGGTCAGAAAAAACCACCTGAATATTTTAGACGCGTATGCCAAAGAGC
>CAJTLD010000222.1 GCA_910577065.1 uncultured Lachnospiraceae bacterium | reverse complement strand
GACACTTCCCTAAAATTTTCTTTTAGAAAAATGTCCTTATCGTACAAAATATTGAATTGGATTTATGAGTACAACTATTCATTAACGCTCATCATTCTTTGTTATGCGTTGTAAAATTGTTGTAAATTTGTTGTAGTTTACAAGTCCAAGTACCGCAAACCCTTGATTTTACTGGTTTTCTTTGCCAAGCGTTTTCATCGTCGGGAACAACAAAACATCCCGTATCGCCCCCGAATCCGTCATCATCATCACCATCCGGTCAATCCCGAATCCAATCCCCCCAGTCGGCGGCATCCCAATGCTGAGCGCATTCAAAAAATCCTCATCCGTATGGTTTGCCTCTTCATCCCCTGCTGCCAGCAGACGTTCCTGCGCCTCAAACCGCTCCCGCTGGTCAATCGGGTCATTCAGCTCGGAATAAGCATTCGCCATCTCCCAGCCGTTTATAAAGAACTCAAACCGTTCCACGTACTCCGGATTCTCCGGCTTCTTCTTCGTCAGCGGCGAAATCTCAACTGGATGATCCATAATAAACACCGGCTGGATCAAATGCTCCTCTACGTACTCCTCAAAAAACAAATTCAGAATATCGCCCTTTTCATGCCGATCCTCATATTCAATATGATGTTCATCCGCCAGCTTCTTCGCATCCTGTGTACTGCAAATCGCGTCAAAATCCACGCCCGCGTACTTCTTCACCGCATCCACCATCGAAATCCGCTCAAACGGCTTCGACAAATCCATCGTATGCTCCCCATACGTAATTATCTCCGAACCCGTCACTTCCTTCGCCACATAGCGGTACAGATTTTCCGTCAAATCCATCATGCCATGATAATCCGTGTAAGCCTGATAAAGCTCCATCAGCGTAAATTCCGGATTATGTCTCGTATCAAGCCCTTCATTGCGGAACACGCGCCCAATCTCATATACACGTTCCAAACCGCCCACAATCAGACGCTTCAGATAAAGTTCCAGCGAAATTCTCAGCTTAAAATCCTCATTCAGCGCATTAAAATGCGTTTCAAACGGACGCGCCGCAGCGCCGCCGGCATTGGAAACAAGCATCGGCGTTTCCACCTCCATAAATCCCTGCCCGTCCAAAAACTTACGGATACTGTTTAACACCTTAGACCGTTTAATAAACGTTTCCTTCACGTCCTGGTTCATAATCAAATCCACATACCGCTGGCGGTAACGCGTATCCGTATCCGTCAGCCCGTGGAACTTCTCCGGCAAAATCTGCAGGCTCTTGGACAAAAGCGTAACAGAAGACGCATGTATAGAAATCTCGCCGGTCTTTGTCTTAAATACCTCGCCGGTAATACCTAAAATATCGCCCACATCATATTTCTTAAAATCCTTATAAGAATCTTCGCCAATACTGTCCCTTGCCACATATACCTGGATATTGCCTTTTAAATCCTGGATATTGCAAAAAGACGCCTTCCCCATCACACGCTTAAACATCATACGCCCGGCTGCCGTAACTGCCTGTCCCTCAAGCGCATCATAATTTTCTTTCATATCCATGCTGTGATGTGTAACGTCAAACTTAGTAATACGAAACGGATCCTTTCCCGCCTGCTGTAACTCTGCCAGTTTATCATGCCGTACTTTTAAAAGCTGGTTAATATCCTGCTGTTGCATATTCGTCTGTTCTGCCATTTTTACCTCCCATGCCGCTTGCTGCAGCTTGTATGCCATGATGGGATTTCCCCATTTACTGTCGTTTTTAAACGTGCAGGATTAAATGTGTCCCAAAATTTATCCTAGTACTCCATCCGGCCAGAAACTGAATTATGGAACCATCTGCTTCGCACCATTGCGTCGTTAAAATTTCTAGACGATGCCACCG
>CAJTLD010000221.1 GCA_910577065.1 uncultured Lachnospiraceae bacterium | reverse complement strand
TTGAACATTAGTAGTTCAATCTGCATGAATTCGGTCAACGTAGCCCGCTACGCCTCCCTTATTTGGCGCAAATCTCCCACTAAGTGGGAAATACATCTGCCAGAAAGCATTTTTTAAACACGCTCTAACGTTTTTTGTAAGAAATCCGTAAGATTTTTTTTGTGTTTTTTGTAAGGAATCCGGGTTAAGATGAAACCAGCTTGAAGGAGGAGTCACATGAATGAATGTATTTTGGTTGCGGACGACGACCGGGAAATTGTAAAAGCGATTGCCATATTGCTGGAACGGGAAGGGTACCGGGTGTTAAAGGCATACGACGGGATGCAGGCGCTGGATCAGCTTACGGCCCAAACCGTCCACCTGGTGATTATGGACGTTATGATGCCCCGGTTAGACGGGCTGTCCGCCGTGATGCGCATCCGTGAAAAGCGCAATATTCCGATTATTGTGTTAAGCGCGAAAAGCGAAGAAACCGACAAGGTGCTCGGCCTTTCCATGGGCGCGGACGATTATGTCTCAAAGCCGTATAATCCGGCGGAGCTTGCGGCGCGCGTCAAAAGCCATCTCAGGCGTTACACCTGTTTGGGCGGCATTGACGCGTCCCCGTCGGATCGGATTGCAAACGGCAGGCTTGAATACCGTACCGACGGGCGGACGCTTTATGCAGACGGGGAGCCGGTGCGCCTGACGGCCACGGAAACCAAAATCATTGATCTTCTGATGAACAACCTGGGACGTATTTTCCCGGCGGAAGAAATTTATGAGCGCGTATGGGAGGAACCGGGATTTGCATCGGAAAATACCGTGATGGTGCATATCCGGCGCATCCGCGAAAAAATAGAACTCAATCCGAAAGAGCCAGAATATTTAAAGGTGGTGTGGGGAATTGGCTATAAAATGGAAAAAATGGAAAAGTAACCTGGCGTGCGTATCCTTTGTACTGGGCGTAAGCCTGCTGATAACCGGAGGGATTGGCTGTCTGCGGTGGATGCGGGGAAACGGCGGCATTTCGTCTGCCTGGCAGCTTTTAACGGAAGAGGACTACCAAAACAGCAAACTGTTCCGTAATTTTATCGAAGGGCAGCTGGACAACTTTCTGGACATGGCTTGCGGCAATGCCGTTTTCGGTTATTTCTACGGTGATTCGGGCGCTTATTATTATAGGACGGACGAGGTCGTGGAGGAGGAAGCCGTGGCAGGCGAACTGGAGGCGGAAGCGGCTTATGAGGGTCAGATACAGCAAGACGCCGCAGCCAGCGCAGGTTCCGCCGATTTGATTGCGCAAAGCGAATCAGAGGACGAGTGGCAGCAGAACCTGACGGAAGAACAGAAAAAGAAAAGTATTTTAAATTACCACAATGCAGTTAAAGACGATAAAAACCTGCTGTACAGCATTTCCCGTCTGGATAAGGAACTGTATACAAACCGCTGGAAGGGCAAGTGGAGCGGGAAATACGGCGATATGCCGGAGGAATTTAATTTCTGCCTGTATTTTGACGGCACAAAGGTGACGATAGAAAAGGACGGGGAAGAACTGGATATCTATGGCGACGGGGTATACCGTGAGGACAGCGAATGGTGCGTTCCCGGCTACCGGAATTTTACCGCAAAAACCGACTGGGAGAATGTGGAAATTGTGCTGCTTGCAGCGAAGGAACCGACGCCGTTTTTAAAAAGCATGGACGACCGGGACATTTACGGTTACGGCAACGGGCTCTACCGGGTGTACCGGGAATATGCGGACGGGCGCAGCCTGCTGTTTCGGACGATATTTTGTATGGCTGCGGGGCTTGTTTTGTCTGCCTTGTATTTGATTCTGCGAAACGGAAGAGGGGAATTAAACGGCAGGATTGCGGCGTTTCTGGC
>CAJTLD010000220.1 GCA_910577065.1 uncultured Lachnospiraceae bacterium | reverse complement strand
AGCCGGGCTGCAAATAGAAGCAGCCCGGTTTTTTTAAGAATTATGGAAGTTGTTTAAGAATATATGAATTGAAGGACAATTGTCTTGACGTTTTATTTTGGGAGGCATAAAATTAGATAAAATATGTTTAAAGGAGTGAATGCGGTTATGAAAATGTTACAGAAAATATCGCTTGGATTTGCAATGTGCTGCTTGGTATGCCTGCTGTTTTTGCCGGAATATATTTCGGCGGCTGCCGTACCCCAAAAAGTACAGGGTATGAAATGCGGGGTGATAACGCCGACAAGCGTCAACATTTCCTGGTCGGGTCAGGAAGGCGTTTCCGGTTATCAGATTTATCGTTCCATGGCGTATGACGGCAAGTACAAAAAGATATTGGAAGTCAATCCTCAGATGAATGCGTTCTGTAATAAGAATCTTCCGGGCGGGCAGGAATATTATTATAAAGTGCGGGCTTATACGAAAAGCGGCGGGGAAGTGGTATACGGAAAATTTTCTAAAAAACTGCGTACCCGTACCAAGATGAATTCTCCTCGCAAAGCAGTGATCCGTACGCGGGCCAATATCCGTAAACATGCCGGGACGAATCATCCGGTTGTATCCACGGTCAATGCCAATACGGTTGTATCCGTAATTTGCGCGGCAAGGGATAAATCCGGGGATGCATGGAGTTATGTGTCCTGTTCGGCAGACGGGCGTACGGTGAAAGGGTATATTCACAATAATCTGTTAAAACAAAGCCAGCAGTTTGTGACACAGACCGGAAAAGTGACGGCATCCAGTTTAAACGTGCGTGCAAATGCCAGTCAAACAGGCCGTATCATAGGAACCCTGAAAAGAGGCCAGAAGGTAATTATTTTAGGCCAGGAAAAAGCCTCTGACGGATCGGTATGGTACCTGGTGCAGTTTAAACAGAAAGGACGTTTCGTGAAAGGATACGTTTCTTCACGTTATATCCGTTTGGTGTAAAGTTGTTTCACCTTCCAAACAGAATGTAATATACTGTAATATGGGAGGTCGGAACATGAATGAAATTATGTTGATGGCGTTGATAGCAACGCTCGGGACATGGTCTGTAACGGCTCTGGGCGCTGCAACCGTTGTTTTTTTTAAAACGCCGAATCCAAAAGTACTGAATCTGATGCTGGGGTTTGCCGCAGGCGTTATGGTTGCCGCAAGCTTTTGGTCTTTGCTGCAGCCGGCAATCGAACAGGCGGAGGCTGTTTCGGCCATGCCGCCTTGTTTTGTTGCAACGGCCGGTTTTTTAACCGGGGCTTTTTTTATGTGGTGTTCGGATAAAGTTGTTTCGTGCGCCAGGCGCAGGGCAGATAATGCGCGGGAAAAGCCGGATGAGTGTATGAACCGGATGATTATGCTGGTTCTTTCCATTACGCTGCACAATATACCGGAGGGGCTGGCGGTCGGCGTTGCGTTTGGCCTCCTTCGGGAAGAAGCGGATTTTATGGAGAATTTGATGCGGGCTATTACCATTGCGGTTGGGATTGGCCTTCAGAATTTTCCGGAAGGCGCGGCGGTTTCCATCCCGCTTCGCAGGGAAGGGTATTCCCGGAAAAAAAGTTTCCTGCTGGGGCAGGCTTCCGGTATGGTAGAACCGGTCTCAGGAGTAATCGGGGCATTGTTGGCTGTTTATGTAGAAACGATTTTGCCGTACGCGCTTTCTTTTGCGGCCGGGACTATGATTTTGGTTGCTGTGCACGAACTTATCCCGGAATGCCAGAAAAACCGGAGCGTACAGCCGTATTTTGCCACTATGGGGATTATCTTGGGATTTGCGGTTATGATGCTTTTGGATGTTATGCTGGGGTAGGATTCCAAAATGCAGCCAATATAGCGGAATAGCGGGGAATCCGCTCTAGTACTACAGCGAACAGTGTCGGCAAAGTTCCGTCAGCCAGAGGACAGGGGATGCGGCGTTCGCTGTGTGACA
>CAJTLD010000219.1:1785-2030 GCA_910577065.1 uncultured Lachnospiraceae bacterium | reverse complement strand
TATTCTTATCTGGTTAAAAAGGTGGTGTTCCGGATTGACATACTGCCGATTGTTAAGGTAATTTCTGCGGTGTTTGTACATTTGTTTTTTCTGGCGTTTACGGTGCTTGTATATGCGCTGTACGGGTATTACCCGGATTTTTATACGCTTCAGATTCTGTATTATTCGGTGTGCTTGTTTGTGCTTTTGCTGGGGCTTACGTATCTGACGAGCGCTCTGGTGGTGTTTTTCCGGGATTTAAGCCA
>CAJTLD010000219.1:0-1770 GCA_910577065.1 uncultured Lachnospiraceae bacterium | reverse complement strand
GGTGATTAATATTGTGCTGCAGGTGGGGATCTGGGCGACGCCGATTATGTGGAATATGGATACGATGGCGATTGGCGGCGGGCTTAAGGGTATTTTAATGTTAAACCCGCTATACTATATTGTACAGGGATACCGCGGCAGCCTGATTGGGAAAATGGCTTTTTGGGAACAGCCCGGGCTGACGGTGTATTTTTGGGTGTTTGCGCTGGCGATGCTCTGGCTTGGAACAGGGATGTTTCAAAAGCTTCGGATGCATTTCGCGGATGTGCTGTAACAGGACTGCCGTGCGGCAAGTAAGGAGTTTGGATTCATGGGCGATATTGCAATTAAGGTGGATCAGGTGAGCAAGGTGTATCACCTCTATGACCGCCAGCGGGACCGGTTAAAGGATGCGTTGAACCTGACGAGAAAGAAGTGCTACCGGGAGCATTTTGCTTTGGATAAGCTGGATTTTGAAATCAAAAAGGGAGAGACGGTTGGAATTATCGGCACGAACGGATCGGGGAAGTCTACGATTTTAAAGATTATTACCGGGGTTTTAAACCCGACCGGGGGCGAGGTGACGGTGGACGGCAGGATTTCCGCCCTTTTGGAGCTTGGCGCCGGGTTTAATATGGAGTATACCGGGATTGAGAATGTGTATTTGAACGGTACGATGATTGGGTTTACCGACGAGGAGATTGACGAGCGGCTTTCGGATATCCTGGAATTTGCGGATATCGGGGATTTTGTCAACCAGCCGGTGAAGACGTATTCTTCCGGAATGTTTGTGCGGCTGGCGTTTGCGGTTGCGATTAATATTGACCCGGAGATTTTGATTGTGGATGAGGCGCTTTCGGTGGGAGACGTGTTTTTCCAGTCGAAGTGCTATCACAAATTTGAAGAGTTTAAGAAGATGGGCAAGACGATTCTGTTTGTCAGCCATGATTTGGGCAGCATTACGAAGTACTGCGACCGGGCGATTCTTTTGAATAAGGGGCATAAGCTGTTTGAGGGGACGCCGAAGGAAGCGGTGGATCTGTATAAGAGGGTGCTTGTAAACCAGCTGGAGGACGAAGGGGATGAAAACGGGCGTACAATATGGGACCGGGGCGAGGGAAAAGCGCTCTGGCGCAGTACGCTGCCGGTAAATCCGGAGGTGCTTGAGTATGGGAGCAAGAAGGCGGAGATTGTGGACTTTGCGTTTGTGGATCAGAACGGGAGGTTTAGCAATGTGATTGAAAAGGGATCGAAGATGACGGTTAAGATGAAGGTGCTTTTTCATGAGGATATTGCGGAGCCGATTTTCGCGTTTTCGTTTAAGAACCTTTTGGGGATTGAGCTTTGCGGGACAAATACGATGTTTGAGAAGGCGGAGATTACGCCGAAACGCGCCGGGGATGTGCAGGTGGTTTCGTTTTCGCAGAATATGGATCTGCAGGGCGGGGAGTATCTGCTTTCGCTGGGGTGTACGGGGTATCCGCATGGGGAGTTTACGGTGTACCACAGGCTGTATGATGTTTGTAATTTGACGGTGGTTTCTACGAAGAATACGGTGGGGTATTATGATATGAATACGGCGATTTCAATTGAGTAGATGGGGTATTGATGCGCGCCGCCAGTGGGAGCCTGTGGCAGAGGGGGTGTTTTTTCCGGCTGTGCGGCTGCATTAAGGGGTTCTAAACAGCCCTTTGAAGTTGTTTCGGGCGACGGAACCGTCCCTTGATGCGCCATCCATGGCGCTAGAGCGTGTTTGAAAAATCATTCCCGCCATCTGTATCCCCCACTTAG
>CAJTLD010000218.1 GCA_910577065.1 uncultured Lachnospiraceae bacterium | reverse complement strand
ACCGGGCAGGTATCTAATAACGCAGTCAGGAGTCACGACAGTGGAAAGTTCGCTGCAGTACTAGAGCGTGTTATGGTAAAACAGACAGCGGGCAGAGAGGAACTTGGGGCGTTTGCCCCGAAATTTGCGCAGTTAAACGACGACATATTATTTGGAGAGGTATGGAACAGGGAAGAGAAGCTTTCGTTCCGGGATCGTTCTCTTGTGACGGTGGTATCGCTGATGGCGCAGGGGCTTTTGGATTCTTCGTTCCGGTATCATCTGGCCAGTGCAAAAAAGAGCGGAATTACAGCGGAGGAGATTGCGGAAATTTTAACCCATGCGGCGTTTTATGCAGGCTGGCCAAAGGCCTGGGCGGCGTTTCGGATGGCAAAGGAAGTCTGGGGTGAAGATACGGACAAAAATCCGGAGAGCGCAAAAGAAGCGCACCAAAAAAGTATGCTTTTTTCAATCGGAAAACCGAATGACGGGTTTGCGGAGTATTTTAGCGGGAAAAGTTATTTACATCCGATTTCGACGGAACAGGCGGGGATTTTTAATGTTACGTTTGAACCGGGATGCCGCAACCACTGGCATATTCATCATGCGGGTACAGGTGGAGGGCAGATTTTGATCTGTGTGGGTGGACGCGGTTATTATCAGGAATGGGGCAGGGAGGCGCAGGAGCTTTCGCCGGGAGATGTTGTCAATGTTCCGGCAGGTGTAAAGCACTGGCACGGCGCTGCGCCGGACAGCTGGTTTTCTCATCTGGCTGTGGAGGTTCCCGGGACGGATCTGTCAAATGAATGGATGGAAGCAGTAGAGGAGGACGCCCCAAATACTTTTTTGTTACAGTAAATAGTTGTTTTCTTTGTCCGCTACCTGCAGGGATGCGAGCGTATATGCTGCATAACCCTCAGCGACAAGCGGTTCTGTTTTACACAGGGCGTCGGCCTCTTCGTAGCTTTGTGTTTTGAAAATGACCATGCCGGCAACTCCGGGAAATCCCTTGAACGGGCCGCAAAGTTCGATTTTCCCGTCGGCGTCCAGGCGCCTTAGATTTTCTACATGCCTTGTAATTACGGCTTTTGTAACCTTGTTAAATGTTTTTGATTTTTTAATGATCATAACATAGAGCCATTTATCCATATTTTCACCTCCAATCGGGTTTTTTTGGTATCTGGCGCGCGCCTGTAAAGCGGCTTTATGGCGTATAGAGTTTCACAATCGCAGCGGCCGCTTCTTTTAGCATCATGCGCGCCGGTTCCGGCTCAATTACTTCAACGTATTTTCCGAAAGACAGAAGATAGTGGATGGTCCAGTGGTTTGGTTCGTATGGAACCGTAACGTAATAGTATCCGTCTTCATGCAGGCATATCTGGTTTTCTGAAAACTCATCGCAGAGCCTGTATGCAATTTCGGGAGAAAATTTCAGTTTCATACAGGGAAGGCTGCATTCTTCACTGCATGCAGGCGTCGGCGAGTCAGACGGGGGAAGGCTGCGTTCAAAAATTTCCGGCAGTACAAGAAGGCGTTTGATTCGCGAGAGACGGAATGTCCGGATTTGTTTCCTGTCCATGCAGTAACCTATGATATACCAGGCATGTGATTTGAAAACCAGCCGCAGGGGTTCTATGGTGCGTTCTGATTTTTTTAATTCGGTATTGTAATAGAGGAATCTGATCCGGTGTCTGTTGAGAATGGCGTATTGTAAGTCGGATAGTTTTATCTGTTCTGTTTCACTGCTTCCCCAGCAGGAAAAATCAACATCCAGCCATTTTGGCTCTAAGGCCGTGCGGAAAACGGAACTGATTTTATGCAGGGCCGTTTCCGCGTCCGGGTAGTTTGCAGCCTGCAGCAGCTGCAGGCCGCGATAAATGCTTTGCTGTTCTTCTTCTGACAATACGGAATGATCAATTGTGTATCCGTCTATTAAAGATATCCCTCCGCCGGCTCCTTTTGTGCATAGTACAGGTATTCCGGCAAGCGTTAAGGTGTTTATGTCCCGATAAACGGTTCGGGTGGATACGTGAAAATAATCGGCCAGTTCTTTTGCGGTAACGTGACGGTGGTTGACGATATAAAAAATCATCTGGATTAAGCGTTCTATTTGCATTGGGGGCGGCTCCTTCTATTGCAGAATCAATGATAACAGATCGAATATGACAGGTAGCTGTCATATTTGGAAAATATTTTTCGGATATGTTCTGTTAAAGCGTGTTTGAAAAACGAACCGTGTTGGCAAGGTTCCGTCAGCCAGAGGACAGGGGATGCGGCGTTCGCTGTGTGACAGGATAAAAC
>CAJTLD010000217.1 GCA_910577065.1 uncultured Lachnospiraceae bacterium | reverse complement strand
GCCGGTAACGGCGGGGGCATATGTAAACCCCATCCGAAGCAAGACCGAATAAAAGCGTTGACGTGGCCCGCCAGCTTTAGGTAGGTTGCTTGAGGCAGCCGGCAACGGCTGTCCTAGATAGATGATCATTCACGACATAACCCGGCTTATCGCCCTGCTTATATTTTTTGGAATTGATGAAATAAATATAAAATGTTTGTTAAAAGTCAATAGGTCAGTTGACAGCCCCTTTTTTGGCATGTACCATAAGAATATCAAATCAAACGAATGAAGGTGCATGGTAATGAGAGAAAGAATACAGAAGTTTATGGCGGGGCGCTATGGCTTTGACGAACTGTCAAAGACGTATCTTTTTTTGACAATTATCCTGATGGCAGTGTCGATGTTTGCAAGGAAACGTTTCTTTTATCTGCTTGCCCTTATGCTGCTTGTTTATTCTTACTTCCGGGCCTTCTCCCGAAATACCGTAAAGCGGGGACAGGAGAATCAGAATTTTTTGAATTTCAGGTACCAAAGCGGGATCCGGTGGAACAAATGGAAGATGCGGCGGGAGCAGAAGAAGATTTACCGTTTTTATAAATGCCCGCAGTGCAGGCAGACCGTACGGGTTCCCAGAGGAAAGGGAAGGATATGCATTACCTGTCCAAAATGCCAGGCGGAATTTATCAGAAAAAGTTAGGAAGAAACGACATGTTTGGATATATTAACATCAACCGTAAGGAACTGCCCGGGGAGAGCGCAAAGGCGTACCAGGCATATTACTGCGGCCTGTGCCGGAAGCTAAAGCAAAGCTGCGGCACGAAAGGCCAGATGCTGTTGAATTATGATATGACATTTTTGATAGTGCTTCTGACGGGCCTGTATGAATTTGGGCACGAAACAACGGAGTTTACCTGCCCCATCCACCCGACGAAGAAGCAGACGGCGTGGATCAATGAGGCTACGGAATACGCGGCGGATATGAATGTTATTTTGGCATATCACAATTTTGAAGATGACTGGAAGGATGACAGGGCGTATACCAAAAAGGCGTTTGCCAGGGCATTTTTAAAGGATTACAGTCGTCTTTGCGCAAAATATCCCAAACAGACGGCGACAGTTGAAACATATATGAAGGAACTTGCAAAAGCGGAAGCGGCGGAGGAAGCGAATATAGACGCGGTGGCCGGGCTGACCGGGGAAATGGCAGGGGAACTGTTCTGCTGGCGTCAGGATGAATGGGCGCAGGAACTTAGGTATCTTGGTTTTTATATGGGCAAATTTATTTACCTGATGGATGCGTATGAGGATTTGGAGAAAGATAAAAAGCGGCAGGCTTACAATCCTTTTTTCAAAATGGAATGTGAAAAAGAGGGAGATTTTGAAACGTTTGTTAAGCTGCTGCTGACCAGCATGATGTCGGAATGCGCGAAGTCCTTTGAGCGGCTGCCCATTTTATTGCACGCGGATATCCTGCGCAATATACTGTATTCCGGCGTCTGGTCCAGATACGAATATATTCAGCTGAAAAAGAAGAAACAGGAGAAGAAAAAGAAAGGAAAGCAGAATGTTAAATCCCTATGAGGTTCTGGGCATTGCGCCGGGAGCCAGCGATGAGGAAATCAAAAAAGCATACCGATCTTTAAGCCGCAGATATCATCCGGACGCCAATGTGAACAACCCCAATAAAGCCGCTGCAGAGGAGAAATTCAAGCAGGTGCAGCAGGCGTATGATCAGATTATGAAAGAAAAACAGCAGGGTTACAGCTACAGCGGGGGCCGGGCATATGACAGTTCTTCTTTTGGAAGGGGAAAGGATCCGATCGAGCTTACGGCAGCGGCGAATTATATTGCAAACCGCCATTATGCCGAAGCGCTTACGGCGCTTAAGTCGGTAGCGTTTTCCCAGAGAGGGGCGCGCTGGTATTATTACAGTGCGATTGCAAATATGGGAGTCGGAAATAATGTTACGGCAAAGGAGCATATTGCGCAGGCTGTTTTGCTGGAACCAAGTAATATGGAGTACCGACAGTTTATGCAGCATCTGGAATATGGGGGCACGTGGTATCAGCATATGGGGCAGGGATATGAGAGGCCGTATGCGGGTACCGGGAACTGGTGTCTTAGTATGCTGTTTTTGAATATAATGTGTAACTGTTGCTGCAGGCCTTGTTAAAAGGGGCTGCGGCTTTTTTGTGTAGAGCGTGTTTGCGATACGTAAAAATCCAAATACGCTCTGGTAATACAGCGAATGGAATGGTGTTGGCAAAGTTCCGTCAGCCAGAGGACAGGGGATGCGGCGTTCGCTGTGTGA
>CAJTLD010000216.1 GCA_910577065.1 uncultured Lachnospiraceae bacterium | reverse complement strand
TGGTTGCGTTTTTGATGATCCTGGGATTTGGGGTGAAGGCGGGGATGTTTCCGCTTCATGCGTGGCTGCCCGCGGCGCATCCGGTTGCGCCGGGACCTGCTTCGGCGGCGCTTTCCGGTGTGATTGTAAAGGGAGGCGTGCTGGCGGTGATCCGCGTGGTTTACCAGATGATAGGCGTAGATTTTCTGCGCGGGACGTGGGTGCAGACGGTTTGGATGACGCTTGCCCTGATTACGGTGTTTATGGGATCGATGCTGGCGTTTGGGGAACCGGCGCTTAAAAAGAGGCTGGCGTATTCCACGGTGAGCCAGCTTTCGTATATCCTGTTTGGCCTGTCGGTGATGCAGGGGGAGGCTGTGACGGGCGCGCTTTTGCATGTGGCGGCGCATGCGTTTATTAAGGTGGCGCTGTTTTTGTGCGCGGCGGCGATTATTTACCGGACGGGGTGCACGCGCGTGGATGAACTGCGGGGGATTGGCAGGGGGATGCCGGTTACGCTTTGGTGCTATACGATTGTGTCGCTGGGGTTAATCGGGATTCCGCCTGCAAGCGGTTTTGTGAGCAAGTGGTTATTGGCGTCCGGGTCGCTTGCTTCCGGGATTCCTGTTTTTTCGTGGCTTGGTCCGGCGGTGCTTTTGGTGAGCGCGCTGCTAACGGCAGGGTATCTTCTGCCTGTTACGATGAAGGGGTTTTTCCCGGGGGAGGGGTATGACGCGTCGCGGTTTACGGGAAAAGAGCCGCCCCTTATTATGCTGGTCCCGCTGCTGGTGTTTGCGGCGCTTACGGTTTTGATTGGGCTTTTGCCGAATGCGCTTACGGATTCGCTGTATACGTATGCGGTTCATTTGCTTACGCTGGAAGTATAAGGAGGGGATTTGATGAATGCATTTTATTTGTTTCTGGCAGTGCTTGTCCCCTTTGTGGGAGGAGCGTTAAACCCGCTGATCCCGTGGAAGAAGAGACGGCATATGCTTTGGTATTTAGAGGGGCTAGTGACGCTTAATTCGGTTCTGGTCTGGATGCTTTTGCTGCATCGGCCTCTTGAGAAGTTTACGCTTGTAAATTTTACCGGAAATCTGGCGATTGCGTTTCAGCTGGACGGGCTGGGTACGGTGTTTGCAGGGCTGATTTCTTTTTTGTGGCCGCTTGCGACGCTGTATGCGTTTGAATATATGACGAAGGAAAAACATGAAAAGACGTTTTTTATGTTTTATACGTTTACGTACGGGGTGACGCTTGGGATTGCGCTGGCGGATAATTTTCTGACGATGTATTGCTTTTATGAGATGCTGACGCTGGTGACGCTGCCTTTGGTGATGCATACGCTGACCAGGGAGGCGATTCTTGCGAGCCGCAAGTATCTGTATTATTCCATCGGCGGGGCGGCGTTTGCGTTTATCGGGATGATTTTTGTGATTACCTATGGGGAGACTTCGGATTTTCTTTTGGGCGGCGTGATGAATGCGGCTAAGCTTTCCGAGGGCAGGAATTTGTTTTTGCTGATTTATGTGTTCAGCTTTTTCGGGTTTGGCGTAAAGGCCGCGGTATGCCCGTTTAACTCGTGGCTTCCGCAGGCGGGCGTGGCTCCGACGCCGGTTACGGCGCTTTTGCATGCGGTAGCCGTGGTAAAGTCGGGCGCGTTTGCGATTATGCGGCTGACGTTTTATTGCTTTGGAGCGGATTTTCTGCGCGGGACCTGGGCGCAGTACCTGGTGATGGGCGCGGTTTTGGTGACGATTCTGTACGGGTCGTCTATGGCGCTTAAGGAAACGCATCTGAAACGGCGGCTGGCGTATTCCACGGTGAGCAACCTTTCGTATATTCTGTTTGGGGTTACGGTGATGACCCCGGCGGGTTTTGCGGCGGGGATTTGCCATATGGTGTTCCATGCGTTTATGAAAATCTGTTCGTTCTTCTGTGCGGGGGCGGTGATGCACCAGAGTGAGCGGCATTATATCCACCAGTTAGACGGGTTTGCCAGACAGATGCCGAAGGTGTTCGCGGTGTTTACGGCGGCGTCTTTTGCTCTGATGGGCGTGCCGGGGCTGTGCGGTTTTGTCAGCAAGTGGAATCTGGCGGACGCGGCGATTGCAAGCGGAAATGTAATGGCTTATGCCGGCGTGGGAGCGCTGCTTGTGAGCGCGCTGCTTACGGCGATGTATATGCTTGGGATTGTGGTGCGGGCTTATTTTCCGAAGGCGGATTTTGATTATGGGACGGTTGCGGATGTGCGGGATCCGAATTGGATGATGCTTGCGCCGCTTTTGGTGTTTGTAGTTTGTATTGTGGGATTTGGAGTTTGTTC
>CAJTLD010000215.1:266-2380 GCA_910577065.1 uncultured Lachnospiraceae bacterium | reverse complement strand
CGGTGGGGGAGCTTTCCGGGGGACAGAAGACGAGGGTGTTTCTTGGCAAGCTTTTGGTGACAAAGCCGGATCTTTTGGTGCTGGACGAGCCGACAAACCATCTGGATATGTCTTCGATTGCCTGGCTGGAAACGTTTCTGTCAAATTATAAGGGCGCGGTTTTAATTGTAAGCCACGACCGGTATTTCCTGGACAAAATCGTAACGAAGGTTATTGAATTGTCGCACGGCAGGGCGTCTGTTTTTTCGGGGAACTATTCCGCTTATGCGGTGAAAAAGGCGGCGCAGCGCCAGGCGCAGCTTAAGGCATGGCAGAACCAGCAGCGGGAAATAAAACACCAGGAAGAGGTGATTGCCAAGCTGAAATCGTTTAACCGGGAAAAATCCATCCGGCGCGCCGAAAGCCGCGAAAAGATGCTTCATAAAATCGAACGCGTGGATAAGCCTGCGGAAGAACAGACGGATATGAAAATCCGCTTCGAGCCGGATCTTGTCAGCGGCAATGACGTGCTTTTTGTGGAAGAGCTGGCAAAGTCGTTTGGCACGAACCATCTGTTTTCCGGCATTACGTTTGAACTAAAGCGCGGGGAACGCGTGGCGTTAATCGGGGATAACGGGACGGGCAAGACGACGATGTTAAAAATCATCAATGAATTGATTCCGTTTGATCGGGGAAAGATTACGCTTGGGACGAACGTACACATCGGGTATTATGACCAGGAGCATCAGGTGCTCGACGATACGAAAACGCTGTTTGAGGAAATTTCCGACGCCCGCCCGCAGTTTACCAATACGCAGGTGCGCAATGTCCTGGCGGCGTTTTTGTTTCAGGACGACGATGTGTTTAAGCGGGTCGGCGATCTCAGCGGCGGGGAAAAGGGCCGGGTTTCGCTTGCAAAGCTGATGCTTTCGGAAGCGAATTTTTTGATTCTGGACGAACCGACGAACCATCTGGACATTACGTCGAAGGAGATTTTAGAGGATGCGTTAAACGGATATACCGGGACGGTGCTGTTTGTGTCGCATGACCGCTATTTTATCAACCGGACGGCGACGCGGATTCTGGATCTGACGGAGCAGACTGTGGTGAATTATATCGGGAATTACGATTACTACCTGGAAAAGCGGGACGTGCAGATGCAGGGGATTGCCGCTTCAAAAGGAAGCGCGCCCGCGGAAGAAAAAAACAGCGCGGCAAAGCTTGACTGGAAACAGAAAAAAGAGGAGCAGGCAAGGCTTCGCAGGCGCGAAGCGGCGCTAAAGAGGACGGAAGAGGAGATTGCACGAAAGGAAGCGCGTCAGAATGCGCTCAATGAGGAAATGAACCTGGATACCGTGGCGACAAACGCCGGGCGGCTTTCGGAACTCCACAGGGAATTAACGGAGCTTTCGGAGGAGCTTCAAAGGCTTTATGAAGAATGGGAGGAGCTGGCGGAAGAATAAAAGGAGTGCGGCTGCAGATGAAAAACAACGATAAAACAAATGTAATGCGGACGCTTGACGGGAAAAAAATACCTTATGTCAGCCACACGTATAAGCCGGACCCCGCAATGAGCGGCAGCCAGATAGCAAGGCTTTTAAACGAAGATGAAAATAAGGTGTTTAAGACCCTTGTCACGCAGGGAAAATCAGGGCAATACTATGTTTTTGTGGTTCCAGTGGGAGAAGAACTGGATTTAAAAAAAGCGGCAAAAGCTGCAAATGAAAAAGCAGTCTCTATGATAAAGCAGAAGGAACTGCTGCCTTTAACCGGCTATGTGCATGGGGGATGCTCCCCGGTTGGCATGAAGAAAAAGTTCCCTGCTTTTATTCATGAAACGGCGGGACAGTATGATAAAATCTTTGTCAGCGCCGGGAAAGTGGGGTATCAGGTTGAACTGGATCCAAAAGATCTGTTAAAGGCGTCCGGCTGCGTATGTGCGGACCTTGTATAGGCGGAAAGGAGCGGCTTAAGTATGGGCAGATTGCGCAGATTATTGATTGGGGATATGCATTTTTATAAAATGATCCTGCTGATTGCGGTTCCGGTCATGGTTCAAAACGGAATTACAAATTTTGTCAGCCTTTTGGACAATATTATGGTAGGCCGCGTCGGGACAGAGCAGATGTCCGGCG
>CAJTLD010000215.1:0-255 GCA_910577065.1 uncultured Lachnospiraceae bacterium | reverse complement strand
ATCAGCTGATTGTGGTATTTAATATCTGTATTTTTGGCTGCGTTTCCGCAGCGGGGATTTTCGGCGCGCAGTTTTACGGGAAGGGAGATTACAAGGGAGTGCGGGATGCATTCCGTTTTAAAATGATCTCCTGCGGTGTTTTGCTGTTGTTTTGGATCGCCGTGCTGTATTTGTTCCGCAATCCGCTTTTGCACCTGTTTTTGCACAAAGGAAGCGGCGGCGGTGATCTGGAAGCCACTTACCGGTATGGCTGCG
>CAJTLD010000214.1 GCA_910577065.1 uncultured Lachnospiraceae bacterium | reverse complement strand
GCAAGTTACAACCGCGCCATGGACGGCGCGTTTGTAACGGTTGCGTCCGCATATAAAATAAAAAAGGCGGGATACTTTAGAACCCCTTAATCACCGGAACACAGTCCCGTCCGCATACCCTGCCCTCTGCCTGACGGAAACCCCTCCACACCCCACACAAAAGGAGCGCCCAATGCAACAATACTCAGTCTTAATGCCCGTATACCACAAAGAGAATGCAGGTTATTTTCGTGCAAGCATTGAAAGCATGCTCGCCCAAAGCGTACCTGCCGATGATTTTGTCATTGTATGCGACGGTCCGTTGACCCCGCAGCTGGATGCGGTGATCCGGGATTTTACCGCGCGGTATCCGGATTTGTTTCAAATTGTACGCCTAAAGAAAAACCGCGGTCTTGGCATTGCGCTGCAGGAAGGCGTATCCGTATGCAGGCATGAACTGATTGCGCGGATGGACAGCGATGATATCAGCGCGCCGGATCGGTGCGAACGGCAGCTTGCCGTGTTTGCGGCGCATCCGTATGCAATTGTAGGCGGAAATGTGGAAGAATTTACGGATTTTGCGCCCGGATGTTTTCGGCCAAAACTTAGAGAAGATCAGGAAACGGAACGCCCGGGGGATTTAGCCAAATCCGCTCCGGTGCGCAGGGTGCCCGAGACGGACGAAAAAATCCGGGCGTTTGCAAAGCGCAGGAATCCGTTTAATCATCCGTCTGTGATGTTTGTAAAATCGGCGGTGCTAAAGGCGGGCGGGTATCAGGACTGCAAAGGGTTTGAGGATTATTATCTGTGGGTGCGGATGCTTGGGCGCGGTATGCAGGGGTATAATATTCAGCGGACGCTTGTGTATATGCGCACCGACGCCGGGATGTATGAGAGGCGCGGGAGCCTTTCTTATGCCTGGAAGGGAGTTTGTGCACGGTGGAAAATATATAAAACGGGGTATTCTGGGTTTTTGGATTTTGCGGTTTCGGCGGGCGGGCAGGTTGTAATGTCTTTGGTTCCCGTTGGGCTGCGCGCTCGTTTTTACGGAAAATTTTTACGGAAATAAAGGTGACGGTATGAAAGAATTAGAAGGGCTGCAGCGCCGTCTGGTGGAGATGCTGCTGCAATTGCGGGAATTTACGGACGAACATGGGCTTACGTTTTTTCTTGTGGGCGGGAGCGCACTCGGCGCATACCGGCACGGGGGATTTATCCCGTGGGACGACGATGTGGATATCGCTATGATGCGCGAGGATTTTGAAAAGCTGGAACGGCTGCTGGAAAAACGGAACAATTCCCTGGGGGATTTGAAATATTCTCCGGTGGAACACCATCTGATCCCGGAGGCGCCGATTGGTTATCTGTACGATAAGCGGTTTGCGAAAAAGGGGTGGCAGAATACGGCGAAAATTGATATCCATCCGATTGACGGCGTTCCGGACGGCTGGTTTTTGCGGAAGGTGCAGATGGTGAGCGCGCTGGTTTACTATTTGTCCGAATACCGGCTTCCGGTGAAAAATAAAGGGAAAAAAATTCGCGCTGTTTCTAAGGTTATTTTGAAGATTACGCCGGATCCGGTGTTTGATTTTTATATGAAGGTGACAAAGCGGATTTTTACATCCTGGAATAAGAAGGAAACAAAGGATATCTGCAGCCTGTTTGGCGTGGCGGGGTATGGGACGGAAGTGATGCCGAGAAGTTATTTGCTGCCGTTAAGGGAAAGCCCGTTTGCGGGCGAGACGTTTTTGGTACCGGGAGATATTCACAGGTATCTGCAGCGGCTTTACGGCGATTATGAAAAGCTGCCGCCCAAAAGGGAGCGGGTTCCGCGGCATGATATTTACCGGATGTACCGGGACAGAGAGTAAAGCGTATGAACAGGTGGATACTGCAGATAAAGAAGTCTGCGAAAAAATTTATTTCCTATACGATTGAAGGCGAGAATAAGGTTTACCGTCTGAAGGGCACGCCTTTTTGCGTTAAGAAGCGCTATACGAAGTATTATCATAAATATTTGGAGCAGCTGCCGGTTGTATCCAATAAAATTGTGTTTGACAATTATATGGGAAAGGGGTACGGCGGCAACTGCAAGTATGTGGCCAAACAGCTGCTTGGGATGGACGGGAACTGGGATCTGGTCTGGACGGTGTTAAGCCCAAATGCGCAGAAGGGGCAGTTTCCGCCCGGTGTGCGGCTGGTGGAATACGGTTCGCCGGAGGCCATGTATGAATATGCGACCGCGCGGTTTTGGGTCTGCAATTACCATTTGGTGCATTATCTGAACAAAGGGCTTTTAAAAAAGCCGGGGCAGTTTTATATCCAGATGTGGCACGGGTCGTTCGGGATTAAAAAAATCGAAAATGACTGCGGGAATTTAACGCAGGACAGGGCGTGGCTAGCTTTGGCGAAGAAAAATGCGAAGGATACGGATGTTTGGATTTCAAACAGCAGCTTTGAAACGGATATTTACCGGCGGGCGTTCTGGGATGTTAGGGATGTGCGGATG
>CAJTLD010000213.1 GCA_910577065.1 uncultured Lachnospiraceae bacterium | reverse complement strand
CGGCGGGCGTTATTTTTTACACGAACAGCTTTTTGATGAAGCAGCGGTCAAAGGAACTTGGGCTTTACAGTATCCTGGGTATGGAAAAACGGCATATTGCAAACGTACTGTTCTGGGAACTTGCGCTTCTTGGGATTGGCTGCACGGCAGCGGGGCTTGGGTTCGGTATCCTGTTTTCCAGGCTGATGTTTTTGCTGCTGTTGAAAATGATGAAGTTTGGATCTGTGATTCCGTTTGGTATTTCGGGAAACATTGTTTTGCGCACGGTGGTTCTGTTTGTTTTGGTTTTTGCAGCGGGTATGCTGCGCAATGCGCTGATGCTTACCCGTATGAAGCCCATTGATTTGTTAAAGAATGAAAGCCGCGGGGAGCGTGAGCCGAAGGCGAAGTGGCTGCAGGCTGTCCTTGCGGTGGTATGTTTGGGGGCGGGGTATGCAATTGCGGTAACGACGGAAAATCCGATTCGGGCTATGGCGGTGTTTTTCTTTGCCGTGATTTTGGTTATGGCGGGGACGCATCTGTTGTTTATGAGCGGAAGCGTTGCAATTTTAAAGCTGCTGAAAAAAAACAAGCGGTATTATTTCCATAAAACACATTTTATTACGGTTTCCGGCATGATGTACCGTATGAAACGAAATGCGGCGGGGCTTTCTAATATCTGTATTTTAAGTACGGCGGTGCTGATTGTGCTTTCAACGACGATTTCTCTGTATACCGGGGTCAGCGATTCCGTGAACCGTTCGTATCAGAGGGATGTGCAGACTTCGTTTCTGTGCCCGACGGAACAGATGCGTATTGCAGAAGCAGAAAAAGCCGGCATGGAACCGGAAGAGGCTTTGGTTGAAGCGGATGTGGAACAGGCAGTATCGGAACATGCAAAAAAATATGGCGTTGACGTTTCCAATGTATTTGAGAAATTCAGCCTGTTTTTAATTTCAGAGGAAGCGGGACGAAATGTGTTTACGCAAATATCTGATCCGGGCGGGGCTTTGGACGGCGCGGTGATGGTGAATATTGTTACCCAGGAGGAATACAACCGGTATGCAGGCGACAAGATGCAGCTGGAAGAACTGCCGGACGGCGAAGTGTGGATTTGGGACAGTGCGGATCAGATTGGGGACGGGGAGACGTTTACTATGTATGGATCCGATTTTACGGCAAAGTATCTTCCGCAGGAACAGATGCAGGGACAGGATATGACGCTGTATCTCGACGACGATTTCGGAGTGATTGAAAACAGCTTCCGCTGTGTTTTTATGATGGTTTCAAACCGGCAGGAGCTGGAGCGGCTGACGGATGACATGCATCTGTTTTGCGGCAGGGATCCGGACGGCGGGGTGGCGCAGATGGAGTATCAGTACTGGTTTGATATCGACGGCGGCGGGCAGCAGCGGGGACCGTTTTTAAATACGCTGCGCGACTGCCTGAACCGGGCGGGGATTCCGCATGTGGCGACGGTCGGCAATAAATTTGATGATTTGGAGTATTTTGAAAAGCTGTATGCAAACCTGTTTTTTATCGGGCTGTTTATTGGGACGATGTTCCTTTTGGCAACGGTTTTGATTATTTATTATAAGCAGGTATCCGAAGGGTTTGAGGACAGGAGCCGGTTTGAAATCTTACAGAAGGTCGGGATGGATAAACGGGAGGTTAAAAAAGTTATTACAACGCAGATTTTACAGGTGTTCTTTTTGCCGCTGCTGCTGTCGTGCGTGCATATCGCGTTTGCGTTTTTTATCGTAAGGCGGATTTTAGCAATTATGGGCTTTGTGAATGTGGGGCTGTTTGTGGGATGTACGGTGGTGAGCATTCTGGTGTTTGCGGCGGTGTATGGGATCGTTTATTATCTGACGGCGGGAGCGTATTACAGGATTGTGTATGGGGAACGGTAGATTTTCTGTTTTGAATTGCTTGACAAACTATGCCTTGCGTGTTAGAGTGTTTGAAAAGGTAAATGCGGTGAAAAAGAGAGTACGCAAAAGGAAAGCCGGCAGAGAAATCCCTACTGCTTTGGTGAGAACCGGGCGGGGCTGTGAGGGGATGGCGGAAGGTTTGCGGAAGATGGCTTTGGAGCAGACGGGATGAACCGGGGGTTCGGATAATCTTGTACAGGTCCGCCTGTTATAGCGGGAGCGTATGGGTTTTATGTACGCGCTGAGGCTTATATTGTGAGATATGGGCGAACAGAAGTGGTAACGCGGGGATATGCCCGTCTTCATGGGATAATGGAGGCGGGTTTTTTTGTGGGGTATCAAGAGCGTGCTGTGTTGGCAAAGATCCGTCAGCCAGAGGGCAGGGGATACGGCTGTCGCTGTGTAACCGGATTAAGCGGCTCTAGAGCGTGTTTGAAAAATCATTCCCGCCATCTGCACGCCCCACTTAGCGAGAGATTTGCACCGAATTCGGTCAACGTAGCCCGCTACGCCTCCCTTATTCGGTACAAATCTCCCACTAAGTAGGTCGCACATCTGTCAGAAAGCATTTTTCAAACACGCTCTAATACTACAGCGAACTTTTGATGGCCTGTGCCCTCTTTTTCT
>CAJTLD010000212.1 GCA_910577065.1 uncultured Lachnospiraceae bacterium | reverse complement strand
CTCCCACTAAGTGTGGAATACATCTGCCGAAAAGCATTTTTCAAACACACTTTAGAGCTGCCTGGAAAAGAGATCTTTGGTATAAGAGTCTTTACGCTAAAAATAGATGTAAATTCAAAAATGGTATGCAGGATGTTTTTGATGAAAAAAGCAGAAAGTTATTGACAACTAACTACTATTAGTTTATACTGACTTTTGAAAAGAAGAATTTAGAAAAAAGGAGGATGGGCATATGCCGTTATCAATGGTAAGGGAAGGCGAGCAAAATATTATCAAAAAAGTAGGAGGCAAAGAGGAAACCCGCCGTTTTTTGGAAACGCTTGGATTCGTAAGCGGCGGAAGTGTCACGGTGGTATCCGGAAACGCCGGGAATATAATTGTAAATATCAGGGATTCGCGCATTGCCATCGGAAGAGATATGGCGAACAAAATTTTGGTATAAGGAGATTTGTAATGAAAACATTAAAAGAAGTACCGTGCGGCACAGCCGTAATTGTAAAAAAATTGTCCGGGGAAGGCCCTGTGAAACGGCGCATTATGGATATGGGTATTACAAAAGGAGTGGAACTGTTTGTGCGCAAAACAGCCCCGCTTGGAGATCCGATTGAAATTAGGGTCCGCGGCTACGAATTGTCTTTGCGGAAGGCGGACGCGGAACGGATAGAAGTGGAATAATTTTTTTATCTATGAGTTAGTTGCAACTAATATTAAGAAGTTGGAACATATGTAAGTTAGTCTGTTTAAATTATCGGAAGGAAGGAGTAGGAAAATGGCATTGAAAATTGCATTGGCAGGAAATCCGAACAGCGGCAAAACGACGCTATTTAATGTGCTGACCGGTTCCAATCAGTTTGTAGGGAACTGGCCGGGTGTAACGGTAGAGAAAAAAGAGGGGAAGCTAAAAGGTTATAAAGACGTGGCGGTCGTAGATTTACCAGGAATTTATTCTCTGTCTCCATATACCCTGGAAGAGGTTGTTGCACGGGATTACTTGCTTGGGGAGCGTCCTGACGCGATTTTAAATATTGTGGACGGCACGAATATAGAACGTAACCTGTATTTGACTACGCAGCTGATGGAACTTGGGATTCCTGTGGTTATTGCGATAAATATGATGGATCTGGTAGAAAAAAACGAAGATCGTATCCATTTAGAAAAGCTTGAGAAACAATTGGGATGCGGGATAGTCGGGATTTCCGCTTTGAAAGGCGACGGGATTAAAAAGGCGGCAGAGAAAGCCGTCGCCTTAGCGCAGGATAAAAATCCGGCAAATCCAGGACATAAATTTGATCCAAGGGCAGAGGCGGCAATTCACGCCGCAGAGGAGAAGCTTACGGATGATATTCCGGCGCTGCAGAAACGTTTTTTTGCGATAAAGCTTTTGGAACAGGATCCTAAAATAGCAGGCCGGATGGAACGTGTTCCGGATGTAACTGCGGAAATAAAAGCGTTAGAAGTTGCATTTGACGACGATGCGGAAAGTATCATTACAAATGAGAGGTATACTTATATTTCTTCAGTTGTTGGAGAATGCTGTACGAAAGGGGGGACGCAGAGGGCAGGCGTTTCGGATCGGATTGATCGAATTGTAACAAACCGGATATTGGCGCTTCCGATCTTTGCAGCGGTGATGTTTTTGGTGTATTATATATCGGTGACAACTGTTGGGGGATGGGCGACGGATTGGGTCAACGACAGTTTGTTCGGCGAGGGGTTTCGCATGTTTCATATTCAGGTTCCCGGTATTCCGGTTTTAGCAGGGCATGTTTTGGATACTGTCGGTTGTGCAGGCTGGCTTGAGGGACTGGTATTGGACGGCATAATCGGCGGCGTCGGCGCGGTGCTCGGGTTTGTGCCGCAAATGCTTGTACTGTTTGTATTTCTGGCGTTTTTGGAAGCCTGCGGATATATGGCGAGGGTGGCGTTTATTATGGATCGGATGTTTCGGAAATTCGGCTTGTCCGGCAAATCTTTTATTCCGATGTTAATCGGTACGGGCTGCAGCGTTCCGGGTATAATGGCGTCAAGAACGATTGAAAACGACAGGGATCGCAAAATGACGGTTATAACGACGACGTTTATTCCCTGCGGGGCAAAGCTGCCGGTTATTGCGCTGGTTGCCGGGGCATTTTTCGGTAATGCCGGATGGGTGTCGTTTGGCGCGTTTTTTGTAGGGATAACAGCGGTAATCTGTTCCGGTATCCTGTTAAAGAAAACAAGGATGTTTGCCGGGGAGCCTGCGCCGTTTGTAATGGAACTTCCGGCGTACCATATGCCGTCTGCCCAAAATGTGCTCCGGAGTATGTGGGAACGAGGATGGTCGTTTATCAAAAAGGCGGGAACCGTGATTTTACTGTCTGCAATTGTGCTTTGGTTTTTGCAGGGATTTGGTTGGATAGAAGGACGGTTTACATTTTTGGATGCAGAACAGCTTGACAGAAGCATTCTGGCCGTGCTTGGCAGTATCCTGTCCCCTTTGTTTGCACCGCTTGGCTGGGGCGACTGGAAAATGGCGGTGGCTGCAGTGACGGGACTGGTTGCAAAGGAGAATGT
>CAJTLD010000211.1 GCA_910577065.1 uncultured Lachnospiraceae bacterium | reverse complement strand
ATTAAAAAGGCAACCGGCCCGGTTTTTAGCAGTTCCTTTAAATCTGTTTCAAGCCCGGCCGAAAACATAAGGAGCACTACGCCGATTTCCGCCATCTCAACCAGAAAATCCGTCTGCTGTACAAACCCTAACACGCTAGGACCAATCAAAAGCCCTGCAATAATCTCCCCAACCACCTGGGGAGCCTTGCATTTACGGGCCAAAATTCCAAAAAGCTTCGCAAAAATAATAATAATTGCTAAATCTCGAAATACACTATATGCTTCCATAACCTTACATCTGACTTTCTAATATACTCTTTACTTCCGAAATTGCAGCGTCAATCCCGGCCGCATTCTTTCCTCCGGCCTGCGCCATATTCGGGCGTCCGCCTCCGCCTCCGCCGACCTTGCCTGCAATTCCTTTAATCAGGTTGCCCGCATGAGCCCCCTGTTTGACCGCCGCGTCGGTTGCCATGGCAACCAGGCTGACCTTACCGTCTTGTTCGGACGCTAATACAATAACGCCGTCACCCAATTTCTCCTTCAATTGATCGCCCAGTTCGCGCAGGCCGTTCATATCCACGCCGTCTGCTCTTGCGGCAAGCAGCTTCACGCCCTTCACTTCGGTCACTTGATCCATAACGTCGCCCAAAGCGTCTTTTGCAGCCTTACTCTTTAAAGACTCATTCTCACTGAAAAGCGCCTTTAATTCCCCAAGCAAATGCGAAATTTTCGCCGTAAGCCCGGCCGGATCCGTCTTAAGCAGCGCAGCCGCTTCCTTAAGTTCCGTTTCTATTTTATCATAGTATGCAAAGACTGCGTCCGACGTGAGCGCCTCAATCCTGCGGACGCCCGCCGCGACGCCTGCTTCGCTTATGATTTTAAACGCCGTCACTTTAGACGTATTCTCCACATGCGTACCGCCGCACAACTCCGTCGAGAAATCGCCCATACGCACCACGCGCACCGTTTCGCCGTATTTTTCACCGAACAGCGCCATCGCCCCGGTTTTTTTTGCCTCCTCTAAGGTCATAACCTCCGTTACAACCGGAAGCGCGGCAAAAATCTGGGCGTTGACGATCTCTTCTACCTTTGCGATTTCCTCTGCCGTCATGGCCGAAAAATGGGTAAAGTCAAAACGCAGGCGATCCGCGTTCACATCCGAACCCGCTTGTTCCACATGGCTGCCCAAAACCTCGCGCAGCGCTTTTTGCAGCAAGTGCGTCGCGCTGTGGTTTTTGCCGATTGCAAGGCGTTTGTCCTCATCTACCAAAAGCTCTACGGTATCCCCGGTCTTTACCATGCCTTTTATGACCTTACCGATATGGCCGACCTTGCCGCCAAGCAATTTGACCGTATCCTCCACCGCAAATACAAACCCGTCCGCCACAATCCGCCCGGTATCCGCATTCTGGCCGCCCATCGTCGCGTAAAACGGCGTCTGCTCTACAAAAATCGTGCCGGCCTGCCCGTCCGAAAGCGCTTCGGTAATCTCCGTCTCCGTCGTCATAACCGTCACCTTAGACGTATAGGACAGGTTGTCATAACCGACAAACTCCGTTGTAACCGCCGGATCGATAGACTCGTAAACCGTAACGTCCGCGCCCATATAATTGGTCGCCTTCCTTGCCTTACGCGCCGTTTCACGCTGTTTTTGCATTGCGGCCTCAAACCCGGCTTCGTCAATGACAAAGCCCTGTTCTGCCAAAATCTCCTGGGTCAGATCCACAGGGAATCCATACGTATCGTAAAGTTTAAACGCCTCTTCCCCGGCAAGCGTCCGTTCGCCGCGCTTTTCCATCTCTTTTTGCATGTCCGCTAAGATGGCAAGCCCCTGGTCGATGGTTTTATTAAACTTTTCCTCTTCCTGAGTCAGGACGCGGAAAATAAAATCTTTCTTTTCTTCGAGTTCCGGATAGCCGTCTTTGCTTTCGGCAATGACCGTTTCGCTTAATTTGGCCAGAAAAACGCCGTCGATGCCAAGCATCCTGCCATGCCGCGCCGCGCGCCGGATCAGCCTTCTTAAAACATACCCGCGCCCTTCGTTGCTCGGCATGATGCCGTCGGACACCATAAATGTCGCGGAACGGATATGGTCGGTAATCAGGCGGATGGAAATATCGTCCGTCGCGTCCGTCCGGTAGGTTTTACCTGCCAGTTCACAGATTTTATCGCGGATCGCCTTCATCGTATCAATGTCAAACACGGAATCCACGTCCTGCATAACAACCGCAAGCCGCTCTAAGCCCATGCCCGTATCGATATTCTTCTGCTCTAACTCTTCATAACCGCCCTTGCCGTCGCCGTCAAACTGGGTGAATACGTTATTCCAGACCTCCATAAAACGGTCGCAGTCACAGCCGACCTTACAGTCCGGGCTGCCGTACTTAACTCCGCGGTCGTAATATATCTCGGAACAAGGCCCGCACGGTCCCGCGCCATGCTCCCAGAAATTGTCGCACGCTCCGGTATCCGGATCGCGGTAAAAACGTGTGATTTTCTCCGCCGGAATGCCGATCTCTTTGTTCCAGATTTCAAACGCCTCCTCGTCTTCCCCGTAAACCGACGGATACAGACGGTCTTCCTCTAAGCC
>CAJTLD010000210.1 GCA_910577065.1 uncultured Lachnospiraceae bacterium | reverse complement strand
CCAGCCTATTGAAAGCTGCCTTACGGCAAGAGGCCGGATTCTGGCCCCATTACTGTATTGGCCTGCGGCCGTGCAGCGCACAGCCCAGGAGTGAACAATAACATTATTATAACACATCTGTTCGTCATTTCAAGTAGCGCATTGACCTCCCCGGCCACATCCGCTATAATAGGGTTACTGCCCGGCTCTAAAACATGCGGGTAGCAGCACAATATGTTATATTGTAAGATGGGAGGTATCCATATGTCATTTGACGGAACTGTCGTAGCAAACCTTGTCTGCGAACTAAACCAGCAAATCCGAAACAGTAAAATCAGTAAAATATCCCAGCCGGAAAACGATGAACTGCTTTTTACGCTGAAAGGGCCAAACGGGCAGCGGCGTCTCGCCATGTCTGCAAGCGCGTCCCTCCCTTTTCTTTATCTGACCGAAAAAAATAAACAAAGCCCCCTGACCGCGCCAAACTTCTGTATGGTACTCCGTAAGCATATTGCAAACGGGCGCATCACGCGGATCTTCCAGCCGGGTTTGGAGCGGATTATCCATTTTGAAATCGAACACTTAGACGAACTTGGGGACTTGTGCCGTAAGACGCTCACCGTGGAACTGATGGGCAAACACAGCAACATTATTTTTTGCAAAGAAGACGGTACGATTATCGACAGCATCAAGCATGTCTCGGCACAGGTCAGTTCCATCCGGGAAGTTTTACCCGGACGCAGTTATTTTATCCCTGAGACGGCCCGCAAAGAGGATCCTCTTTCAGCGACGCAGGAATCATTTATTTTGGCCGTATTAAACAAGCCGGAATCCGTCTGCAAGGCAATTTACACTTCTTATACGGGGCTCAGCCCTTTTATTGCCAATGAAATCTGCTGCCGGGCAGGGATTGACGGGGACTATCCGGCCGCTTCTTTGGATGAAGGCGAAAAACTGCATCTTTACCACCATTTTGACTGGCTGATTACCGATCTCAAAGAAGGCCGTTTCGCCCCGAATATCGTATACAAAGGAAAAGAACCGCTGGAATTTGCCGCGTTTGCCTGCACGTCCTACGAGGATTGTACCAAAAGGGATTTTGATTCCATTTCCGAAGTCCTGGAAACCTATTATGCGGACAAAAACAGCTATACCCGCATCCGCCAGAAATCTTCGGATCTGCGCCGGATTGTCAAGGCGGCCCTAGATCGCAGCCGAAAGAAATACAGCCTGCAGGCAAATCAGCTTAAAGACACCGAAAAGCGCGATAAATACCGGGTTTACGGCGAACTGCTGAATACCTACGGGTATGGCCTTGCAGAAGGCGCAAAAGAACTTGAGGCGTTTAATTATTATACAAACGAACCCATTACCATCCCGTTAGATCCGCAGCTGTCCGCTTCTGACAACGCCAAAAAATATTTTGAACGGTATAATAAATTAAAGCGCACCTTTGAAGCGCTGACTACGCTGATTGAAGAAACCAAAGACGAAACCGAGCATCTCGAAAGCATCGCAACGGCGCTTACCATTGCGGTTACAGAAGACGATCTGGCGCAGATCCGCGAAGAACTTGTAGAGTACGGCTATATACGCAAAAAACACGGTGAAAAAAAATCCAAAATCAAAAGCAAGCCGTTCCACTATATTTCTTCGGACGGCTTCCATATGTACGTGGGCAAAAACAACTACCAGAACGACGAACTGACTTTTAAACTGGCAACCGGAAACGACTGGTGGTTCCATGCAAAGGGCATGCCCGGATCGCATGTTGTAGTGAAAACAGAAGGAGAAGAACTTCCTGACCGTACTTTTGAAGAGGCCGGAAAACTGGCAGGATATTATTCCAAAGGACGCGGCAGTGAAAAAGTTGAAATTGATTATCTCCAGAAGAAAAACGTAAAAAAACCCAATAAAGGCGCTCCCGGTTTTGTGGTTTATTATACCAATTATTCCCTTACAATCCATCCGGATATTTCGGGTATAGAACAATTATTCTAAATCGTGTTTCAATAATGCTTTCCGGCAGATGTACGGCCCGCTTAGCGTGATATTTGCGCCGGCAGATGGAACATTCGTAGTTCCGTCTGCATTCATTCGGTCAACGCAGCCCGCTACGCCTCCCCTATTTGGCATATCATACCCTTTGCATGCTAAGTGTGAAATACATCTGCCGAAAAGCTTTTTTCAAACAAACTCCAGAATACATGTTTCGACTTTTGTATTTATGGTTTTACCGTAAATGAAATTTCATTCGCCGTATACCATTCCCTACGCTGATAACTGTATATCATAACCCGTAAATACACCTTGTTCCCTGCCCAGCCCTGCAGATCTAAATTCTCCAGCTTAAACCTTCCCTTTTCATCCGTTTTCCAGTTTATTTCATTATACGTTTGATTGGATCGGTTGAACAGCTTTACATACGTTGCTTTCTCATAACTGGGGATACGGGTTACTTTTCCGCTTATCTCTGTCGTGCCCTCCGTGATTTTCTTTACGCTCGACGGGCTTGACAGTTTAATCTGTGCATTCAGCAATTGGGAATTGATGTCGTCCTTCTGCACTTTTTTTCTGTTTTCTTCATAAATTTTATAGGATACCTTCTTTTTGATTTCCTTTTCTGTCAGATAGTTTCCTTCAA
>CAJTLD010000209.1:1766-2645 GCA_910577065.1 uncultured Lachnospiraceae bacterium | reverse complement strand
ATTCGCATTGTAACAGTATTTAGCGGCTCTTAAGTATCCCCCGTCCTCTGGCTGACGGAACTTTACCAACATTGTTCGCTGTAGTACTAATGCGCATAAGCGCTATAAGCTATTTTTTGGACAAAAACCTGGCTTTTATCCGCGTTGTATATCTTTCTGTACGTCTGAACTTCTAAATTTTCTCCAGAATCTGCAACTGTTTCCGTTTCAACTTCTACAACAGAATCATCTGTTTTAGTTCCCCAAATATCTGCCGTCAGATATCCGTTTTCATAAAAAACATCCATCCGAACCGGATAACCCGATGCATTGCCAAGCTTTAAATCCAAGGCTCCATAAGCTACCGCTGCGTCCATACCGGCATCTATATACCCGGAAACATAATCATGTTCCCACCGTTCTGCAATCTCCATATTAGCATACAAAGCAGCTGCAAATACCGTTGACGACACCTGGCATATCCCTCCGCCGTATGCCTGCACAATCTTTCCGTCCAAAATAGCGTTCGCCTTATAAAACCCAGTTTTCTCACTCTGCTCTCCCACAGCGTCATTAAAAGAAAATATCTCTCCTTCCAGTAAAACAGCCCCATTGCACTTTTGCGCTGCAAGGCTTACATTAGCCAGACGTCCCGGCGTCCCGTTTACTTTTGTGGTATAAGTTCCAAGTTTATCTGCAAATAAACGCTTCTTTAAATCCTTTGTTGAAATTTCAGGCTCTGCTAAACGAAGTGGAATTTCAATGACGCTGCCCTCCTTTGCCCTGTCCAATGCGCTGCGGGCATTTTCCTTATCAAAATCCACGCCTGTAACAGATTCTACTATCTGGTAATTGTTTTTTGGATCCAGCGTGGCATTTTGGGGATCCCGGTGAATTTTT
>CAJTLD010000209.1:0-1753 GCA_910577065.1 uncultured Lachnospiraceae bacterium | reverse complement strand
TTTTGAACTTTGCCCAAAGTTACAGGACATTCCACGACCCCGGTTTCTTCCGTTTCCACGGCCGTTTTAAGCGCTTGGGCCAATGCCGCCATATCTGGATCTTCTCCAGATTTTCCTTTTGTAAACACCAAATTTCCATCCTTGATCCGGAATGTGGTCTGGGTAGTGGCTCCGGCCTCTTTCAGGCCGCTTAGTTCAATACAGTGTGCAAGCGTATCTGCGTCTTTGATAAAAAAACGGCAATTTCTTTTGAGTACCGAACGCCATAGCCTGCAGCCAAACAAATCCTCTCGTCCAGAAATTACCGCGGCAGCAAGACAAAAGCTCTTCCGCCAGTGCGTCTGCATCATACTCCAGCGCTTCCTGCAAATCCACCGTATAATGTTCCCCGGCAAACGAAACCGTATAAACGGCAGCTGCGCAGCGGACTTTTGCTTCTTCCTCCAGAATTTTTACTGCTTCTTCCCGCCGCATCCCGCCAAGCATTCTGCCGTTTACAAATGTTTTAGGCAAAATACGCCCCGTATCTACTGCCGCGCAGCAAAGCGTATACCCTGCCGCCAACAGCAGGATTAGCGGCAAAACTATGTATCTGCGTTTCACAAAACCGCTCCTTTCCCTTTAAAAACAGTCTTTAAGCTTTTTTCGTCTCCATCAAAAAATTTGTTGCAATTGAACCGGCAGAATTTCCCAGGAGAATCACTGCAAATTTCATCAGGTGCGCAACTGAAAAATTTAACACCAGGTAGATAAAATCCGCAATGCAATGCTCATACCCCGACAAGATAAAAATCATAATGCAAAAAATCGTAATCACAGTATCTTTCGCATATGAGGCCACATACATTAAAACCCCGCAAAACACACCATACACAAATAACTCTGTGAAAGTATGCCCAAACTTTACGGCAGACGTTTCTATAATTGCCGTATACGCCTCTTTTCTGCAAACCGCCACCCCCAGTGTAGGAATTACAACCCCTGCCAGATTGAACAACAGTATGACGGCCAATTCTTTCGGCTTTTGTGACCAGTAAAATCCAATTTTACCCGTATATAGATTCAGTTCGCATTTTATAATCGTTAAAAGGGCAAAACTAAACAATAATGCTCCCACATACCTATTATCCACCGAAATGTTTATCATAACACCAATACCGACCAAAATGCCTGCCAATACCGCTTTTTTTATAACCTCTGCCATTTTTAATCCTTTCTAAATCTAACAACATTTATTACATCATCCTGGAAATAACTTTCCAGCCACATAATCCAAAAAAGCTGCCAATTCCTGAATTACATCATCTATTTTACTGTCTGCATTCAGAAATTTCCGCTCCACTTTGAATCTCTGTTTTTATCATACAATAGTCGTTTAGCATTTTCAAGTGGAACCAAAAAGGAGCTGTCCTGAAAACGTAAACTCTCGGGAAACCAATAACAAGCATTACAATAAAGCCTACCCATTATGGTGGGCTTTTAATTTTGACATGGCAGATAACTTAACTAATCACTACGTTTACTCCCAGACGTTCTAATGACCGGACATTTCTCTGTATGATTTTCTCATGATTGCAAGTATCGTAATAATCACAGCCAAGTTCCTTGTAAGGTTGTAACTCTTTCAAGATATGATAGACTGCAATGAGCATAGAGTGGGCAATTGCAATGAAAGCTCTTTTTCCACCGCGGCGTGCTGCAATTCGTTGATAACGTGAGTAGAAATAACTCTTTTTATTCCGTATTGCACAGC
>CAJTLD010000208.1 GCA_910577065.1 uncultured Lachnospiraceae bacterium | reverse complement strand
GTGGAAAAGATCGTGCTTGTAACAGACAACCTGAACATCCATGCAGAAGCATCCCTATATAAAGCATTCAAGCCGGAAGAAGCACGCCGGCTGGCGGAACGGTTTGAATGGCACTATACCCCGAAACATGGGAGCTGGCTGGACATGGCAGAAATTGAGATCGGCATTATGAGCCGCCAGGCGCTTGCAAAACCACTTCCGGATATGGAAAGCTTTAAGGAACAGGTCCGCATCTGGACAATCAAACGAAATGCAGAATGTAAAAAAATAAACTGGCAATTTAAAACAACAGATGCAAGAATAAAACTGGCAAAATTATACCCGACAGTACTCTAAAAACTGTCCGGATGGAGTACTAGTACTGCATCCAGACTTCAATTTCTGTCCGGATGGAGTACTAGCGTTGTTTTTACCGGATGTGCGGGCAGGCGGAGAGGAGTATTATGAAGCGGATTGTGGATAAAAGATATGGCGCCTATTGCGCGCACACTGCCGTTACGTCAGAAATATGCGTAAAATGCCCAAACTGCGGCGGACTGGGCAGGGTGACGGCGACGGATCATACGGCCCGGTTTCAATGTACCGGCTGCGGCAGGATTGAGACGGGAGAATGTGTCGCATATCGCTGCCATGTCGCAAACCGCTGCGAAAGCTGCGGGCGGTATTACAGAACGGCTGTCCCGGAAAAAAAGGCCCGGAATTTTTCTGTACTGAATACGGCATGTCCGTACTGCGGGCATATCATGCCGGGGGAAGTACGGAAAAAGGCGGCGGAGCTTTCCTGCTACAGTGAAATAAAAAATGCCTGCGAGCCGTTTTTCGGGTATGAACTCTGGTTTTTGGCATATTATAAAAATAAGCCTGTCTGGGCAATCAACCGTGACCATCTTGATTATCTGATTGCGTATTTGTCTGCGGATTTACGGGAAAAGCCTGCCGTATATCCGATGCAGGCACAGGCGGATCACCTTCCCGCGTTTATGAAAACGGCGAAAAACAGGGAGGGGCTTGTGAAGCTTTTAAAAAAAATGCTGCAAACACAGGCGTAAGGAACGAAAGCCTGTATTCACAGGCGGGATAAACAAGCAAAAAAATAATTTATATAGTTGCCGTAAGACCGGATACATGTTACAGTTAAATTATGGAAAACAGTTGGCAGAAACATTTTAAGAAAGGGCATAACATTTATGAAAAGTGAAAAAATTAAAAAACTGTGCGAAGAAAACCATATCCGCATGATCGATTTTAAGATGACGGATATCGACGGACGCTGGAGGCACATTACGATTCCCGTGGAACGGTTTGGGGAAAATACGTTTACGCAGGGCATCGGCTTTGACGGTTCGAATTACGGGTTTGCGCCTGTGGAAAAAAGCGATATGGTATTTCTGCCCGATCCGGATACGGCATATATTGATCCGTTTGCCGAGGTTCCTACGCTTACGATGTGCGGTAATGTCTGCACCATCGGCAAGGACGAGAACAAGCCGTTTGACCAGTATCCTAAGAACGTGAGCCTGCGGGCGGTCGAGTATATGAAGGAGAGCGGGATTGCGGACCGGATGGTGATCGGGCCGGAGTTTGAGTTTTATCTGTTTGACAGCGCCCGTTTTGAGGTGTCGCCAAGGCAGTGCGGCTACCGGATTGACGCGAAGCAGGCCGACTGGAACGCCAGCCTTGATACGCCCGGGAATAACGGGTATGAGGTGCCCTATAACGGCGGGTATCATGTGGCGGCTCCGTTGGATGTGGGCTACGATTTGCGCAGCCGGATGTGTATGATGATCGAAGACTGGGGGATTGAGGTCAAATACCACCATCATGAAGTGGGCGGCCCGGGCCAGATGGAGATCGAGGTGGAGCTTGCCGACATGCCGGATATGGCGGACAATACGATGATCATCAAATATATTATTAAAAATATGGCGGCAAGGGAAGGCAAGACGGCGACGTTTCTGCCAAAGCCCATTTATGAAGAAGCAGGCAGCGGGCTGCATGTGCATATGTTGCTTTTAAAGGACGGAAAACCGTTGTTTTATGATGAAAACGGGTATTCCGGCTTAAGCCGTACCGCCCATTATTTTATCGGCGGGCTGTTAAAGCACATTGCTTCGCTCTGCGCTTTTACCAATCCGTCCACCAACTCGTTTAAACGCCTTGTGCCGGGGTATGAAGCGCCGGTGACCATCGGTTATGCGACTTCAAACCGCAGCGCGGTGATCCGGATTCCGGCCTATGCGAAGACGCCGGAGACGAAGCGCTTTGAACTGCGCAACCCGGATGCGACGGCGAATCCTTATTATGCGTATGCCGCAATTTTAATGGCGGGGCTGGACGGTATTGAAAACCAGATTGATCCGGAAGGACAGGGCTGGGGGCCGTATGATTTTAACCTTTATAATCTGTCCCAGGAGGAGCAGAAAAAGATCAAAGGGCTGCCGAAGTCCCTGGGAGAAGCGCTGGACGCGTTGGAAGCGGATCACGCTTATCTGACCAAAGGGGGCGTGTTCCCGGAGCGGCTGATTGAAGTGTGGATTCGGCGTAAGAGGGAGGAATTGAAGAAGCTGGAGCAGATTCCGAACCCGGCGGAGTTTAAGATGTATTTTGATTTGTAGGATTTTGTATCAGTTAGGAGCCGGATGTCTTTGTGGGGGATTCGGCTCCTTTGAAATTTGGGGAGGAGGCTGGCAAATATCCGTCAGCCGGAGGGCAGGGGATGCGTCGTTCGCTGTGTAACAGGATGAAGCGG
>CAJTLD010000207.1 GCA_910577065.1 uncultured Lachnospiraceae bacterium | reverse complement strand
ATTTTTCTTGTGTTTTCCAGCTGTGTATGCTATAATGCAACGCAGTATTGGGGGGATTATTATGAGAAACAGAACAACGCATTTTTTGACGGTCAGCCTGGCAATTACTTCGGTTTTCTGCGTTATTATTTTTTCGGTCCAAAGTATCTGGAACCATACTATGGGAGCAAAGGCCATTACGGATCTTGGCATTATATATATGTCTGGAATGAGCGAGCAGATGGCAAATCATTTCGGGACTACAATTGAACTGCAGCTGGAGCAGGTGCAGTCTCTGGCAGATTCTGTCCAGCCGGAAAGCGCGGACGGAGGGACAAAAATGCGGGAGTCTTTGACGCGTATTGCACGTTCGCGCGGTTTTGAGTACCTGGCTTTTTATATGGCCGACGGCGAGTTTGACATGGTTTACGGTTCGCGTATGCAGTCAGGGCTTCCGGAGGCATTTTTACACTCTCTTTTAAAAGGGGAGGAAAAAGTAAGCGCCGGATGGGACGAAGAAGGCGCTCCGGTTGTTATGATGGGCATTCCGGTTTCTTATGCTTTTGAGGACGGCACAAACTGTATCGCTCTGGTGGCTGGCCGGCCTGTCAGCTATCTGAGCGACACACTGGCTTTGAATGTGGATGCTTCTGTTGTGGATTACTCCATTATCCGCCGAAACGGAAGCTTTATTTTGCACAGTAACCATATGAAAGAAAGCGTCAATTATTTTGAGCGGGTAGACAGCCTGTATGAACGGATTTCCGGAAAGGATCCCAAACAGTATGCCGCGGAATTGACGGATGCGATGGATCATAAGCGGGATTATACGAGTGAAGTACAGGTCGCCGGGGAGCGGTACAATCTGTACTGTACCGGCCTGCCCAATTCGGAATGGCATCTGCTTTTGTATATGTCGTACGGAAATATTGATGAAACAATTGCACGCCTGGGGTTTCAGTGGAGCGTCGTTTCTCTGGGCGGGTGCGTTTTGATACTTTGTATTTTGCTTCTGGTATTCCTGGGATATTTCCGCCTGACCAGGCAGCAGATCCGCACGCTGGATGAAGCGAGGAAGTCGGCCGATAAAGCGCGTCGGACAGCAGAGCGGGCAAGCCAGGTGAAAAGCGAATTTCTCTCCAATATGAGCCATGATATCCGCACCCCGATGAACGGGATTATGGGTATGACGACCGTGGCGATCGCCAACCTGGAAAATACGCCCAGGGTCAGTTCCTGCCTGCGCAAAATCAACGTTTCCAGCCGGCATTTACTGGGGCTTCTCAATGACATGCTGGATATGTCCAAAATCGAGAAGGGCTATCTGTCCATGAATATAGAACCGGTTTCGCTGCGTGAAATTGTACACAACGTACTGACGATTATCCAGCCGCAGATTCATGAAAAGAAACAGAATTTCAATATCTATACGCAGGATATTATCTGTGAAAATGTGCTGGGGGACGCTGTCCGGATGCCACAGATCCTCTTAAACTTATTGGGCAACGCAACAAAATTTACGCCGGAAAACGGAGAAATCCAGGTGGTCATCCGCCAGGAAGATTCCCCGAAGGGAGACGGTTATATCCGGACGCATTTGTATGTAAAAGACAATGGCGTAGGCATGGACGCGGAATTTAAAAATAAAATATTCGACGCGTTTGTCAGGGAGGACAGCGGCCGCGTGCAAAAGGCCGAGGGCGCAGGGCTTGGGCTTACCATTACAAAGCATATCGTGGACGCCATGAAAGGCGCGATTGTAGTGGAAAGCATGCCAAAAGAGGGCAGCACGTTCCATGTGATACTGGATTTGGAAAAAACACATATGCAGGAACTTGCGCTTAAGCTGCCCCAGAGGGATATACTTGTTGTAGATGATGATAAAAGGGTGTTGGAGACGGCGGATAAAATGTTACGTTCCATCGGGCTGAAACCGGATTCGGTTTTGGATGAGGACGAGGGTTTTAAACTGGCGTGTAAGCGGCAGAAAGACGGGAACGGTTACCATATGATCCTGTTGGACTGGAGTTTAAAGGAACCCGGCTGTATTCATATGATGGAACAGCTTCGCCTGCACCTGGGCAATGATATCCCGATTATTATTTTGTTTGACGGGGATTGGGGAGAAGTGGAAACGGAAGCCCGAGCCGCCGGGGCGACCGGATGTATTGCAAAGCCTCTGTTTCGTTCGAGTTTGTATTACGGGCTGCGCAAATATGCGGAATCAGATACCGTCCGGCAGCCGGCCAGGGAGGAAGAAGAGCCGGCGGATTTTTCAGGAAGGCGGATTTTGATAGCGGAGGACAATGAACTGAACTGGGAGATTGCCAACGAACTGCTTGCCAGTATCGGAATAGAGCTGGATTGGGCCAGGGACGGGCAGATTTGTACGGAAAAATTTGAACAGTCGCCGCTTTACTGGTATGACGGGGTTTTGATGGATCTTAGGATGCCTAATATGACAGGGGTTGAAGCGGCCGTGGCGATCCGTGCCATGAACCGGGAGGATGCGGCAAAGATTCCGATTATCGCCATAAGTGCGGATGCTTTTTATGACGATGTGAAGCGCTGCCTTGACTGCGGAATGAATGCGCATACTTCAAAGCCGATTGATTTACAGGAATTGTCGTCGCTGCTGGATAAGCATTTCCGCCAGTATGATTTGGAGCGGGGGTGATTTCTGGCAAATACGTTTTAGTGAATGATGTTGGCAAAGTTCCGTCAGCCAGAGGACAGGGGAAGCGGCGTTCGCGGTGTGACAGGATGAAACGGCTCTAAAGTATCCCGTTTTATGGAATCGGATAGGGACGCAA
>CAJTLD010000206.1 GCA_910577065.1 uncultured Lachnospiraceae bacterium | reverse complement strand
TTTGCAAATGGCAAAAGAACTGATCCAACTGTCCCATATTTCCAAATCCTATGACGGTACGCTTGTGCTGGACGATCTGGATCTTGGCATAAAAGAAAACGCGTTTGTAACGCTGCTCGGCCCTTCCGGCTGCGGCAAGACGACGACGCTGCGCCTGCTGGGCGGCTTTGAAACGCCGGACCGCGGGCAGGTGTTTTTTGACGGCGCAGACATTACGTCCCTGCCGCCCAACGAACGCAAGCTAAACACCGTATTCCAGAAATACGCGCTGTTTCCGCATATGTCCATTGCGGAAAACATTGCCTTCGGCTTAAAAATCAGCAAAAAAAGCAAATCCTATATCAACGATAAAATCAAATACGCCCTAAAGCTGGTCAACTTAGACGGCTACGAAAAACGCAGCGTCGATTCCTTAAGCGGCGGGCAGCAGCAGCGGATTGCGATTGCAAGGGCCATTGTAAACGAACCGAAAGTACTGCTTTTGGACGAACCGCTCGGCGCGCTCGACCTCAAACTCCGGCAGGATATGCAGTACGAGCTGATCCGCTTAAAAGAAGAACTCGGCATTACGTTCGTCTATGTCACGCACGATCAGGAGGAAGCGCTTACCATGTCCGATTCGATTGTCGTAATGAACCAGGGCTACATCCAGCAGATCGGGACGCCCGAGGACATCTACAACGAACCGTGCAACGCCTTTGTCGCCGACTTTATCGGAGACAGCAATATTATAGACGGCGTAATGCTTAAGGATAAGCTGGTTCAGATCCTCGGCGTAACAATCCCCTGCGTGGATACGGGGTTCGGGGAACATCAGCCCGTAGACGTCGTGATACGGCCGGAAGACGTGGAATTGTCCGACCCGCCGGACGGGTTTCTGGAAGGGGACGTCGCTTCTATCATATTTAAAGGCGTCCATTACGAAATCGAAGTAACCGCCGGCGGCTACGACTGGCTGGTGCATACCACAAAAATGTATCCGGTCGGGACGCATGTGGGCATTTCCGTCATCCCGTTTAATATCCAGATCATGAACAAACCGGAATCAAACGATGAAAAGGCGGTGGAAACAGGTGAATTTTAAATGCAAATTCAAACGGCAGTTTTTAAGCGGCCCCTATATGGTCTGGATCGTCGGCTTTATCCTGCTTCCCATCCTGATGATCCTCTATTACGGGCTCACGGACTCTGCCGGCAGCTTTTCCTTACAGAATATTACTGCCATTACGGAACCGATCCATATGAAAGCGCTGCTGCTCTCCTTAAAACTGGCGCTTTTGTGTACGGCTGTCTGCCTGATCCTTGCTTACCCGCTTGCCATGATTTTAAACGGCCTGCACCTGAAACGGCAGAGCTTCGTCGTATTTATTTTTATGCTCCCGATGTGGATGAACCTGATGCTGCGCATCCTGGCATGGCAGCTGCTGCTCTCAAACAACGGCATTTTCAATACAGTACTGGAAAGCTTAGGGCTTGCAAAAGTACAGCTGTTAAACACCTCCTCCGCAGTCGTGTTCGGCATGGTATACGATTTCCTGCCCTTTATGATTCTGCCGATTTACAATTCCATGAGCCGGATCGGAAGCGACGTCATTGACGCGGCAAAGGATCTGGGGGCAAATACGCTTCAGGTATTTTTAAAAATCATCCTGCCCTTAACCGTTTCCGGCGTCATAAGCGGCATTATAATGGTATTTGTGCCGGCTCTGACCTCGTTTGTCATTTCCGATCTCTTAGGCGGAGGCAAAGTGCTTCTGATCGGAAACGTCATTGAACAGGAATTTATGCAGAGCATGGACTGGAACATGGGCAGCGGCTTATCCATCGTACTGATGGTATTCGTGATCGCCAGCATGGCATTTATGAATGCGCACGGCAATGAAGAAGGGGGGGCTGCGGTATGGTAAAAAAAATAAGCGGCCGGATTTATCTGTCCGCCATTTTCCTGTTTTTATATTTCCCGATCCTGGTTCTAATTGTTTTGTCCTTTAACGACTCCAAATCCAGGGTCGCCTGGGGCGGCTTTACCGGAAAATGGTACGTATCCATGTTCCAAAATACGGCGATTATGCGGGCGTTTGCCACCACCATACAGATTACGCTTACCGCGTCGGTGCTTGCCACCGTCATCGGCACGCTTGCCGCCATCGGCATCCAGGCAATGCGCCGGCGGGGCAAAGCCATCCTGCTTGGCGCAACGAACATCCCGCTGTTAAACGCGGATATCGTAACCGGGATTTCCATGATGCTTTTATTCGTCCGCTTTACCAGGCTGGGCTTTCTGACCGTGCTTGTCGCGCACCTGACATTTGACATTCCCTATGTCATTTTAAACGTGCTGCCCCGGCTAAACGCCACCAGCAAATCCGCGTACGAAGCGGCGCTCGACTTGGGCGCGACGCCCCTTTACGCATTTTACAAAATTGTGTGGCCCGATATCCGCCCCGGCGTCTTTTCCGGGTTTCTGATGGCGGTCACCATGTCGCTTGACGACTTTTCCATAACCTATTTTACAAAAGGCGCAGGCGTCAACACCCTGTCCACCATGCTGTACACGGAACTGCGCAAAGGCATCCGGCCGGAAATGTACGCGCTCTCGACGCTTTTATTCGGCATCGCCCTGCTTTTGCTTTTACTTATCAATTTCCGTTCCGCACGCAAAAACGATATCCATAATTAAAAGAAAAAAAGGAGAACACACTATGAAAAGAAAAATTTTATTTGCCGCCGTCCCCTTATTCTTAGCCGCCGTCTGTTCCGGCTGCGGAGGCAGCGGAGCCGACGCAAAAGGACTGAC
>CAJTLD010000205.1 GCA_910577065.1 uncultured Lachnospiraceae bacterium | reverse complement strand
CCGCCGCTCCGGATGTGCCGGGCGGCCGGCAGTTACAGATATTTTTCCAGGTGGATGTTCCCGATGAACACGCGGATCCCCACCAGGGCGATTGCAACGACAAGCGCCTGTGTCGCCCGCGCCTGGGCGTCCGGATCGCTGTTCTTGAACGCAAGCACCAGCCCGCCAATCCCATACGCGCCGAGAAGGACGCCGATTGCGGAAAAGATCGGGTAAATGATCTCTTCCAAAACAGACATGACAAGCGTCTTCATTTCATTCGCTGCAAATGCCGGAACAGTCATCATCAGGAACAGTACCAGCAGCATCCCTAAAAAGGACACCCACGCCCATCCCCTCTGCAGCCAAACACCAGTCTTTCTCATTGTAAAATACCTCCTTTTTGCCCACCGGGCATTTCTATTAATGGCGCAGGAACTTGCGCCGCAATTCATTACGCCTTTAATATGGGATTCCAAAGATTAACAGCCCCTGGCACTCCCCACAGCTAAATCCCAAAGGAGGTTTGCCCTGGGAAACGGCAGCCGCAGACGAAAAAAAAGAACCCATCCAAGGGTTCTTTTCCAGAATCAAGCGGAAATTCCATAATTTTGCTTGCGATTGCTTGCGTTTAACATCAATTTTAGTTATACTAAAAGAAAAAAGGAGTGTGATATCCATGGCAAATACATCCGCAATTTACGCTCGGATTGATACAAACTTAAAAGAAAATGCTGAGGGCATTCTTTCTAAACTTGGCATATCCCCTTCCAGCGCAATCCAAATGCTCTATAGTCAGATCGTGCTTAACAAAGGGATGCCATTTGACCTCCGACTTCCAACTGCAAAACCTACAGCCATCAGCGGGATGAATAAGGCTGAACTGGATGAGCAGCTCTCACTTGGAATTGAATCCTTAAAATCCGGTAAAACTTATTCTGTGGAAGAAGTAGATGCCGTTCTTGCCAAGGAGTTTGGTATATGACAGGCAGATACCGTGTCATATACTCTCCCGCAGCATTAGAGGATCTAAAATCCATTTATTCCTACATTGCCTTTGAACTGGAAGTAGCGGAAACAGCCCAAAATCAAGCAAACCGTATACGAAAAGGAATCAAAGGATTGGATACATTTCCAAACGGCCATGCCCAAGTTGACTGGGAGCCATGGTGCAGCATGGGAATGCGAAAACTTCCCATCGACAATTACGTTGTGTATTACCTGGCAAATTCTGAAAACTCTACGGTTACCATCATCCGTATTTTTTATGGCGGACGAAATGTAGAAAATATCATAAACGAAAACAACGAATAAGTTTGCAAAAGGAACAGCTCACCGGCTGTTCCTTTTCACATCTGTTGTCCTTAGATTTCCTTACCCAGCTCTCCAATTCCTCTGTGAAAGGAGCGGATGCCTTTAACAGGGAAGTCTAGCCTAAGTGTAACTGTGCTTTTAATGCGTCCTGTAAAACTTGTGAAAAATTGATACCCTTTTCCAAAGCGGCGTTATTAAGCCATGCCGGGATTGTGAGGGTTTTTTTAACTGATTTCTCAAAATGTTCCTTCGCATATAAAGCTACATCCACAGAAACCATATTGACAAACGATTCACACATAGGCGCATCCGGGTCAAGCTCCTTTGCGATAGCGCATGGGTCAATATCGGATAATTTAGACGGTTTGGGTATATCGTCTCCATCCATTTGACAAGTATGAAGGTAGCCGGCTAAACACTCAACAGCCATTTCCATAGCATCTTCAAAATTATCGCCTTGGGTTGCAAGCCAGTTAAGGTCAGGAAATACAACGGAAAAGCCGTTGCTTTCCTGAAAGAAACATGCAGGATACATTGATAACATTTAACACACCTCCTATATTGTTTAGATTATGGGCAATGGAGCTATTTAAGCCCCGCCTGTTTTTTGATGGAATTTTCCGTTTTTTTGTTTAAGTCCTTTCCTTGGTGAAAAGGTATGGTAACTTTTCCAGGTTTTGTCGGATGTATGTAATTCTTGTGTGAACCCTCTTGGTTTTTGAACATCCATCCGTCTGCAAGGATTAGCTTTTCCATCTCTCTTGGTTTCATTGGCATTTTGTTTTCCTCCTTGCATTATTATAATAGCATATAATACGTGTATTGTTAACACGTACTATAAAAATATGTATAAAAAACAAAACAAGACGTTAAAATCCTGCTATTTTTAAGAATGAAATCAATAAAAACATTCAGAACAGGGCGAAAAACAACTTTTTTGCTAAATATATGTTCGGAACCCGGTTCCTCCATGCTGCAAAAATAAGATAAGGAACCCTCACGGTTCATCAAGGCTCAGCAGCCTGGAAAAAGCAACGCCAAGAATCCACACAATCACGCATGCCATAAACATTCCCTTGCCCGCACATGCACTGTATACGAGCATGCCTCCCCGGAATGCAAACGGAACAAGGGCCGGGAAGTTCCCCGCCAGCATCACTGCTGCCAGCGCGGCGAGCAGGATTGCGGCAGACAGCACCCACACCATAGTATCTGCCGGCGCATCCACGCATCCGCGAATGGAATGAATCATCCGGTACATGCGCGGATAAAGGAAATCGTCTTCCCCGCTTTCACTGAGGTTGTAGATGTAACGTGCAATCCCGCCGCCAGTAAGTTCCCCATCCCCGGTCTGGCGGATATACTCCTGGGCGTAATCCGGATAATTCTTGAACACATCCACATAGGTACGCAAGGCACGGTTCAGTCGTTTGTGGATGACAGGGAGGTTTTCTGCCATTTCCTTTACAGACATCAGGAATGCTGCCTCTGCAATTCCAAAATACGGCAGCACATGGAACTTT
>CAJTLD010000204.1 GCA_910577065.1 uncultured Lachnospiraceae bacterium | reverse complement strand
GGGATTGTCTGCGACGACGAACTTTCCCCGGCGCAGCTGCGCAATCTTTCTGATATGTTGGAAGTTAAGGTGATGGATCGGACGCTGGTTATACTGGATATTTTTGCAATGCGTTCGTCCAGCAGCGAGGGTAAAATCCAGGTAGAACTGGCGCAGCTGAAATATCGCGCCAGCCGCCTGACGGGAATGGGCAAGGCCATGTCAAGGCTTGGAGGCGGCATCGGGACAAGAGGGCCGGGCGAAAAAAAATTAGAGATGGACAGGCGGTTAATCGGAAACCGGATTTCCCAGCTGAAAAAAGAACTTGAGGAAGTGAACAGGCACCGCGAGGTGGCCAGAGGGCAGCGCATAAAAAACAATATCCCGGTGGCGGCGATTGTCGGCTATACGAATGCAGGAAAGTCTACGCTTCTCAATACGCTGACAGACGCGAAGGTACTGGAAGAGGATATGCTGTTTGCGACATTAGATCCGACGACGCGCCTGCTTGCGCTATCCGGCAAACAGCAGATTCTTCTGACAGATACGGTCGGGTTTATCCGCAAATTGCCCCATCATCTGATTGAAGCGTTTAAAAGCACGCTGGAAGAGGCGAGATATGCGGATTATATTATCCATGTGGTAGACGTTTCCAACCCGCAGGCCGACAAGCAGATGCATATTGTTTACGACACGCTGCATAGCTTAGGGATTGAGGATAAGCGGATTGTGACGCTGTTTAACAAGCAGGATAAAAAAATATCGGACGAGCCGTTTCAGGATTTCAGGGCGGATAAAACGCTGTTGGTTTCCGCGAAATACGGTACGGGCTTAGAGGAATTAAAAAACGTTTTAGAGGAATTTATCCGCGAGGATCATATCCTGGTGGAACGGCTGATTCCATACCAGGAAGCAGGCCTGATTCAGCTCATCCGCAAATCCGGCCAACTTTTAGAAGAAAAGTATGAGCCGGAAGGGATTTGGATCCGGGCGTATGTGCCGATGGAACTATATGGAAAACTGTAACGGCTCAGCCTTCCGGCTTCACTGTTACGGAAAACTAAATTTTTTGTAAATATTTGTTGGCATTTTGGGGCAGTTGTGGTATACTGTCTTTATTGGGGCATTGGCGCAGCTGGGAGCGCGCCACACTGGCAGTGTGGAGGTCACGGGTTCGAATCCCGTATGCTCCATTTTTTTATGTAAGTGCGTATTTGGCAAATTGTTTTTCAATGGCGGTAAGCGCGTCGGCATATTCTTTTAACTCTTTTGAAATCTGTTCTTTATCATCCCGTTTGTTTTTATATAATATACGGTGCTCCATACTGGCCCAGAAGTCCATTGACATAGTCCGAAACTGGATTTCTACCGGAAAATACTCCATACCGTCTATACAATAAACCGGAACTCCTACGATAATATGATAACTGCGGTAGCCATTTGGCTTCGGCTGTTTGATGTAGTCGCATTCCCGGATGATAATCAGATCAGACTGGAATTTTATAATATCTGCAAGGCTGTATATGTCTTCGGTAAAGTAGCAGATGACACGAAGGCCTGCGATATCGCGCAGATAATCCTTTGCGTTCATCATTGTGGGTTCTTTTCCGTTTTTTTTGAGTTTATTTTCAATGCTCTCTTTCTTTTTGATCCGCTCCTGGATATTGTGGACGGGATGCGCGGCGGAAGAGCCGTACAGGTTGTGTTCTAGTACATTTAGCCTTGCAAGCAGGATTTCCTTTGCATCTGCATATGGTTGTATAAATGTATAGTATTGCTCGTCTGTCATTTGTCGTCTGTTTTCCTCTTTCTATCTGAATTACTCCCGGTCGATATAGGGAGGATGATTCTAGTATACCTGCCATTTTTGATAAATCTATGCATATTGTGTGAAACTTTTCGAAGAAAAGTCTTAAATTTTGGAAAAAATTTCCGAAACACGTTCTGGCAATACAGCGGACGCCGTATTTCCTGCCCTGTGTCTGACGGATCTCTGCTTATCGTGTCCGCGGCAGCGCTTAAAAAGATACGGTTTGATGATCGGAACGCCCTGGTGGAAGCGGGACATGCACAATAAGAATAAATTCTGATATATTATGTTAAAAGAAAAAGCAGGAGAACATGTAATGGAAGAAAAATGCACGCAGCCTTTGGAAAATACCTGCAATTTTACGGGAAGCAGGCCAATTATGCTGGATTTGCCGTATCCGCCGATTATGGCGGAAGGGAAAAACCCGGCATACGCCAATTTATTAAGCCTGGATTACTGCGGCCCTGTGTCAGAACTGACGGCCATTACGCAGTATATTAACAATGAAAACCGCTTATCCTGTGAAAAATGCCCGCTGGCGAAGACTCTCCTTGGAATTGCCATGGCGGAAATGATGCATTTGCAGAAGCTTGGAGAGATGATTGCTCTTTTGGGCGGAACGGTTGATTTTGTGGCAAGGGGACAAAACGGGAAGAGCCGGATGTGGACGCCGGAATATCTGGCGATTCCGGAGCAGGCCAGAAAAATGCTGGCGGCTGATATCGAAGCTGAAAAAGCGGCGATCCGGCAGTATAAGATGCATATCAATATGATAAATGACCGGTATGTAAACGCTGTGCTGGCAAGGATTATACAGGACGAGGAGTACCATATTATGCTGCTTGGGATTTTGGAAAAGAAGCTGTAGAAGGCGGTTTAAAGGGGTATAAAAAAACAGGATGATATACGGTACAGACAAAACAAATATGTGAAATGAGAAAAGCTTTAAAACATGGAAAACCAATGCTTTAAAGCTTTTTAAACATGCAGGAAAAGGGACTTGAACCCTCACGACATTGCTGCCACAGGCAC
>CAJTLD010000203.1 GCA_910577065.1 uncultured Lachnospiraceae bacterium | reverse complement strand
TTGCGGCCGTCTTCCCCGTTCCCGGCAGAAAATTTGCGGCGGTAACGGTAATCACTTAAGGTATTGACGCCGTCGTCCACCACAAAAACGATATCGCCGCCCCTCCCGCCGTCTCCGCCGTCCGGGCCGCCGTTGGGGACATATTTTTCACGGCGGAAGCTGACATGCCCGTTTCCGCCTTTGCCTGATTTTATAATAATTTTTGCTCTGTCGGCAAACATCCTTTTCACCTCTTAAAAATCTTACTGGCCTTTCCTATGAAATGAAAATAGACCCGGCTAAGCGTCGGGTCTATTGTAGCTTCTTATTCGTTGCTGGCAACCGGATAAACGGAAGCCCGTTTCCTGTCTCTTCCTTTTCTCTCAAAACGCAGTATGCCGTCTGCCTTCGCATATAACGTATCGTCACTGCCGATGCCGACATTAATGCCCGGATGAATCCTTGTACCGCGCTGCCTGTATAAAATATTCCCGGCTTTTACAAACTGTCCGTCAGCCCTTTTTGCACCCAAGCGTTTCGACTCGGAATCACGGCCGTTCTTGGTGGAACCAACTCCCTTTTTATGTGCAAAAAACTGTAAGTTCATATTTAACATTATCTTACACCTCCTTGAAGTCAAGCGTAATATATCCGGATCCGTACTGTTTCTTTATGCCCTGCAGGCCAAGTATCATAGACTCCATAAGAAGCCCCGCGTCATGGCCGCACGGTCCGCAAAACCGCAGGCTTATCCTGCCACATATTTCGTCCGTATCCATATCAAAGCGTTCTTTTGTAAGGACGGAAATGGAATTGACCGTGTTAATCACAAGGGACGAAACCCCGGCGCATACGATATCCTTTCCGGCGTCCGCAAAACCTGCATGCCCGATACAGTTAAAACCGATATATTTTCCGTTCTGGTTTTTTAAAACCGTTACATGAATCATACAAAACTCATTTCTGGTTTAACCGTTGATTTTGTCAATTTTCACCTGGGTAAACGACTGCCTGTGGCCCTGTTTCTTGTGATAGCCGGTCTTGCGTTTGTATTTGTATACGATGACTTTTCTGCCCCTGCCTTCTTTTACGACAGAAGCTTCCACCGTTGCGTTTGCTACGGCGTCGCCTACCTTTAAGGTATTGTCGGATACTGCGAGCACCTGATCAAACGTCACCTTCTCTCCGGCTTCTAAACCCAGCTTTTCAATGGTAATGATATCGCCTTCGGATACTTTATACTGCTTACCACCTGTTGCTATGATTGCGTACATATGGCACCTCCTATTATCATTACTCGCCAGTTTCGGCGCTGCATTACGGCAGACTTTAGCCTCACTGTGCGGCATACCGTTTTATGATATATGATTCGAAGCGGTTTGTCAACGTATTTTTTTATGTCTTTTTGTCAGTTATTTTCTGAATTTTGATTGACACCGTGTTGCATATTTGTTAGAATCTTGAAATTAATAACTTGTTCAAAAATCATACATTTTTTCTTAAGAAAAGGAGGAGCCTTAAATGGGTAAAGTAATCGGTGAAGGAATTACGTTTGACGACGTATTATTAGTTCCGCAGTATTCCGAAGTGACACCAAATATGATTGATTTGACAACGCGCCTGACCGGCAAAATTACGCTGAACATTCCAATGATGAGCGCAAGTATGGATACGGTCACGGAGCACAGGATGGCAATTGCCATGGCCAGGCAGGGCGGCATCGGCATTATCCATAAGAATATGTCAATTGAAGCGCAGGCAGATGAAGTTGATAAAGTAAAGCGTTCGGAAAACGGCGTTATCACCGATCCATTTTCGCTGACCCCGGAACACACGCTGCGTGATGCGGAAAACCTGATGCGCAAATTCCGCATTTCCGGCGTCCCTATCGTAGAAAGGGGCGGCAAAAAATTAGTCGGCATTATTACAAACCGCGATTTAAAATTCGAAACGGATTTTTCTAAAAAAATCAGCGAATCTATGACGTCCAGGGATTTGATTACGGCTCCTACCGGCATCTCTTTAGAAGAGGCAAAACAGATCCTTGCGAAAGCCAGGAAAGAAAAACTCCCCTTAGTAGACGGCAATTACAATTTAAAAGGACTTATTACCATTAAAGATATTGAAAAGCAGATCCGCTACCCTCTTTCGGCAAAAGACGAACAGGGACGTCTGCTCTGCGGCGCAGGCGTAGGCATTACGCAAAATATGTTGGAGCGGATTGACGCCCTGATAAAAGCGCATGTAGACGTGGTCGTACTCGATTCGGCGCACGGGCATTCCAAAAATATTATAGAAGCCGTAAAACGCGTGAAAGAAAAATATCCAGACCTTCAGGTGATTGCAGGAAATATTGCAACCGGAGAAGCGACAAAAGCTTTGATTGCCGCAGGCGCAGACGCGGTAAAGGTTGGAATCGGCCCCGGTTCCATTTGTACGACACGCGTTGTCGCAGGCATTGGCGTACCGCAGATGACGGCGATTATGGACTGTTACGAAGCGGCAAAGGGAAGCGGCGTTAAGATTATTGCAGACGGCGGCATCAAGTATTCGGGCGATATGACAAAGGCGTTAGCCGCAGGCGCCGACGTGTGCATGATGGGCAGTATGTTCGCAGGATGCGACGAAGCGCCCGGGACATTTGAGTTATACCAGGGCAGGAAGTACAAAGTATACCGCGGTATGGGTTCGATTGCCGCTATGGAAAACGGCAGCAAAGACCGCTATTTCCAGGAGGATTCCAAAAAACTGGTTCCGGAAGGCGTGGAAGGGCGCGTAGCGTACAAAGGAAGCGTGGAAGATACGGTTTTCCAGTTAGTCGGCGGAATCCGCTCCGGTATGGGCTACTGC
>CAJTLD010000202.1 GCA_910577065.1 uncultured Lachnospiraceae bacterium | reverse complement strand
AACACTGTCCGCAATAACACTAAAACCGCATACCCCGCAAATTCCAAACAGATCAACCTGTTCCGGAGTCTGTCAACATCGTCTTCCTTGCCTGCGCCACGATCGTTCCGTCCCGCAGACGAACCCGTATCTCATCCCCCTCTTTGATGCCCGAAACACTGCTGAGCCGCCGACCGACCCCGTCCGTAACAAACGCAAGCCCCTTGCTTAACTGCCTGACCGGGGAAACCCCGTCCAAACGCCCGGACAGCATCCCAAGCCGGTACTTTGCGTCCCGCAGCGCCCCGTCCATCTTCTGTAAAAGCCTCTCCTCCAGATTTACGGCATACTGCCTGTTTTCATTAAACCGGTTCTGCGGGCTTTTTGCCGCAAGCCTTCCGGCCAAATGGCTGCAGCGGCTCTTCGCCAATTCCAGCTTCCATTCCATCGACCTCCTGAAACGATGCTCCAAACCTGCCATTTCTTCAAACAGCTCAAAAACGTCGTACACGGCAAGCTCCGCCCCTGCCGACGGCGTAGGCGCGCGCAGATCCGCCACGAAATCCGCTATTGTCGTATCGGTTTCATGCCCCACCGCGGAAATCACCGGGGTATTGCATTCAAAAATCGCCCGCGCTACTGTCTCCTCATTAAACGCCCACAGATCCTCAATCGAGCCGCCGCCGCGCCCCACAATCAGAACGTCCACGCCAAGCGCGTCCAACGCACAGATCCCGTTTACAATGCTTTCCGCCGCCCCGTCTCCCTGCACCTTTGCAGGGTATAAAATCACCTGTACATACGGGTTGCGCCTTCCGGCAATATTGCGGATATCCTGCACCGCCGCTCCGGTAGGCGCCGTTACGACGCCAAGCGTCCGGATATATCTGGGAATCTGTTTTTTGTATTCCGCCGCAAACATGCCCATTTCTTCCAGTTCGCGCTTTAACGCTTCAAACCGCAGAAACAGGCTGCCTTCGCCGTCTTTTTCAATCTCCTTTGCATAAAGCTGGTAGCGCCCGTCCCGTTCGTATACTTCAACCGAACCTGTTACAAGCACCCGGTCGCCTTCCTGCATATAAAAGTTTAACCCTTTTCGGTCTCTGGCAAACATGACGGCCGCTATTGCTGCTTTTTCATCTTTTACCGTAAAATAAATATGCCCGGAAGAATGGTATTTGCAGTTGGAAACCTCTCCCTGAATACAGATGCCGTGCAGCATAAAATCCTCGGCAAACATATTTTTAATGTAGGCATTCACCTGCCCCACCGTATATGCGTTTTTTTTCATACGATTTTGGCCAGAATCCCGTTCACAAAAGAAGGCGAATCCTTCGTCCCATATTTTTTCGCAAGTTCTACCGCTTCATTGATCGCCACGCCCGTCGGGATATCGTCGTCATATTCCATTTCATAAACTGCAAGGCGGATAATCGCCAGTTCCACCTTGCCCATGCGGTTTGTCTTCCATCCCGTCGCAACCGCATTGATTTTGCCGTCTATCTCTGTCACGTGCGCCGCAATCGCCGCCGCCTTCTTCTCAATGTAGGCGATATCCGCTTCAGAAGCAATCTGCGTATCTAAGTCCTCCCCGTCGTCTGCCAGACGCTCCTCTGACAAATATAAAAGCTGTCCCGGCAGTTCCTCCTCCTGGTGAAATTCAATACGGAACAACAGCTGGAATGTCTTCTCCCTGATTTTACTTCTTGTCATCTGGCTTCTCCTTTTTTAAATTTTATATTGGCCCCGCCAAAATCTTTATTTTAAAGATAAAAGGGCGCCCTATAGACACCCTTTACCTGCCTGTTCCCATATCAACGCTGGCAATTCTGACATTTATATTGGATACCTCTAATCCTGTCATATTCTCAATTGCGATCTTTACTTTCTCCTGGACTTTTGAAGATACTTCCGGAATCGCATACCCATATGCAATATTTAACGCAACGTCCACGCGTACGACGCCTTCTTTTACTTCGACGCGGATTCCTTTGGAAAGATTTTTCATGCCAAGCCGGCTGACCAGCTCGTTGGTGATATTCCCTGCCATAGAACTGACGCCCTCTACCTCTGTGGCGGCAAGCCCGGCAATAATAGCGACCACCTCGTCCGCAATCTTTACCTTGCCCAATTTATCTTCTTTGATTTTAAATCCTTTTCTGTTTTCAGCCATCTCAATACCTCCTGGATGATATTTAACTGTATTATAACAGACTATTTTTCATTTGGAAACAGGAAATTGTAATTTCTCACCTGATGAACAGCACATCCTCCACGCCCCTTGCCCGGATCTCGTCAAATATCTGCATCCAGTAATGTTTCCCCTCGGACTCCCCGATCCAAAGCCCCAGCACATCCTTTATCCCATTCACATCATAACCCAGGACCACATAGACTGCACAATTTTTCGTTTCCATTTCTTTGCGGATGGTAACATAAATACAGTCTACAAAGAGAAATGTGTAGAACTTTTTCAGAGGCCGGTTCTGCCATTCTTCCGCTGTTTCGATTACCCGGTCTGTGATTGTTGAGATGGTCTCATGGGAAATCTTTCGGCTCAAAGCTGCCGTTACGGTCCCTGGGTACGGAAACATCCAGCTTTCCATAGGTACTATTGACAGATTTATGGGAATAGCCGTTACGTCTGTTGGTAGTATCCTTTTCCCCGCGTTCATTGTTTCCATATCCCAGATGGGAATCCATTTCCCCCTGGAGCATGGCTTCAAACATCGGGCCGAAGATATCCCTGATGGCATCCTGCATTTCTTCCCTTGTCTGCGGCTGGTATTCCTCCATAATTGCCTGCGCAATTGCTGCTCCTTTTGTGTTCTGTCTGTTTCTTCGTGCCATAAGCGCTGTACCCATCCTTTTTCTTCATCCTTTCTTCGAGTGTAGCACACCTTACACAGAAAAATAAAGTGTGCAGTTAGATTTGCTGTATTTCTAACTTACACACTTTATTTTACACTCC
>CAJTLD010000201.1:558-3019 GCA_910577065.1 uncultured Lachnospiraceae bacterium | reverse complement strand
CCATCAGTTTCGGCAGAATTTCTTCTTTGTCTCCAACTGCCGATACGGTTCCGTCCGCAATTAATATAATTTTGTCCGCCACATTTAAAATCCGTTCCTGATGGGATATAATTAAAATCATGCCGTTAATTTCCCTGCGCATCTTTTCAAAAACATGAATCAGGCTATTGAAACTCCAAAGATCAATACCTGCTTCCGGCTCGTCAAAAATAGAAAGCTTCGTTCCTCTTGCCGTAACCATGGCTATCTCAATCCTTTTTAGTTCCCCGCCGGAAAGGCTGCCGTTAATTTCCCTGTCGATATACTCCTTGGCGCACAAACCCACTTCGGAAAGAATATTGCAGATTTCAGAAACCGTCATCGCGCGTCCCGCCGCAAGTGAAACCAGATCCTTTACGGTCAGCCCTTTAAAATGCACAGGCTGCTGGAACGCATAGCTGATTCCGGCCTGCGCCCGTTCGGTAATGCCAAGTCCGGTAATATCTTCCCCGTCCAAAAAAATCTTCCCTGCAGTCGGCTTTATAATTCCCGCAATGATCTTTGCTAACGTAGACTTGCCGCCGCCGTTTGGCCCCGTAATGGCTACGAAATGATCGTCTATGGTAAGGCTGACATCCTTTAATATCCCGCGGCTTTCCCGATCCTCTTCCACCTCATAGGATATATTTTTTAATTCTAACATAATGAACCTCCTTTGGTTTTGGCAAAGAAAACTGCCAAAACCGTACTTATTATACTACCAAGACGCAGATCGTTCAACCGTTACCGCTCCATCTTCCAGAAAGAAGCGCTGTACCCCGGCAGCCTGCTTCCTCCGCCAAAGTCATGATCCTCTCCCGTAATCAAATCCACGGCCATCCCGCATCCCGCGTCAAAATGCGCATGGTACTCCTCACTGTCCGCATTGATCGCCACAAGCACGCGCTCCGTATCCGTTTTACGCTCGAAAATACACTGCTGGTTCGTCAAAAGCACCGACCGGAAGCCTCCGTAATTCAACGCCTCCGAGCCTTTTTTCGCCTCCGAAAGCTTCCCAATCCACTCCGAAAGCGCATTCTCTTCCGGTTTGTCAAAGCACGCCCGAAGCGCCGGATCCCCTTCTTCCTTCTTCGCCTTTGCGCCCCACTCGCTTCCATAATACACGCACGGGATCCCCGGCATACCGAATGCCAGCGCATAAATGAGCGGCAGATGTTCCTCTTTTGCCAGATTTGACGCAATCCTGGTCACGTCATGGTTATCCACAAACGACAGCATATGCTGCCCCTTATAAAGCGTCCACTCCTCCGGCCCGAACTGCCGCAGCAGAGAATGCACAATTTCAAACATGTTCTCAGAATTAAAGCTTGAAAACAGCCCTTTATAGCACTCATAATTCGTTACCGAATGCAGCATTTCGGGATTCATCCACTGCTTATAATCCCCATGCAGCGTTTCCCCTACCAGGAAAAAATCCTCCTTTAAGCCGTCCGTAAACGCCCGCAGCCGGCGCAGAAAATCCGGCGTCAGGCAGTACGCCACGTCAAGCCTCAGCCCGTCGATATCAAATTCTTCCACCCAGCCCTTCACCGCGGAAAAAATATGCTCCACAACCGCCGGATTGGAAAGGTTGAGCTTCACCAAATCGTAATTGCCTTCCCAGCCCTCGTACCAAAGCCCGTCATCATATCCGGAATTGCCGTGGAAATCAATATGAAACCAGTCCCGGTACGGCGAATTTTCCCGGTTTTTCAGCACATCCGAAAATGCGTCGAATCCCCTCCCCACATGGTTAAACACGCCGTCCAAAACAACCCGTATTCCTTCCTTATGCAGCGCGTCGCAGACTTCTTTAAAATCCTCATTCGTCCCCAGGCGGCAGTCAATTTTCTTATAGTCCCTCGTATTATACCCATGGGTATCCGACTCAAACACCGGAGAAAAATAAACGGCGTTTATCCCCAGCTTTTTCATATGGGGAATCCACTCCTTCACTTTTAAAATCCGATGCGCAAGCTTCCCGTCGTTCTCATACGGCGCCCCGCAGAACCCCAACGGATAAATCTGATAAAATACACTTTCATATGCCCACATAATGTCGTCTCCTTTTCTTTAAACAAACCGGTTTGCCGTTTCGTCATACCGGTAATCAATTCCCGCCAGTTTCTCCCGGATCTCTTCCTCACGCACATCCGCCGCCGCGCAAAAATCCTGCAGGGACGCGTAAAAATCTCTCAGCTGCGTATTCACATAACTCAGCAGCAAAACCGGATCCTTCGGCAATGTATCCGTCATGTTACCGCATCCTTTCCACACCGTATTTTACTTCCAGTTCCTTTACCGTTTTTAAGTAAACCTCCTGCTTCTTCTGCTGCAAAAGCTTTTCCTTAAGCTGTTCCTTTATGTCCGAAAACCGGACGCCCTCCTCTTGCTTTTTATCCTCCACCCGGATCAGATGATATCCGAACTGCGTCTGAACCGG
>CAJTLD010000201.1:321-538 GCA_910577065.1 uncultured Lachnospiraceae bacterium | reverse complement strand
CCCCCGTCTCGCCGGCCTGTGCGCCAAACGCCGCCCGTTCAAACTCCGGCGCCATCTGCCCCTTTCCGAAATATCCCAGATCCCCGCCTTTTTCCTTCGACGGGCAGGTGGAATACTCCCTGGCCGCGTCCGAAAACGCCTTTCCAGCCGCAATTTCCTCTGCGGCCTTCTTTGCTTCCTCCTCGCTGTCCACTAAAATATGGCTTGCCTTCACCTG
>CAJTLD010000201.1:0-281 GCA_910577065.1 uncultured Lachnospiraceae bacterium | reverse complement strand
TACGCCTCTGCCTCCGAATCATCTACCGTAACCCGTTCTATCACCCCGGTAGCCGCCATATGGCTTGCAAGTTCCTGTTCCATCTTTGTAAGGGTTTCCCGGTACGCTTTGCTTTCTTTGATTTTCTGCTCCTCTGCCAGCGCCGAAAACAGATGAAAGCCGATCAGCTGCTCCAAAAGTTCATCCTTCGCATTCGGATTTGAAAAATATACCTGCTGCTCGGGCGGATAATTCGCAATCAGATTATTTAACTCCTGCTCCGTAATCGTATGCCCCGCCGC
>CAJTLD010000200.1 GCA_910577065.1 uncultured Lachnospiraceae bacterium | reverse complement strand
TGAACACAGATCCAGCCGCACACCCTTCCCTCTGACTGACGGCCCCTTTTTGCCTTCTGTTTTCACAATTTTCTATAAATACTGCCGCTCCAAATTCCGCACCATATCCGTATAAACCTCTTCACACTCCAAAAGCCGGTTCTCCTCAATCAAACAAACACAAGGTTTTAAATACTGCTCCCAAATCGAAGCATAGATCTTGTCCGCATCCGCACGCCTATCAATCCGCCTCACCAGTTCCGGGGCAGTCCGGTAATATTCCTCTACCGCGGCAGCCCGTTTTGGACTGCCCATCATATACGTATCCCGGTACTTGCGAAGCAGCGTAAGTTCATAACAGTTATCCGGCCTTCCCAGGCTTTTGCAGACAGCCGTTGTAATATAACAGGGGCTGCTGCGGAAGCCGCCCTTCACCTCATCCATCGACATATCGCTGATATGGTTGCCGGGAAGCGTTTCGTTCCATGCGTCCGCCATCGCCTGCGCAAGTTCTTTTGCCCGCGGGCTTTCTATGTCGCGGATCAGGGGCAGGAAATAAGAAACCATCGCCATATTATTATCCACGCGCGCCATTTCCTTTTTCCTTTTCGACGTAATCCGCTCCATTTCCCGCGCCGTGTATTCCGCAACACAGTAAGCCAGGGAACGAAGCGGCGCCTCAGAATCTTCCAAATAATCGCGCAGGGATTCAAATAAATCCGCATAGCGTTTTTTCATCCGCTTCATGTCCGTCGGATACGTGGAACGATTCAGTCTGTCCGAAATTTCCTTAATATCTTTATACAACGCAATTAATTGTTCTTCCAAAATCGTTTTCTCCTGTTGCAATCTGCCGGAAAGCACTTTTTATACACGTTCTAACAAATCTCAGACCCGGGCATCATATCTTTCTCCGGCTTCATCAGCGCCAGTTCCCCGTTTGCCTCCTCCGCGCACAAAAGCATCCCTTCGGAAAGCACGCCCGCCAGCTTTGCGGGTTTTAAGTTTACAAGCACCATTACTTTTTTGCCGACCATCTCCTCCGGCGTATAGTATTTTCGGATACCAGATACAATTTGTTTGACCTGGCTGCCGATTTTCACCTGAGAACACAGCAGCTTTTTGGATTTTTCCACCGCCTTGCACGCAATAATTTCACCGACCTGAAATTGCATTTTCATAAAATCGTCAAACGTAATTTCCTCTTTCGGTTCTATATCCATCACAGGTTCCTCCGCCTGCTCTTCTTTTGCCTGTTCTTCCGGTTCAGACGGATAACGCTCTTCCACTTTTTTCAAAACCTCATCCAAATCCAGCCTTGCAAACAAAATCTCCGGATGATCGGTAACCTTAGTTCCGCTCTTAAAATTGCCAAACGCCGAAAGCCCCTCATATGGAATTTCCTCCGCATTTAACTGTTCTAAAATCCGCTCCGCTGTTTTGGGCATAAAACTCTTTAACAGCGTCGCCCCGATTGCAATACCCTCCGTCAGATTATAAAGAACCGTCTGAAGGCGCGGACGGGCGGCTTCTTCTTTTGCTAGAATCCAGGGCGTCGTCTCGTCAATATATTTGTTGCAGCGTTTGAACAGGTTAAACACCTCCGTTATGGCGTCCGCAACGCGAAGGCCTTCCATTTTGGCGTCCACCTTTTGCACGGTCCCCGTAACAACGGCTTTTAAATCCCTATCCACTTCTTCCGCCACGCCGCCGTCCGTCACAACGCCGCCGAAATATTTATTACTCATAGAAATAGTGCGGTTAACCAGGTTCCCAAGCGTATTAGCCAGATCAGAATTAATACGTTCCACCATCAGTTCCCAGGTAATAACACCGTCGTTGTCAAACGGCATTTCATGCAGTACAAAATAACGCACGGCGTCCACGCCGAAAAACTCCGCCAGTTCATCCGCATACAGCACATTCCCCTTTGATTTGCTCATTTTTCCGTTTCCCTGTAAAAGCCAGGGGTGCCCGAATACCTGCTTTGGAAGCGGAAGCTCAAGCGCCATCAAAAAGATCGGCCAGTAAATCGTATGGAACCGGATAATATCCTTTCCAATCAGATGCAGCTCCGCAGGCCAGTTTCTCAAAAACAGCTCACCGGAACCGCCTTCCGCGTCGTACCCGATTTTAGTAATATAGTTAGTCAAAGCGTCCAGCCAGACATACACAACATGCTTCGGATCAAAATCAACCGGGATTCCCCACTGAAACGACGTCCTGGACACGCACAAATCCTGCAGACCCGGCAGCAAGAAATTATTCATCATCTCATTCTTGCGGGAAACCGGCTGAATAAATTCCGGATGCTCATTAATATGCGCAATCAGGCGATCCGCATATTTACTCATCTTAAAGAAATACGCTTCTTCCTTCGCGGGCTTCACTTCGCGCCCGCAGTCCGGGCATTTACCGTCCACAAGCTGCGATTCCGTCCAGAACGATTCGCAGGGCGTACAGTAAAGCCCCTCATAAGCGCCTTTATAAATATCGCCTTTATCATATAATTTTTTAAAAATCTTCTGCACCTGCTTTTCATGATCCGCATCCGTGGTACGCACAAAGCTGTCATAAGAAGTATCCATCAAATCCCAGATACGCTTCACCTCGCCCGCAATCCGGTCCACATGCTCCTTAGGCGTAATACCTGCAGATTCCGCCTTTTCCTGAATTTTCTGTCCGTGCTCATCCGTCCCGGTCTGGAAATAAACATCGTATCCCTGTTTACGACGGTAACGCGCAATCGCGTCCGCCAAAACAATCTCATACGTATTTCCAATATGCGGCTTACCGGATGTATAAGCAATCGCTGTTGTCATGTAAAATTTCCCTTTATTAGCCATAATTAATTTCCTCCTTATTCAATTCATTTTTATCAGACCAGACAGGAAGGCATTCCCTGCCTGCCACGCAGAAACCGCCTTATCTACAATGGATTTTTCCGAAACGAAAAATTATACTTCCAGACAATCCTGCTATCGCGCCGCCGCTTCCTCCACCAGCACCCTGCAGCTTCCCAAAATCGTAGTCAGCCAGAGGGCAGGGGATACGGCTGCGCCTTGTAACCGGATTTAGCGGCTCTTAAGTATCCACCCGCTTCCCAGCAATGCCCTGCCACGGAAG
>CAJTLD010000199.1:2475-3117 GCA_910577065.1 uncultured Lachnospiraceae bacterium | reverse complement strand
ACAGCATGAAAGATATGCCGGTCTGCCCCGCCTGCGGCCTTATGTTTACCAGGGCCTGGAAGCGGGAGGATCCGAGGGACGTACTGGTTTTGCGCAAAGCGCGTTCCCTGCAGGAACTGCCGGAAGGCGCGGTCATCGGAACCGGAAGCAAACGCAGGGAAATTCAGCTAAAGAGCCTGCGCCCGGATCTCAATATAGCAGGCGTCCGCGGAAACGTGGACACGCGCCTTCAAAAAATGTATGAGGGAGCGTTCGACGGCCTTGTGCTTGCGGCTGCGGGCCTGCACCGTCTGGGGATGCGCCGGGCGATTACGCAGTACCTAGATTTGGACGAGGTGGTCTGCGCCCCGGCGCAGGGCGTTTTGGCTCTGGAAATCCGAAACGGGGATATGGAGCTTCTTGATCTGTTAAACGCGTTAAGCGACGCGGACAGCGCGGACGAGGCAGATGCGGAACGCCTGTTTTTACAGGAAATGGGCGGCGGCTGCCATCTGCCCGCGGGAGCGTTTTGCAGGAAGGAAAAAGACGGCGGCTACAGCCTCTTGGCGATGTTTGGCAATGAAACCGGGATCCGCCTGGCAAAGCTGTCCGTTTCCGGGACGGATCCGAGGAGATCGGAAGAGCACACGTCTGAACTCCATC
>CAJTLD010000199.1:0-2467 GCA_910577065.1 uncultured Lachnospiraceae bacterium | reverse complement strand
CGTCTTGCAAAAGAAGCCGCCGCAGGCATCCGCCGCCGGCTTGCGGGAACGGTGTTTTTGGTCGGCGCGGGGCCGGGCGATCCGGGGCTTATTACCGCAAAGGGCTTAAAAGAGGTCCAAAGCGCGGGATGTATCGTGTATGACAGGCTGATTCCCACGGAACTGTTAAGCGAAGCGCCGGACGGCTGCGAACTGATTTATGCGGGAAAAGAAAACCGCAGCCATGCGATGGAACAGGAGGAAATCAACCGCCTGCTGGTACAAAAAAGCATGGAGCATCAAACGGTTGTCCGCCTAAAGGGCGGGGATCCTTACGTATTCGGGCGCGGCAGCGAGGAGGGGATTTACCTGGCTGAGCACGGCGTGCCGTTTGCCGTAGTCCCCGGCGTCACCTCCGCCGTTGCGGCCTGCGCCTGCGCCGGGATTCCGGTTACGCACCGCGGGACGGCGTCCGGCTTTCATGTCGTTACGGCTCATGACCGAAAGGATAAATTGGCGGACATTGATTTTTCGGCAATGGCGGCGGGGCGGGATACCTGCGTTTTTCTGATGGGATTAAGCAAGACGGCCGAAATCGCGGAGCGGCTGATGGGAGCCGGCATGCCAAGGGAAACGGCTGCGGCCGTGATTTCCCGCGCCGGTACGCCGGATCAGAAGGTCTGCGTGTCGGATCTGGCGCATCTTTCAAAAGACGCCGCTGAAGCGGGGCTTGCCGCCCCGGCGGTGATTGTCGTCGGGGATGTGGTTTTGCTGCGGGAACGGCTCGGCGTCTCTTTGCATCGGCCGCTGGCTGGGAAACGTTACCTGATTCCCAAAATCGGGACGAAAACCACGCGGCTTGCGGAACTTTTGCGCGAACGGGGCGCGTGCGTGCAGGAACTGAAAGTCGGGGAGATTGCGTATACAAACCGGCGTCTGACGGCGGAAGAATTAAACGGGACGGACTGGCTTGTTTTTACCAGCAAAAACGGCGTGCAGGCTTTTTTTAGGGCTATGGCGGACAGCAGGCTGGATCTGCGCCGGCTGTCCGGCTGCCGGATTGCGGTGATTGGGAAAAAGACGGAGGAGGAACTGACGCGCTTCGGGCTGTATGCCGATTTGATGCCGAAGGTATCGGACAGCGGCGCTCTTTTGGGCGCGTTAAAAGAGCGGGTAACGGCAGGAGAGTGCGTCCGGTACGTAAAAGCGGTGAATGCGGATCATCATATGCAAAGCGCGCTTGCGGGAACGTGCCGGTTTGAAGAACTCGAACTATATGAAAACAGGCCGGTCACGCTGGATTTTGCCCGGATCCGGCAGGAAGGGAGATTTGACGGCGTGCTGTTTACCTGCGCCTCTTCGGCCGGGCGTTTTCTGGACGCGGCGGGCGAAGACGCGGCGCTCTGCGGCAGATGCTACAGCATCGGGACGAAGACGACGGAATATCTAAGCGGGCGCGGGATAAAAGAGGTGGCAGAGGCCGGACAGGCGTCGTATGAAGGGCTTGCAGAGCTTTGCATGAAAGAAGCAAAGATACAGAGGGAAAATGAAGGAAAATGAACGAAATGAGTAAAAATTGCGTGTAAAACCCAACTTTTTTATGTAATATTACCAAATATTAGACGGGTGAGAACTTTGCGTTTTATGAAAAAGATGAAAAAATCATTGATTTCATAGAAAAATATGGTAAAATAATTATGACACAGAATGTTAAGATATGGAGTTATCTGACAGTAAAGGCAGGGTTCCCAAATCGCTGCGGCAGACGACAGACGGCAGAGGGACATGCCGGTAAATGATTATTTTAGGAGGGTTAGAAAATGGCAAACAAATGGGTTTATCTTTTCAGCGAAGGAAATGCAAATATGCGGGAACTGCTCGGCGGGAAAGGCGCAAACTTAGCTGAAATGACAGGTCTTGGGCTTCCGGTTCCACAGGGGTTTACAATTACGACAGAAGCCTGTACGCAGTATTATGAAGACGGACGTGAGATCAACGGCGAGATTCAGGGACAGATCAACGAATACATTACAAAGATGGAAGAAATTACGGGAAAGAAATTTGGCGACAAGGAAAACCCGCTTCTGGTATCGGTTCGTTCCGGCGCAAGGGCGTCCATGCCGGGTATGATGGACACTATCTTAAACTTGGGCCTAAACGAAGAGGTTGTCGGCGTTATTTCCGAGAAATCCGGCAATCCGCGCTGGGCATGGGACTGCTACAGAAGGTTTATCCAGATGTATTCGGACGTCGTTATGGAAGTCGGAAAGAAATATTTCGAAGAACTGATTGATAAGATGAAAGCCGAAAAAGGCGTCACATTTGACGTGGAACTGACAGCCGAAGATCTGAAAGAACTTGCCGGGCAGTTTAAGGCAGAGTATAAACAAAAAATAGGACAGGATTTCCCGAATGATCCCAAGGAGCAGTTAATGGGTGCAGTAAAGGCCGTATTCCGTTCCTGGGACAACCCGCGTGCAAATGTGTA
>CAJTLD010000198.1 GCA_910577065.1 uncultured Lachnospiraceae bacterium | reverse complement strand
CGCAAACAGCGATACAATTTCAGAGACGGTAAATATCCACACAGCATGGAGGAAAACATGGATACACAATTACGAAGAAAATTAGGAGCTAAGAAACGGATTGTTGTGAAAGTCGGATCTTCTTCCCTGCAGCACCCCGAAACCGGAAAACTTAATTTTTTAAAAGTCGAGCGCTTAGTACGCGAACTCTGCGACTTAAAAAACTGCGGGATGGATATCTGCCTCGTCAGTTCTGGGGCAATCGCGGTGGGAAGGACTTTTATGGGCATGGAAAAGCGCCCGCAGACGATTGCGCGCAAGCAGGCGTGCGCGGCAGTCGGGCAGGCCAGGCTGATGATGACTTATCAGAAGATGTTTGCGGAATACCACCAGACGGCAGGGCAGGTTTTGATGACCAAAAATACGATGATTGACAACGTATCGCGCAAAAACGCGCAGAATACGTTTGAAGAATTATTCCGTCTCGGCGTTATCCCTATTGTAAATGAAAACGACACCATATCGACCTATGAAATGCAGTTCGGGGACAATGATACCCTTTCCGCTATCGTTGCAGCCCTGGTATCGGCGGATCTGCTGATCCTTTTATCCGATATTGACGGCCTGTACACAGACGATCCGCGCGAAAATCCGGATGCAAAGCTGATCCATGAAGTAGACGCCATTGACGAACGATATCTTTTTATGGCCAAAGAATCCACGGGAAGTGACGTAGGGACCGGAGGGATGGCGACAAAGCTTACGGCTGCAAAAATCGCAATGAAATCCGGCGCGGATATGATTATTGCAAACGCCAAAAATATGGGGATTCTGCACCAGATCTTTGAAGGAAGCTTTACCGGGACCTTATTTCACGCGAACTATGACGAAGATTTTTATATCAGCGATTATATAGAGGAGACGCATTAAAATGAACCAGGAAAAAATAAACCGCATCAACGAATTATACCGCAAATCCCAGGCGGAGGGCTTAACCGAAGCAGAACGGAACGAACGGGCGCTGCTGCACAAAGAATTTGTCGCAAATGTCCGGAATAATTTAAAAACACAGCTTGATAACATAGATATGTTAAATCCGGATGGCACAACCTATAATCTGGGTGAAAAATATGGAAACAAAACAGCAAATTAGGAAACAGGGGCTTAGGGCGCGCAGCGGGATGCCGCAAGGGCAGCGCAGGCGGTATGACAGTAGGATCTGTGAAAATTTAAAGGCATATGTAAAAGAACGGAAAGGGGAGTTTTTGCAGCGCGGGGCCTACGGGTATTATCCGTATGGCTCAGAGGTAAACCTGACGGCGTTTTATACATGGCTGCTGCAACAAAAAATCCCGCTGGCTTTTCCGCGGGTGTCTGGTGAAACAATGGAATTTTACCGGGTTTTGTCTATGGATGCGTTTGAGACAGGGGCGTTTGGTATCCGGGAACCGGTTTCGGGACAAAAGCAGGCCGGACTGGATCAGGCGTTTTGTTTTGTGCCCGGCAGCGTTTTTGACCGCATGGGAAACCGTTATGGGTACGGCAAAGGTTATTATGACCGCTACCTGGGCGGCCATCCGGAAATGTACCGTATTGGGATTGCCTATGGGACGCAGGTAAGGGAGGAGATTTTGCCCGAACGGCACGATATGAAAATGCACGCGCTTGTGACAGAAAAAGGAGGATATGAATTATGCAGTTATTAGAAATCTGCCGGCAGGCAAAAGGAGTAAAACAGCAGATGGCGGCGCTGTCCACCAGCAAAAAAAACGACGCGCTTCTTGCAGTTGCGGATAAACTGGAAGAATGCAGGGACAGGCTGACAGCCGCAAATGCTGTTGATATAGAAAACGGCAGGAAGAACGGGATGCCGGAGGGGCTTTTGGACCGGCTGCTTTTGACGGATAACAGGATTGCGCAGATGGCGGAGGGATTGCGTCAGGTGGCTGGGTTAGAAGATCCGGTCGGTGAGGTTTTGTCCATGAAAAAACGGCCGAACGGCCTGATGATTGGGCAAAAACGCGTACCGCTCGGCGTAATAGGAATTATTTACGAATCCCGTCCAAATGTGACGGCGGATGCCTTCGGACTTTGTTTTAAGACCGGGAACGCCGTGATTTTACGGGGAGGAAAGGATGCGCTCCACTCGAACGAGGCGATTGTGGCCTGTATCCGGGAAGCTTTGGAAGAGCAGGGGGCGCCCAAGGAAGCGATTTGCCTGATTACAGATACCAGCCATGACACGGCGCGGGAATTTATGCATATGAACGGATATGTGGATGTGCTGATTCCAAGGGGCGGAGCGGGGCTTATCCGTACCGTGGTGGAAAACGCGACGATTCCGGTAATTGAAACAGGGACGGGCAACTGCCATGTCTATGTAGATGAAAGCGCGGATCTGGATATGGCGCTTGCGATTGTGTTTAACGCCAAAACGCAGCGGATTGGCGTATGCAATGCCTGTGAATCCCTGCTTGTACATGAAAAGATAGTGGATAAATTTATGCCTTCCCTGGCAAAAAAGCTGGCGGAAAAACAGGTGGAAATCCGTGCGGACGAAACGGCGTTAAAGGCGTCGGAAGGCGTGGCGGACGTTGTGCCTGCAGAGGAAGAGGACTGGGGAAAGGAATATCTGGATTATAAGATTTCCGTAAAGACAGTTTCGTCTTTGGAAGAGGCGGTTGCGCATATCAACCGGTATAATACCGGGCATTCGGAGGCGATTGTAACGAATGATTATTCCCGCGCGCAGAAATTTTTGGACGAAGTGGACGCGGCGGCAGTGTATGTGAACGCGAGTACGCGGTTTACGGATGGTTTTGAGTTTGGATTCGGCGCGGAAATCGGCATCAGTACGCAGAAACTGCATGCAAGGGGGCCGATGGGGCTTTTGGCGCTGACGAGTACGAAGTATGTGATTTATGGGTGCGGGCAGGTGAGAGAATAAGGTCTGCCCGATACAGGAGAAGGGGGCATGAATATGCAGATGAAAAAGGGGCTTTGCGGCGGCTTTGTTTTGGCGGCGCTGGCGGCCGTATGCTGCGGCTGCGGCGGGCAGAAGGACGCCTTAGAGACGGCTGTTTTTGGAACGGAACAGGAGACAGAGCCGCCGGAGGAAGCGGCGGGGGCGGTTCAGTTTTCTCA
>CAJTLD010000197.1 GCA_910577065.1 uncultured Lachnospiraceae bacterium | reverse complement strand
AAATCCTGTCCCCGCAACTACAGTCCCGGGTGCAGGAAAGCATAAAAGCTTTCTGCAGCCGGGTTTTTTAAAATATAACCGGATTTTTTTTCTGGAAAGGAGTACAAAATGAGACAAACGGGACAACGGAACCTTACGAAAGCGCTGCTGGCTGTTTATGTGATTTTTCTGACCTGGATCATTCTGTTTAAAATGCAGCCGGATCTTTGCTTCTGGCGCGCGGAGCCATACAGAAGCGTTAACCTGATCCCGTTTGGAGGCTCGGCTGTTATAAACGGCCGGATTGACATGTCGGAAATCATTTTAAATATTCTGATATTTGTGCCGTATGGCGTTTATGTCAGCATGTTAAAAGACCAGTGGGGATTTCCTAAAAAAGTGGCGCCTGCATTCGGTACAAGCCTGGCATTTGAAGCGCTGCAGTATGTATTTGGCATCGGGGCAACGGATATTACGGATTTGTTGGGAAACACTCTTGGCGGAGCGGCGGGGATTATGCTGTTTTGGCTGCTGTCAAAACTTCTGAAAGAAAATGCTGTAAAGGCCGTAAACGTCATTGCAGCGCTCGGAACCGTTATTGTGATAGGTTTTTCCCTGCTTCTGGTGTTTGCAAACATGTGACGGAAGCTAATTTTGCCTGAAAAGGAGGAGGTATACAATGAACCAGCTGGAACAGTTTTTAAAATGGATGAGAGAATCGGATAATATTGTATTTTTCGGGGGCGCGGGCGTATCCACTGAGAGCGGGATACCGGATTTTCGAAGTGTGGACGGGCTTTATAATCAGGAATACGATTATCCCCCGGAAATGATTTTAAGCCACACATTTTATCTTAAAAATAAACCGGAATTTTACCGGTTTTACCGGAACAAAATGCTGTGTCTTGGCGCAAAGCCCAATGCAGCCCATAAAAAGCTGGCGGAATTAGAAGCCATAGGCAAGTTAAAAGCCGTGATTACCCAGAATATTGACGGACTGCATCAGGCCGCGGGCAGCAGGGAAGTATTAGAGCTTCACGGCAGCGTACACCGAAACTACTGCCAGACGTGCGGGAAACTCTTTGGGGCGGATTATATTCTGGATAAAACCGGATGCCCGGCTTGCGACGAATGCGGCGGCGATGTCAAACCGGACGTAGTGTTATATGAAGAGGGATTGGACAGTAATACCATGCAAAAAGCCATAACATATATTGCACAGGCGGATGTGTTAATAATCGGAGGGACGTCTCTTGCCGTATATCCGGCGGCGGGCCTGGTTGACTATTACAGGGGCGGCCGGCTTGTTTTAATTAATAAATCCACAACGCCTCTTGATGGCAGGGCCAATTTGCGGATAGAAGGAAGTATTGGAAAAATACTCTCCCAGATAGAAGTATCGTAGAGGAGGAGGATAACAGTGCAGTTTGACATCGGAGATATTGTAAAGCTGAAAAAAAAGCATCCCTGCGGCAGCTTTGAATGGGAAATATTGCGCGTCGGGGCGGATTTCCGCCTGAAATGCAAAGGCTGCGGCCATCAAATTATGATTTCGCGCAAACTAGTAGAAAAAAACGTAAAAGAAATCAGGAAAACGCTTGATTCGCAATGAAAATTATGCTATTATATCTTTTCGTGAAAAACTATTGATTCCTTGCTCTTTCTAAATTAAGAAAGGGCCAGAGACCACAAGGAGGTACAATTGCATGAACAAATACGAATTAGCGCTTGTTGTTAATGCGAAAATCGAAGACGACGTCAGGAATGCTACAGTTGAAAAGGCCAAAGACTACATTGCACGCTTCGGCGGAAATGTGACGGAAGTTGAGGATTGGGGCAAAAAAAGACTGGCCTATGAAGTTCAGAAAATGAGAGAAGGCTTCTATTATTTCATCCAGTTCGATGCGGAACCGGCTGTTCCGGCACAGCTGGAGCAGAATGTCCGTATTATGGACAATGTTCTTCGTTTCTTATGCGTTAGAAAAGACGAGGCATAAACAGAAAAGAGGAAATCTATGAATAAAGTAATTTTAATGGGACGGCTGACAAGAGATCCGGAAGTCCGTTATTCCCAGGCAGAGCAGTCAATTGCGGTAGCGAGGTATACGCTTGCGGTTGACAGGAGGTTCCGCCGTGACAATGATCAGCAGACCGCTGATTTTATCAGCTGTGTGGCGTTTGGCCGCCAGGGTGAGTTTGCGGAAAAATATCTGCGTAAGGGATTGAAAATTGCAGTTACAGGAAGGATTCAGACCGGAAGCTATACCAACAGGGACGGACAGAAAGTATATACCACGGAGGTTGTAGTTGAAGAACATGAATTTGCAGAAAGCAAAGCAGCCAGCGACAGCAACGCCGGGTTTGTGCCGATGGACAGACCGTCTCCAAGCGTTGCGGCAGGAGAAGGATTCATGAATATTCCGGATGGAATTGACGAGGAACTGCCGTTTAATTAAATGTAGGAAAGTTTACTGCGGTTTAACAGGAGGTAATAAAAATGGCTTTTAATAAAGACAGCAAAGACGGGGGCTCTTTTAAAAGAAGGCCCATGCACAGAAGGAAAAAAGTCTGTGTTTTTTGCGGAAAAGACAATGTGATTGATTACAAAGACACAAACAAATTAAAAAGATATATTTCTGAAAGAGGCAAAATCCTTCCGAGAAGAATCACAGGAAACTGTGCAAAACATCAGAGGGCGCTTACTGCCGCTATTAAGAGAGCGCGTCATATTGCATTAATGCCGTACGTGACGGATTAAAAAACAGGCCGGCGATTCGGTAACGGATGGCCGGCCTGTTTCAATTCTTTAGAAAGTGCGCGCCCTTCGGCGGGATCCGGGACATGCGGGTTCCATAACAGGTATAAAAATAAAATTGCATGAAAAGAAAAAAAGGGCTTGACAAATATTTCTGTTTTTAGTAATATAAAACATGCGTTGCGGCGCAGACAGTTTTTATCATATATAAACAATACTTTGGAGAAGTACTCAAGTGGCCGAAGAGGTGCCCCTGCTAAGGGTATAGGTCGGGTGACCGGCGCGAGGGTTCAAATCCCTCCTTCTCCGTTTCACAATTTCATTAAAAAGAAAAAATGAAAAAAGTGAAAAAAACTGTTGACAAACCTTCGGGTTTGTGATAGTCTAATATAGCTGTCGCGGAAAACGACAGAAAAAGAGAAAAAGCACAATGACAACTGAACAGTGGAATAACCTTGAAAGATCCAAAGAGAATAA
>CAJTLD010000196.1:763-3220 GCA_910577065.1 uncultured Lachnospiraceae bacterium | reverse complement strand
AAACAACTGCATGGGATGCTTTAGAGCCGCTTCATCCCGTCACACAGCCCCGACGGCATACCATGGGCTCCGGCTGACGTACCCCCGCCGGCAAACTACGCCTGCAGCACCTTCGCAATTAACGCATGTCCCTCCGAAACATAATTCCCCGAAGCCTGCGCCTCTTTTTCATTATACCTCCAGCTCTCCTCCCGCTCATCCGTACTGTCATACAGCAAATAAGGCACACTGTCCCCCGTATGCGTCCGAATACAGACCGGAGTCGGATGATCCGGCAAAATCACCATCCGAAACTCTTCTCCCGCCGCGCGCAGTCCTTCCACAATCGGCCGGATCACCCTCTGATCCAGATTCTCAATCGCCTGCACCTTCTTCTCCACGCTGCCCTGATGCCCCATCTCGTCCGGCGCTTCCAGATGCACATACACAAAATCATATCCGTCCTTTACCAAAACGTCAACCGCCGCCTGCGCCTTGCCTTCGTAATTCGTATTCAGCCCGCCGTTCGCGCCGTCCACCGTAACCACCTTCATCGACGACCCGACCGCAATGCCCTTTAACAAATCCACCGCGGAAATCATAGCCCCCTTCTTCCCCGTCTTTTCCGTAAACGGCGAAAGCGACGGCTTCGTCCCCGCGCCCCAGAACCAGCAGGAATTGGCCGGATGAAGCCCCTGTTCCTTCCGCTTCCGGTTAATCGGATGGTCTGCCAGAACCGCATAGCTTCGTTCCATCATTTCACGAAGCCGCTTTTCCTTCGGCAGCTTATCCCCAATCACCTGTTCCAAAATATCATGAGGCTGCACCAAATCCACCGCATCCCCGTTCTCCCAAATCAGAAGATGACGGTAGCTTGTCCCCGCATAAAACCGAAATTCCTCCGTCTCAAGTTCTCTCCTTACCGCTTCCAGCAAAACGGCCGCATCCTCCGTAGAAATCTCACCCGAACTGTGATCCAAAATCCTGCGCTCCCCGTAGCGCGCTTCCTCCTCCGAAAGCGTCACCAGATTACAGCGCAGCGCGATATCCGTATCCTTCATCGGCACGCCGATACTTAACGCCTCAAGCGGCGAACGCCCCGAATAATATTTGCGCGGATCGTATCCCAGCACGGAAAGGTTCGCCGTATCGCTTCCCGGGCTCATCCCGTCCGGAATCGTATGCACCAGGCCGATTTCCCCTTTTGCCGCCAGCGCGTCCATCATCGGCGTCTTCGCATACTGAAGCGGCGTTACATTCCCTAACGCTTCAATGGGACGGTCAGCCATACCGTCCCCTAATATTACCAGATATTTCATAGCCTGCTCCTTTACCGGTTGCCCAGGCGGATCACAGAGCGCACGTCAAGCGCCGCCGCCTTCGCCTTAAATTCCGCTTCCGTCATCACAGAGGTCACAAAACCCGTTTCCCCTTCGATCCCGGCGTCCACATAATCTGCCCTGCCAAACGCGGCTTCCACCGCATCCCTGCCCGACGCCGTCCGGACAAAAAAGGCGTTTTCCAGCCTGTCAAACTCCGCAAGCGTTATCTTTTCCGGTTTCCATTCCACCGGGATATTGCAGTCCATATGCCTTGCAAGCCCCACCATATCCGCCACGACCGCGGAAGCCGTCGGCAGCTTGCCCGCGCCGCTGCCGTAAAACATCGCGTCGCCAAGCACATTTCCGTGCACAAATACGGCGTTAAATACGTCGGCAACCCCGTACAGCGGATGTTCCGGCGAAAGCAGATGCGGCGCCACAAAAACCGCATAGCCCTCCGGCGTCTTCCTGCTGACCGCCAAAAGCTTGATTGCCCGTCCCATCTTCTTTGCATATTTCATATCCGCAGCGGAAATCTTTGTAATCCCTTCCGTATGGATATCCGTAAAATCCACCTGCCGGCCGCAGACAAGCGAAGTCAGGATCGCAATCTTGCGGCACGCGTCATAGCCTTCAATATCCGCGGAAGGATCCCGCTCCGCGTATCCCCTCTCCTGCGCGTCGCGCAGCACATCCGCAAATTCCAGGCCCTCCCGGCTCATTTTCGTCATCATATAATTGGTTGTCCCGTTTAAAATCCCGGTTATCTCTTCGATTTCATCTGCCGTCAGCGCAGAAAGCAGCGTCCGGATTACCGGAATACCGCCGCCGACGCTCGCTTCAAACATAAAATTTACGTTCTTTTCCGCGGCAAGGGCTAACAGCTCCGCCCCCTTTTCCGCAACCAGCGCCTTATTCGAGGTTGTCACATGCTTGCCCGCCGTAAGCATCGCCTTTACAAACGTATAGGCCGGTTCTACCCCGCCCATGGTTTCCACCACAATCCGAATCTCCGGATCGTCGGCGATCACCCGGTAGTCATGTACGATTTTATCCTGAATTGGATCCCCGGAAAAATCGCGGATATCCAGGACATATTTTACCTCAATGCCTTCCCCGGCCCGTTCTGCAATGAGTTCACGGTTGATATCCAGCA
>CAJTLD010000196.1:0-753 GCA_910577065.1 uncultured Lachnospiraceae bacterium | reverse complement strand
CCTCCACAACGCCGGAGCCGATCGTGCCGTATCCCATTACTGCTGCTTTTATCATATTTCCTCCATTCCAGGGATTTACTCCCTTGCAAGTATTTTCAGATAATGAATCCCCGTTTTCCCCTCAATCTCCTCCGCCATCTCAGAAATGTCCCCGGTATCCGGCAGCACGTCCACACTGATGCTCAAAGAAGCCACCCCGTTCACCGGGATGCTCTGGTGGATTGTCAGGACATTGGCGTGATAATCCGCCACCGACTTTAAAACCTCGGACAAAAGCCCCGGCTCATCGTCCATCTGGATAATCATCGTGACCGTCATCCCTCTGGAATTGTCGTGGAACGGAAAAATATCATCCTTATATTTGTAAAAAGAACTGCGGCTGATCCCCACGGCATCCGCCGCTTCCTGCACACTGGCCGCCTTCCCGGTGTCAATCAGGCGCTTTGCTTTGACTACCTTCAAAAGCACTTCCGGTATGGCCTTTTCTTTCAGGACGAAGTAATTTGATTTCACTGCCATAACTTCCGAATCCTCCGTGTGTATTGTGTGTGTCAGGGGTACAGTTGTCCATGCGACAAAGATAATATCATAAAAAATGAGCCGTTGCAACCGTCTTGGCCAAACTCTTTAAAACTTCCTTCCCCTGCCCCCGAATTTGCGGCCGCCGGCCCCTCTGTGCACCGTGCTGCGGTTCGCGGGCCTTTTTACGTTTGTCCGTGCGGCGGGCGGCCTTCTGTAATACCTCCTGCGGTA
>CAJTLD010000195.1 GCA_910577065.1 uncultured Lachnospiraceae bacterium | reverse complement strand
GTGGCAGGGCATTGCTGAAAATCGCAGGAGATACTTAAGAGCCGCTAAATCCTGTTACAAGGCAAACGCCGCACCCCCTGCCCTCTGTCTGACTGCTGTACTGGCAAGCTTACAGATAAGATTCCCCCCAAATCACATTCAAAAAAGCTCACAAAATATTCTCTCCTTTTACTACGCATATTCATTCTGTAAAAAACAGCCAACTCCTGACAGCGCCACACACTCTCAACCTGCAGGGATCTGATAAAGTAGCCGGAAGGAGGCTGCGGCAGAGGGGAGGGTAAGCCGGGCATTGTGATTGGATTTAGAATTTCTTAACAATCCCATACAAAAACCAGGAATCCACGGACAGGGACGTCCGTGGAAGCCCGAATGCGCCATGGATGGCGCGTTTCGGGCGGTTCCGTCCGCATTCAAAATCCTAAAGCGGGATTGTTTAGAAATACTTAATCCATGAACACAGCCCGGCTTACCCTCCCCTCTGCCGCAGCCTCCTTCCGGCGGCGCCCTTTACCAGCATCCCTCCCCCCTAACAATACCCCGAAACCACAAACTGTACCTCTTCTCTCCCCATATAGCTGTTCAGTTCCGGATAATACACAATCGAAATCAAATCCTTTTCGTTCAAAAACTCCAAAAACGTCTCCACATCCCCAAAATAAACCGCCGGATAACGCCCTCCTCCCAAGTCCTCCAACGTCATCTTAAGCACATTTCGATGCTTCCCGACCACCCGCTTTTCTAGCACCCGGATTTGCCGGTCCGCAAACACCGGCTTGGGATTGCCCTTCCCAAACGGCTCCAAAACGCCGAGCTCCTGCACCAGCGCTTTTGTCACATAAGAAAGCGGCATCGGCACGTCAATCAGTACTTTGGGAATAAAATCATCCTCCATTAAATCCGCATACGCATTCAGACGTTCGTCCAATGCACGCAGATGCTCCTGCGGCATGGAAAGCCCCGCCGCCATCGGATGCCCGCCGAATTTGGTAAACAAATCCTGGCATTTACAGAGCTCCTCATACATAGAATACGCCTCAATGGAACGCCCCGATCCCTTTATTCCTTCTTCGGACTGCGTCAGCACAAATACCGGATGATGGTACCGCTCCCGTATGCGCCCCGCTACGATTCCCGCAAGGCTCTCATGCAGCTTCGGCAGGTACACCACCATAACCTTTTTTTCATACAGTTTCTGTGCCTGGATGGTTTCTTCCGCTTCTTTTAAGCCCTCCGTCGTCAATGCCTTACGCTCTTCATTTAAACCGGCCAGCTCCGCCGCAAGGACGGCGGCATCTTCCTCCCGCTGCGCCGACAGAAGCTTTAACGAACGCACCGCCGTATCCAGCCTCCCGCTTGCATTTAAGCACGGCCCTAAGACAAACCCCAGATGATAAGCGCCAAGCCGCTCGGGCACAACCTCCTTTTGCCGTATCAAAGCGCGCAGCCCGGGATTTTTTGTACGGCGCATCTGCTCCAATCCGTGCTTTACAATAATACGGTTTTCATCCGCCAGATCCATCACATCCCCAACCGTGGCAAACGCCGCAATCTCCAGAAATTCCATCGCTTCTTCCGCCGGAATGCCGCATACCTCATACAATACCTGCACCGCCTTCCATGCCACAACCGCCCCGCAGATCCCGTCAAACGGATATGCGCATTCATCCTGCTTGGGATTTACAATCGCGTCCGCAAGGCTCCTTCGGTACGTGCGGACGCCGTTTTCCTCCGTATACGGTATATCGTGGTGATCCGTAACCAGCACCGTAAGCCCCAGTTCCTTTGCATACGCAATCGCCTCAATCGCCGCAATCCCGTTGTCACAGGTAATAATCGTATCCGCTCCGTCCGCTTTTGCCTGCGCAATCAGGTTCTCATTGATCCCATACCCGTCCTTCATACGATCCGGAATCGCTGCAGTCACAATGCCGCCCGCCCGCCGAATCCCTTCCAGCAAAATAAAAGTGGACGAAACCCCGTCTATATCATAATCCCCGATAATGCGGATCGCCTTCTTTTCCTGTATTTTCCGTTTCAAAATCGCAGCCAGCCGATCCATATCCTTCATCAGATGAGCGGAATACAGATCCGAAAGACGCGGATTCAAATACTTCCCAATTGCCGCGTCTTCCGTAATATCGCGGTTGCGTATAATCCGCGCCGTCACCTGATCAATGCCGAACTTTGCCCCGATCTCCTTAAAATCCGCGCGCTTCCCCGCTACAAACCATTTTTCTCTTTGCATCACCGTAATCTCCCCGGATCGTATAAAACCCGCATCAGCATCAGTCCCTGCGGCGGAGCGGTAAAACCTGCCCGTTCCCTGTTCTTTGCCTCCAGAATACCGGGAATCTCTTCCGCCTGCCGGATGCCCTGTCCCACTTCAATCAACGTCCCCGTCATAATACGCACCATATTCTGCAGAAACCCGTTTCCGCGGAACAAAAGCGCAAGCTCCGTTTCTTTTTCTTCAAACCCGATTTCATAAACACTGCGCACCGCCGATTTCTTCATATGGCTGTTGCCGCAAAACGACGTAAAATCCCTTGTACCGACCAAAAATCCCGCCGCTTTCTTCATCGCAGCAACGTCAAGCGGCTCCGTATGATTCGGAGAAAAAACATACTTGCGTTCAAAAACCTCCGGCACAGAACCCGTGTGAATCCGATACCGGTAAATCTTTTCCGAAGCCATAAACCGGCTGTGAAACCGCTCCGAAACCTCTTCCACACAGCATACGGCAATATCCTCCGGCAAAAAATCATTAAACAGATCCCGCAGGCTTTTCGTATCACGCGGTTCCCGCAAATGGAAATTAGCCACCTGCTCCCTCGCATGAACGCCCGCGTCCGTCCTTCCGGATCCAATCACCTCCACCCGATACCCAAACGCCCTCCTCAGCACACCCTCCAGCTTCGCCTGAATCGTCGCATCCGTCGTCTTCTGCCCCTGCCAGCCTTTATAACGCGTACCGTCATAAGCAACCGTAATCTTATAATTCTGCATAGCCCTCCTCTTTCCCCAAAACAATTTTAAAAATTCCATATAACAACACGCTCCAGGAACCCCTTTCAACAAATTTCCATCAGAAAACACCTTAGATTCTTTCTTAAATGTAATTATCTTGTTCGTAATAGACCGACCCATTTAAAATATTCCCTATAGAGAGTATTTAAAAAATCCTGGAAACTCGCTCCCTCTCATCTGCAAGCTTGCCAAAACCGCAGTCAGCCAGAGGGCAG
>CAJTLD010000194.1:2889-3269 GCA_910577065.1 uncultured Lachnospiraceae bacterium | reverse complement strand
TTTCAAATAGGCTCTGGAGCGGGGACTGGACATATTTTGGGACTTCGAGTATACTTAATGGTATTGTGTACATCGGAAGATGGAATAGCAGAGGGGAGAAGTTTATGGCAGGATTTTTTCATGAGTTACTGGAATGGATGGGTTTAAAAGAGCCAAAGAGGGAAGAAGAGATAAGGCGCGCGGCAGTGCCAAAGCAGGTAAAAGAGGAGGAACGGGAAGAAAAGACGGGTTATACGGAGACGCCAAGGCAAGTAAAGGAGCCAAGTAAGGAAGAAAATACAAGGTGTGCAGAGGCGTCTAAGCAGATAAAGGGGCCGGGAAAGGAAGCAGAGGGGCGTACGGAAACGCCGAAACAGGCAGGAGAGCCGGGCACGGAGAAA
>CAJTLD010000194.1:0-2789 GCA_910577065.1 uncultured Lachnospiraceae bacterium | reverse complement strand
GCGGAGAAAGGAATAGGGCGTACGGAAGCGCCGAAACAGGCAGGAGAACCAGGGACGGAGAAAGGAATAGGGCGCACGGAAGCGCCGGAACGGGCAGGGGAGCCAGGTGCGGAGAAAGGAATAGGGCATACGGAAGCGCCGGAACAGATAGAGGAGCCCGCAAAGGAAGAAAAGACAGGGCGTATTGAGATACCAAAACAGGCAGAAGAGGAAAAAGCGGAAGAGAAGATTTGGCAGGCAGAGGAACCGGAGCAGGCTGCAAATGCAAAAAAGCCGCAGAGGGAGGAAACGTCAGAGCAGATAAAGGAAACAAAGTGTGAAGAGACTTCTAAGCAGGCGAAAACGGAAGAAAATAAACAGGCCGAAGAAGAAAAACGGATCGATAGGTTGGCAAAGAATGAAGGACAGAAAGAAGTTGTAAAACCGGGGGAAGAAAGAGATGCAGATATGGAGGATGCACAACACAGACCGCAGCGGGGAGTAAAACTGCAGCCTTTGGATGTGATTGAAGGATTTCATGTACGGCCCGGGTTTTACAACAGGGACGGCGCGACGGCAGCTTCGAATGGCGTCAGCTTTACGATACATTCGATTGGCGCTACGAGCTGTACGCTGCTTTTGTTCCATCCGCAGGAAAAGGAGCCGTATGCCAGGCTTACGTTTCCTAAATCGTATCATATTGGGAATACGTATTCGATGCTGGTGTTCGGGCTTAAAATCGAAGAGTTTGAGTATGCGTTCCAGCTGGACGGGCCGTATGACCGGGAAAAGGGGCTGCTGTTTAAGAAAGAAAATATTCTGCTGGATCCGTATGCAAGGGCGGTCACCGGACAGCGGAACTGGGGAGACAGGCCGGAAACCGGAAACCGGTTCGTGTATCATGCAAGGGTCGTTGAGAATAATTTTGACTGGGGCAATATGATGCAGCTGGAATACCCGCTGGAAGATCTGGTGATTTATGAAATGCATGTGAGGGGATTTACAAAGCATAATTCATCCGGTGTGGAAGCAAAAGGAACGTACGAGGGTCTTCGCCAGAAGATTCCATATTTAAAGGATTTGGGGATCAATGCCGTTGAACTGATGCCGGTTTTTGAGTTTGACGAGATGGAAAACAGCAGGATTGTAGACGGAGAACGGCTGTATAATTACTGGGGTTATAATACGGTCTGCTTTTTTGCGCCCAATACAGGGTATTCATCCGTTGTGGAACACAATCACGAGGGCGACGAGTTAAAGCGTATGATTTATGAACTAAAAGAAAACGGGATTGAGGTTATTCTGGACGTGGTGTTTAACCATACGGCGGAAGGCAATGAAGAGGGCCCGTGTTTTTCTTTTAAGGGAATCGACAATAATGTGTATTATATTTTAACGCCGGACGGGTATTATTATAATTTCAGCGGGTGCGGAAATGTTTTAAACTGCAATCATCCGATGACGCGCAGGTTTATTATAGACTGCCTGCGGTACTGGGTGACCGAATATAGAGTAGACGGCTTTCGGTTTGATTTGGCGTCTATCCTGACGCGTGATCAGAATGGCGCCCCGATGAAAGAACCTCCTATTTTACAGGCGATTGCCTGCGATTCTATTTTGGGTAAGGTGAAGCTGATTGCAGAAGCCTGGGATGCCGGCGGGCTTTATCAGGTCGGTAATTTTCCGGCGTACCGCAGGTGGTCGGAGTGGAACGGCAGGGACCGTGACGATATGCGCCGCTTTTTAAAAGGCGACGAGGGGATGGCAGGGACGGCGATTACAAGAATTACGGGATCGCATGATTTATACGATCCGTCGGAACGCGGAAAAAGCGCGTCCGTGAACTTTCTGACCTGCCACGACGGTTTTACGCTGTATGACATGTATTCCTATAATATGAAACACAATGAGAAGAACGGCTGGAACAATACGGATGGAGATAATAACGGAAACAGCTGGAACTGCGGCGCGGAAGGGGAAACGGACGATCCGAAAGTCGAAAGCCTGCGCCGGAGGATGGTAAAAAATGCGTGTGCGACGCTGATGCTAAGCCGCGGCCCGGCTATGTTTTTTGCCGGAGACGAGTTCTGCAATACGCAGTTTGGGAATAACAATGCATATTGCCAGGACAACCTGACTTCCTGGCTGGATTGGGAGAGGCTAAAGGAATACCGGGAAATCCATGATTTTTTCCGGTATATGATCCATTTCCGCAGCCAATATGCGATTGTGAGAAAGTCTACCGCAAACGCAAAATGCGGACTGCCGGAAATCAGTATTCATAACGGATATCCGTGGAACAGCGGAACCGATCATACCACAAGGCTGATTGGCATTATGTATGCGGGGCGAAATGAAGCCGATACCTGCGACGATATTGTGTTTTATGGGATGAACGCGTTCTGGGAGCCGCTTGAAATGCAGCTTCCGGCGCTGCCTGATGGGAAAAGGTGGAAGATTTGCGTCAATACATTTGTGGAATATGAAGACGGCAAAGACATTGGAGCGCAGACAGAATTTGATTATGACAGTAAGTTGAAAATCCCGCCGCGGACGGTTGTTGTGTTGGTGGCGGAGTAGGTATGATGAAGTAAAGCCATATAAATAAGTAAGGATTAAATAGATAGTCAGAATTTATAATCTGCTAAAAAGACAGAATTGGGTAAAGTAAGATCGAAAATCCCCGTACAAATACATTTTGGTGTATTGGTACGGGTTTTTTTATGCTTTTTTGCGTAGAACTGCATGTTCATAACACTGGATAAAATTTGAATAATTTTAAAAATAAGACTCAAAAATAAAGCAATTTA
>CAJTLD010000193.1:244-3272 GCA_910577065.1 uncultured Lachnospiraceae bacterium | reverse complement strand
GTTCCTCTTTGGCCTGTAAGCCTATTTTTATATCATATAATAATATTTTTTGAATTTCAATATGGAAAGTTATGATAGTTTTTTATATTTCCTATAATATGCGGTTATTTCCCGGACATACCAATTGTAATATGCGGCGCGTTTCCTATACGCCCCGCATATCCGCCACTACCATTTTTACTTTTTCCACCGTATATGCTATGTCCTCTTTCGTATTTTCCGCCCCAAGCGTAAAACGCAGCGCGCCCTGCGCCCATTCGCTGCCGATGCCTGCCGCTTTGAGCACATGCGAATCTTCTGCGCTGCCCGTAGAGCAGGCGGAGCCGGACGAAACGCAAATCCCCTGCGTATCGAGAAGTATAGCCGCCGCCTCCCCGGTTATCCCTTTAAAACAAAAGCTGGCGTTGTTGGCAAGCCGGTATTTGCGGCTGCCTGTCATCCTGACGTCCGGTATCTCCTGCAGGATGCGGTAAGCCAGGTAATCCCGCAGATATTTTATCCTGCGCCGTTCTGTCTGCATCCTGCGGTGCGCTAATTCCGCGGCTTTTCCCATACCGACGATCCCCGGCACATTTTCCGTTCCGGAACGCATGCTGTTTTCCTGCCCGCCCCCGTGGATAAATGCCGGAAGGTTGATTTCGCTTCGGATATACAAAAAACCGACTCCTTTTGGCCCTCCGAATTTGTGCGCGCTTGCGCTCAGCATATCGATATTTTCCCGCTGTACATGGATGGGCAGGTGCCCGTACGCCTGCACGGCGTCCGTATGGAAAATCAGCTTATGTTTTTTTGCCATACGGCCAAGTTCGTCAATGGGCTCAATGGTGCCGATTTCGTTATTTGCATACATAACCGAAAACATGCAGGTGTTTTCCTGCATCCGGTTTTCAATATCCGCCAATATGACACGTGCGCTTTCGTCTACATTCAGGTATGTTACGCCGCAGCCCATCTGTTTTAGTTCTTCACAGCTGTTTAAAATTGCATGATGCTCCACAGGAGTCGTCAGGATATGCCCTTTTTTCCCTCCATGCGTCCGTTCATACAGATGGACGGCCTCTTTTAACGCCCAGTTATCCGATTCCGTACCGCCTGACGTAAAAAATATTTCTTCCGGCCTTGCATGGATCGTCCTTGCAATCAGTTCCCTCGCGCGTTCAATGGCGTCCCTGCTTTTTTCTCCAAATTCATAAATCGTGGACGGGTTCCCGTAATAAATATCCTGATAAGGCGCCATTGCCTCCGCCACTTCCGGCAGCGTCCTTGTCGTTGCCGCATGATCCAAATAAATCATCTTATTCATTTTTGCACTCCGCTCCTCATATAATACATAAACTAAAACCTTGTTGGTGATTTCGTGCAGATCCATAACAAACTCAAAAATCCTGTTATTTCCGGCGCGCTGCTTTTGACGGCGGCTGGAGTCCTCGGCAAAATCATAGGTTTCTTTTATAGGATATTCTTATCAAGGACGATCGGTGCGGAAGGACTTGGTATTTACCAGCTGATTTTTCCGATTTCCACCATTTGTTTTGCCATTACCGTTTCCGGCCTTGGCACTTCTTTGTCTAAATTTATTGCAGAATACAAAGATCAGGATCCGACAGCCCCCAAACGGTTCTTACGTACCTGCCTGCTTTTTTCCGGAATACTCTCGCTTACCGCGATGTTTGTACTGTTCCGCTATTCTTCATTTATTGCCGGGCATATCCTGCTTGAACCGCGCTGCGAGCCGTTCATCCCGATTTTGGCGTGCTCCATCCCGTTTGCAAGCATCCATTCCTGTATTCACGGATATTATTACGGCAAAAAAAAGGCGGGCGTACCTGCTGTTTCTTCCTTTATGGAGCAGTTTATCCGTGTGCTTTTTGTATTTATCCTTTACCGGATCCATACGGAGCAGGGCAAACCCATGGACGCTTCCATTGCCGTCTGGGGCCTGGTCTTTGGCGAAGCGGGTGCATTTTTATTCTGTATCACGGCGCTGCTTATCTCGGAAAAAAAAGCCGCCGTACCTTCCGGTTTTAAGGTAAGGGGTGTCGGTAAAAAACTAATTAGCTATTCTGTCCCGCTCAGCATGAACCGTTTGGCCCTGACGCTGTTTGCCAGCTTCGAGTCCATTTTAATCCCTTCCCGCCTGGGGCTGTTCGGCTATTCCCAGTCGGACGCATTAAGCGTATACGGCGTGCTGACCGGAATGGCTCTGTCGATTATCATGTTTCCGACGGTGCTGACGAATTCCGTTTCCGTTATGATCCTTCCGGTCATTTCGGAAGCGGACAGCAAGCACAATACGGCAAAGATCAGCCAGACCATTTACCAGACGATTTTTGCGTGCCTGTTGTTTGGCTCTCTTTGCACGGCCGGATTTCTTTTAACCGGAAGATGGATCGGGGACTTTTTGTTTGGGAATGCGCTTGCGGGAACGTTTATCCGGATGTTAAGCTTTATCTGCCCGTTTTTATTTTTATCGTCGGTGCTTTCAAGCATCCTGCACGGGCTTGGGATGCCCGGGTATCCGTTTGTTCTGAACCTGGCGGGAAGCCTGATACGGATTTGCTTTGTTTTTTTTCTGATTCCGGCGTATGGGCTGCGGGCTTATCTGATAGGGATGCTTGTAAGCCAGATTGTGACCTCGGTTTGCTGTATTGGCGTGCTTTGGAAGAAACGGCTGAAAAAGAGCCGGTAGCAACGCGCAAAAAAAGACTGCATTTACCGGCTTTTGGGCCAGTCTGAATGAATTTTCAAACACTTTTTCGTACTGCGTCCGGCCAGAAATTAAAGCCTGGAACCATCTGCTTCATACCATTGCGTCATTAAAATTTCCAGACGATGCCACCGCATCGCCGTCGAAAATTTGATGACGCAAATATCACGCTAAGCGGGGGATGCAGCACAAGTTCTTACTGTTTTTGAATGGGAAAATAAAAAAATTGAAATAGGGTATTCCATTTTCTAAAAAATCTGTTATAATAATTTCCAGCGGGGTATGGCTCAGTTTGGTCAGAGCGCACGGCTGGGGGCCGTG
>CAJTLD010000193.1:0-222 GCA_910577065.1 uncultured Lachnospiraceae bacterium | reverse complement strand
AATCCTGTTACCCCGATTTTTTGTTGGATTTTCAAGGGTTATGGCGTTTGTGCTAAACACATGTTCTGATTACCTTTTTTCCCAAGTCCATTTCATTTTTCTGCATTTGTGTATTCCGGATCTCTTTTGTCACCATTCCCACCATGATTTGTTTCTCTTTCATTTCGGTAATATCATATGTATAATACTGCTCGTTTACTTCTTCTGTATGCCCTAATAAAG
>CAJTLD010000192.1:583-3384 GCA_910577065.1 uncultured Lachnospiraceae bacterium | reverse complement strand
CCGCCGCACTTTTTCGACTCTTCCACGGCGGTTTCTACTGCCTCCTCCACGCTGTGGACCACCACCGCGCCCTTTACCTTATAATCCTTCCTGCGGCTGATCACAATATTCACCCGGTTCTTAAGAGGCTGCCCCTGGGGAAAGCTCTCTAACGTCTTCCTCCCCATGACGACAACCTTTCCCGTCGTTGTCTCCCGGAAAAACTTCATATCGGACGGGATCCGCACCAGAAGCTGGTTGTCTTTTCCGATTGCCCAGTTGTTGTCCGCCGATAAAATCAGGTTCATGCCCTTCCTCCTTTACACCGCAACCGGAATGTCTTTTATCTGCGGTCCGGTCACATAATCTGTCAGCCTGACGTCGTCCGCCGTAAACTGATAAAAATCCTTTATATCCGGATTTAACCAGAACTTCGGCGCCGGATACTGCGTCCGTCCAATCAGTTCTTTTACCAAAGGAATATGCCTGTCATAAATATGCGCGTCCGCAATCACATGCACAAGCTCGCCCGCCTGCATGCCGCAGACCTGCGCCAGCATGTGAAGGAGCACGGCGTACTGGCAGACATTCCAGTTGTTTGCCGTTAAAATATCCTGGGAACGCTGGTTTAATACAGCGTTTAATACCAGCCTGTCCTCCCCCTTTTTCTGCGTAACGTTAAACGTCATACTGTACGCGCAGGGGTAGAGGTTCATCTCGCTCAAATCCGCATGCACGTAGAGGTTCGTCATAATCCTGCGGCTGAACGGATTGTGCCTAAGGTCATAAATCACCCGGTCGACCTGATCCATCATGCCTTCTTTGTACCGGTGCTTTACGCCCATCTGATAGCCGTACGCCTTGCCGATCGAGCCGGATTCGTCCGCCCATTCGTCCCAGATGCCGCTGTTTAAATCGTGGATATTGTTCGACTTTTTCTGCCAGATCCAAAGCATCTCGTCCGTACAGCTTTTGATTGCCGTCCGCCGCAGCGTCAGAGCCGGAAATTCCCTGGCCAGATCGTAGCGGTGAACCACTCCGAATTTCTTAATCGTATATGCGCTCGCGCCGTCCTCCCATTTCGGGCGAACTTTTTCGCCTTCCGTGCTGACGCCGCCTTCTAAGATTTCCCGGCACATTTCCACAAATAAAGTATCTGCGTAGCTCATAAAGACCTCCTCAAAATAAGTCTTCTTTTACCTGAAAATTTATTGTAACGAATTTTTGGGGAAAACGCAATAAAAATTATTGACAATCTTCTGCCCGCATCTTATACTATTTCTATTACATATGTAATAAAAACAAGGAGGTACAAACTGTGAAAAAACTTCCGCAGATTTCCGAAGCCGAATTTGAAGTTATGAAAATTGTCTGGAAACACGCTCCCATAAACACAAACGAAATCACTGACCGTCTTGTAAAAACGACGGACTGGAGCCCCAAAACCATACAGACGCTTATCAAACGCTTAGTCACAAAGGGCGTCCTCGCTTACGAAAAACACAGCCGGGTATTTGTCTATACCCCGCTTGTAGACAAAGACGAATACATCGGGCAGGAAAGCAGTTCCTTTTTAAACCGGTTTTATAACGGGGATATTTCCGCCATGCTCTCCGCCTATCTCGATCAGGACAGGCTGTCCGAAAGCGATATCCGCTCGCTGCGCTCTCTTTTGTCCAAAGATTCCAAATAACGGGGGTTCTTAACATGGAAAATTTTGCAGTCCGCTTCCTTCTGTGCAACATTATAATCAGCATCCTGATCGGAATGCTTCTGGCAGCCAAGCGTCTACTCAAAAAAAGGCTGACCTGCCGTATGCAGTACCGTTTATGGTTTCTTATGTTTGGAATTTTTACCGTACCCTTCCTGCCCGTTCAGGCAGTCCGCTTCCTTCCGTTTTTATCCTGGATAAAGCTGTTTGGGCAGGAGCCCGCATCTTTTGCAAAAGCCGCCCAAAAAGAAGGCGCCGCCCTGTCCCATTCCGGCGCTTTTAGCGCGATCAATGACTTTGGCATGGCCGTCGGCACAAACACGCCCTCCGCCGTCGGCCTTTTGCTGTTTGTTTTATGGATTGCCGGCATTACGGCAGCGGCAGCTTTTACCTTAAAATCGGCGTCCCGTTTTTCTGTCATAAAAAAATCCGCCCTGCCGCTGCAAAACCGGGCCATACGCAAGATCTACCGCGATTGCCTTACGGAAATGAAGATTACGAAACATATCCCCGTATACAGTACCGCATTTTTAAAATCTCCCGTAATCGCAGGCATTTTTAAACCGCGTATCTATCTGCCGATTCACCTGATTTCGGACGGGCAGGCAAAAGACATCCGGTATATGCTGCTCCATGAACTGACGCACTACCGGCACAAAGACGCCTTTATCAACTGCCTTGCGCTTGTTTTTAGCGCGCTTTACTGGTTTAACCCCGCAGTCCGGTACGCATTAAACGAAATGAAAAACGACAGGGAAATCGCATGCGACGCTTCCGTGCTGGACATGCTTGCCGCAGATGATTATAAGGACTATGGGACTACGCTGATAAATTTCGCCGAAAAAATAACGCGCCTGCCCTTTCCTTTTGTATCCGGCTTAGGCGGGAACATGGCGCAGATGCAAAACCGGATTATAAATATTGCGTCGTATCAAAAACCGTCTGCGAAAAAAATCCTTTCCGGATTTTTTACATGCATGCTGATTGCCGTTCTTTTATCCGGCTTTATCCCGGCTCTTGCAATCCAGGCGGCAAATCCGGCCCGCTACTTTTTCCCCGAACAAGGCAAACATATCTCATACCTTGATTTACAGGCCGATTTCGGCGGGGA
>CAJTLD010000192.1:0-520 GCA_910577065.1 uncultured Lachnospiraceae bacterium | reverse complement strand
GTAACGCGCGTATCCCCCGTTTCCACTTACAAAATTTACAGCGCCTTATTCGGGCTTGAAACCGGGATAATCTCACCGGAAAATTCCCGGATTGCCTGGAACGGGCAGCGCTATGAATATGAACTTTGGAATGCAGACCAGACTTTGGCGTCCGCCATGAAAAATTCCGTTACCTGGTATTTTCAGGAAATTGACCGGCAGGCCGGTTTACCTGCCGTAAAAGACTTTATTCAAAAAACCGGCTACGGCAGCCAGATCGTCCGCGGGGATATAACATCCTATTGGGTGGATTCCACTCTCAGTATATCCCCAATCGAACAGATTGAAATGCTGAAAAAATTTTATTACAACGATTTTGGATTTTCGCCCGAACATATCGCCGCCGTAAAAGAAAGCATTCTCCTGTACACAAACGGCCAAAACAGCGTTTACGGAAAAACCGGAACCGGCGAAACGGACGGGAAAAATACGCTCGGCTGGTTTATCGGATATGTGGAACAAAACGGCCATCCCTATTTTT
>CAJTLD010000191.1 GCA_910577065.1 uncultured Lachnospiraceae bacterium | reverse complement strand
TGCCGTGCGGCAGCGCCGGCAGAACACGATTGAGTAAAATAATTTGACATGGAGGAATGTGAATCATGGATTTCGGTTTAGATAAAAAACATGAAATGGCGAGATCTTTATTTAGGGAATTTGCCGAAAACGAAGTGAAACCTCTGGCTCAGGAAGTGGATGAGACAGAAGAATTTCCGGTGGAAACCGTCAAGAAAATGCAGAAGTTAGGTTTCCTTGGAATCCCGGTACCAAAGGAGTACGGCGGACAGGGCTGCGATCCTCTTACATATGTAATGTGCGTAGAGGAATTATCCAAAGTCTGCGGCACGACAGGCGTTATCGTATCCGCGCATACGTCGCTCTGCATCGATCCGATCCTGACCTATGGTACGGACGCACAGAAAGAAAAATACGTAAGGCCGCTTGCAAGCGGTGAAAAATTAGGCGCGTTCGCGCTGACTGAGCCGGGCGCAGGTACCGACGCGCAGGGCGCCCAGACGAAGGCTGTATTAGACGGCGACGAGTGGGTGTTAAACGGATCCAAATGCTTTATCACGAACGGTAAAGTAGCGGACGTATATATTGTAATTGCGATTACAAGCGTTGTAACAGACAAAAGGGGCAGGAAGAAAAAGAACTTCTCTGCATTTATCGTAGACAAAGGCGCTCCGGGATTCTCCTTCGGTACCAAAGAAAAGAAGATGGGTATCCGCGGTTCCTCTACCTATGAATTGATTTTTGAAGACTGCAGGATTCCGAAAGAGAACCTGTTAGGGCCGGAAGGCAAAGGGTTCCCGATTGCCATGCATACGCTTGACGGCGGACGTATCGGTATCGCCGCCCAGGCGCTTGGTATTGCAGAAGGCGCATTAGACCGCGCGGTTGCTTATACCAAGGAACGGAAACAGTTTGGCCGTTCTATCGCACAGCAGCAGAACACCCAGTTCAAACTGGCGGATATGGCTGCAAAGATCGAAGCCGCACAGCTTTTGGTTTACAAAGCGGCGATGGCAAAAGCAACCCAGAAGGTATATTCCGTAGAAGCGGCAAAGGCAAAATTATTTGCGGCAGAAACGGCTATGGCAGTGACGACCGAGGTCGTACAGCTGTTCGGCGGATACGGGTATATCAGGGAGTACGACGTAGAACGTATGATGCGCGATGCGAAGATCACCGAAATTTACGAAGGTACTTCCGAGGTTCAGAGGATGGTAATTTCCGGCGCATTGTTAAGATAGGCGCGGTTCCATCGGATTTGGGAACGGCAGACATTTGAGGGCATGGCGCGTACCGGAAAATGCCAGGCATTTTCGGATGGCACCACGTCAAAATCATAAACAAAATTATAAGGAGTGAATACCGTGAAGATAGTTGTATGTGTAAAACAGGTACCGGACACAAAGGGCGGCGTACAGTTTAACCCGGACGGTACATTAAACAGGGCAGCAATGCTTACCATCATGAACCCGGATGACAAAGCCGGATTGGAAGCGGCGCTTAGGTTAAAAGAAGAGCATGGCGCGGAAGTTACCGTAGTGACCATGGGGCTTCCGAAGGCAGACGAAGTATTGCGTGAGGCCATGGCAATGGGAGCGGACAAAGGAATCCTCGTAACGGACCGTGTACTCGGCGGGGCCGATACATGGGCTACCTCTACGACGCTTGCAGGCGCAATCCGCAACCTGGAGTATGATTTGATTATCACAGGACGTCAGGCAATCGACGGCGACACCGCGCAGGTTGGCCCGCAGATCGCAGAGCACCTTGGACTTCCGGTGATTTCTTATGCGCAGAACATTAAAATTGACGGCGACGCCGTTATCGTTGAGCGCCAGTACGAAGACAGATACCATGAGTTAAAGGTGAAAATGCCTTGCTTAGTCACGGCTTTATCTGAATTGAACGTGCCGCGTTACATGACCCCGGGCGGAATCTTTGACGCATACGACAAAGAAGTTACCGTATGGGGCAGGCCGGATTTAAAAGATGTAGACGACGCAAACCTTGGATTAAAAGGTTCGCCGACCAAGATTGCAAAAGCATCCGACAAAGTCCGCAAGGGCGCCGGAGAAAAAGTAAGCCTGGCTCCGGACGAAGCAGTCGAGTATTTGATTGGCAAGTTCAAAGAGAAACATATTATCTAATAAAAATAAGGAAAAGTGGTGAATACAATGGGTTTAGAAGAATATAAAGGAGTATATGTCTTTGCGCAGCAGGTAGATAACGTATTAGACGGCGTTGCATTTGAATTGCTTGGAAAAGCAAAAGACCTGGCAAAGGATTTGGATACGGACGTAACAGCAGTTTTGATTGGTTCTGACGTAAAGGGCCTTGCAGATTCACTGGCAGTTTACGGCGCAGACAAGGTGATCGTAGTAGACGATCCGGAACTTAAGGAGTACAGGACAGAGCCTTATGCACATGCACTTTCTTCGGTGATCAATGAGTACAAACCGGAAATTATGTTGGTCGGCGCTACGGCAATCGGCCGTGACCTTGGCCCTACGGTTTCCGCAAGGGTTGCAACCGGACTTACCGCTGACTGTACGGTACTGGAAATCGGTGATTTCCCGTTGGTAGCGCAGCCGGGCAAGGAAGACGAGCAGAAGCACAAACAGCTTTTGATGACGCGTCCTGCATTCGGCGGCAACACGATCGCTACCATTGCATGCCCGGACAACCGCCCGCAGATGGCTACGGTACGTCCCGGCGTTATGCAGAAGATTGCGCCGATAGAAGGCGCAAAAGCGAACATTGTTGAGTTTAACCCAGGCTTTACGCCGGATAACCGCTATGTAGAGATTTTAAATATTGTGAAGGCAGTGAAGACGACGGCGAATATTATGGATGCGAAGATCTTGGTATCCGGCGGCCGCGGCGTTGGGTCTAAAGAGAACTTTAAGCTTTTGGACGACTTGGCGGAAGTGCTTGGCGCGACTGTTAGCTGCTCCCGTGCCGTTGTAGAGAACGGCTGGCAGCCGGTTGATTTGCAGGTAGGCCAGACCGGTAAGACGGTTCGTCCGCAGATTTATTTTGCTATCGGTATTTCCGGGGCGATTCAGCATGTGGCCGGTATGGAAGATTCCGATTTGATTGTTGCAATTAATAAGGATGAAGACGCTCCGATCTTTGATGTTGCAGATTATGGGCTGGTTGGGGATCTGAATAAGATTGTGCCGGCGCTGACGGCAGCTTTGAAGGCTGAGATGTAAATTTTATATATGGTTTATGAGCCGCCCTGTCGATGGATGATAGGGCGGTTTTTTTTGGGTTTGGATGAATATGTCTGTAATGAACGGTGTTGGCAAAGGTCCGTCAGGCAGAGGGCAGGGTGTGCGTCTGGGTCTTTGTTCAGGGGCTAAGGGGCTCTAAAGCATCCCATTTTAGTATTCTCATGCTGACGCAACCACCGGAAACGCGCCGTCCATGGCGCGGTTCCGGTTTGCCCTGCC
>CAJTLD010000190.1 GCA_910577065.1 uncultured Lachnospiraceae bacterium | reverse complement strand
TCATATTTTTTATGGCCTTTCCCTGTTAGAACGTTTTGGAAGGATGGGGAAGAAAAGGCTGTATATGATTTTTTCACTGACGGATGAAACGTATTCGCTGTTTTTTGTGACAAAAGTTCCAAAAGACGTGCCAGAAGACTTGTTTTTGTTTGCCATCGCGCTTTTGGATCAGGCGTATTGGGTGCTTGGCTCCGTGATTGGGGCGGCGGCCGGCGCTTTGATTCCGTTTGATGCCGCCGGGATTGATTTTGCGATGACAGCGTTATTTATTGTAATTTTTACAGAACAGTGGATGGCTGGCGGCAACCGTATTCCGGCGGCCGCCGGGTTTTTGATTGCGGCCGTGCTGCGTATTGCGGTCGGAAGCGAAGGCTTTATCCTGCCGTCCATGATCTGTATTATGGTAAGCCTGATTTTGGGCAGAAAATATATAGAACATGACGAACAGAAAGGGGATCGTACATATGCCGGTTAGCGCGGGGCGTTCGCTTCTTATTATCATTGTGGTTGCTCTGGTTACGTTTGCCACCAGGGCAATTCCGTTTTTGATTTTTCCAAAAGACAAAAAAATACCGCCGAAGGCGCAGTACCTTGGAAAAGCCCTGCCCCCGGCAGTGATTGGGATGCTGATTATATATTGTTTCAGGAATGTCAATTTTCTGGCCGAAACGCACGGCGCGGCGGAACTGATTGCGGCGGCGGCGGTGGTGATACTGCATGTGTGGAAGCGCAATAACCTGCTTAGTATCGGCGTGGGGACAGCGCTTTATATGTGGCTGGTGCAGTATGTATTTGTATAAAGAAGGGGCTTGACTTATCGCCCCGTTTTTGTTATAGTGTTCCATGAAAGGACTACTAAAGGAGAAAGCCATGGATACGAGTCGTTTTACCGAAAAGCTGACAAGCTTTGGCCTGACCAGGCAGGAAGCGGCGCTTTACCTGTGCCTTATGCAGAACGGGGAACTGACGGGATATGAAGCGGCCAAACAGACCGGAATTTCCCGGTCTAACGCCTACAATGCCCTGGCAGGCCTTGTGGAAAAAGGCGCGGCGTATACAAAAGAAGGCGCGGCCGTCCGTTACCATACGGTGGCCTTAGAGGAATTTTGCACCAATAAAATCCGTGCCCTGGAGGAATTAAAGGAAGAACTTAAAGAACATTTGCCTTGTAAAAAGACAGACGCCGAAGGCTATCTGACAATTACCGGGGATACGCATATCCGGGATAAGGTCAGGAATATGCTCGCCGCGTCAAAAGAGCGGATGTACCTTTCTATGGCCGCAGATTATGTGGCGCTGTTTGAACAAGAGATAAAGCAGGCCATAGAGAAGGGGCAAAAAGCCGTCATTTTAACGGACGGGCCCGTATCGATTCCCGGAGCCGTCGCGTACCGGACGGAACGGAAGGATATGCAGATTGGCGTAATTACCGATTCCGCCTATGTGCTTACCGGAGAATACGGCAGAGGCGGGATCAGTACGTGCCTGTATTCCGGCCAGCCGAATTTTGTACAGGTATTTAAAGATTCCATGCACAATGAGATAAAACTGATACAGCTTTTGAAAGGAGAACAATAGATGAAAAAAGAACCGTTTGTAACCTGTGAAAAACTGCAGGAAATTATCAGAGAATATCCGACGCCATTTCATCTGTATGATGAAAAAGGCATCCGTGAAAATGCCCGGGCAGTAAACGAAGCTTTTTCCTGGAACAAAGGATTCCGGGAATATTTTGCCGTAAAAGCGACGCCGAACCCGTTTTTAATCAACATATTAAAGGATTATGGCTGCGGACTGGACTGCTCGTCCATGACGGAACTGATGTTAGCGGACGCGCTTGGGTTTTCCGGGCGGGATATTATGTTTTCTTCCAACGATACTCCGGCGGAAGAATTTGTGTTTGCAGAAAAAACGGGCGCAATAATCAATCTGGACGACTTTACGCATATTGAATTTCTGGAAAAAACCATCGGCAGGATACCGGAGACGATTAGCTGCCGTTTTAACCCGGGCGGCATTTTCCAAATCAGCAACGGCATTATGGATAACCCGGGAGATTCCAAATACGGTTTTACAAAAGACCAGCTGTTTGAAGGATTCCGCATATTAAAGGAAAAAGGTGCAAAATATTTTGGCGTCCATGCTTTTCTGGCCAGCAACACCGTGACGAATGAGTATTATCCGGTTCTGGCAAAACTGTTATTTGAGACAGTGGTGGAATTAAAAGAAGCAACCGGATGCGATATCCGTTTTATCAATCTTTCCGGCGGCGTCGGGATTCCCTATGAACCGGGGCAAAAGCCAAACGATATCCGGGCAATCGGAGAAGGCGTACGAAAGGTATTTGAAGAAGTCCTGGTTCCGGCGGGATTGGGCGACGTGGCGATTTACACAGAAATGGGCCGTTTTATGATGGGGCCGTATGGATGCCTTGTGACAAAAGCCATACACGAAAAGCATACCTACAAAGAGTATATCGGAGTAGACGCGTGCGCCGTAAACCTGATGCGCCCGGCTATGTACGGCGCTTATCACCATATTACGGTAATGGGAAAGGACAATACGGCCTGCGATCACAAATATGACGTAGTCGGATCGCTATGCGAAAATAATGATAAATTTGCAATAGACCGCATGCTGCCCGCAATAGACAAAGGAGACCTTCTGGTTATCCACGATACCGGGGCGCATGGATTCTCCATGGGATACAATTACAACGGCAAGTTAAAGTCCGCGGAGATTCTGTTAAAAGAAGACGGCAGTTTTGAACGAATCCGCCGTGCGGAGACGCCGAAAGACTATTTTGCAACATTTGATTGTTTTGATATTATGGGAAATTTGAAATAGTTTGAAAAAGCCCCTTGCATTTTGTCTGGAATTGTGATATTATACATTTTGTTCGGTCGTAACCGTACAAAATGCCGGCGTGTCGGAATTGGCAGACGAGGCAGACTCAAAATCTGTTGTTGGCAACAACGTGCGGGTTCAAGTCCCGCTGCCGGCATGATAAAAAGAAGCACAGGAATCCTGTGCTTCTTTTTTTTCGGGATCGATTCGGCTGCATTTTTCAGCCAAGCCCAACTCTACAGTGAACAACATATCTATAAATCATTCCGGTATAACGCCGACACAAAAAAGCTGCGGCAAAGTACTACAGGTTATCAAAAGCCACCGTCTCCTTCTCAAGCCCTTCCACGACTTCAAGGTTCACTCCCATCCGTTTTGCAATATCCTCCATATCGTTTGCCAGGCTTTTCGTATTGCCCGCGACTCCGGAAATACCGTTGGCGCCCTCGTCAATGGCGGTCGTAATCGTGTGGATCGAATCGGCGATTTCGGACATGGAGGTTTTCAGGCGCGTGGTACGCTCGTTAAATTCATCCATGGCGTTTCTGATATAGGCGGCGTCTTCTTTGTACTGGCTTCCGGACTGTACAAAGGATTCAAATTCGGTCAGCACAGACTCGCTCATATAGCTTGTCAGCTGCCGCGCGTGCTCCGCAAGGTTGTATACGGCAGATGTGACGCCGCTGTTGATTGCCTGTATCCGGCTGGCGGTTTCCTTGCTGGAAGCGGCAAGGGCG
>CAJTLD010000189.1 GCA_910577065.1 uncultured Lachnospiraceae bacterium | reverse complement strand
TGCCCTCTGTCTGGCTACGCTTTCTCTAAATCTACGCTGTGCGCCGGACGTTTAAAAATTATGGCATGGGATGTGTGGGGTGGCTGGCTGTTTTGTTTTGGCTTTTGTTTGAAGATTTTCGCTGCTTGATGTTTGGTTGATTTGCCATAAAAGATCTTTTCTGCCGCAGCCCCTTTCTTATGGACGCCGCTTATCTATCCCTGGTACTTTGCAACTAAAAGGCTTGCGTTATGTCCCCCAAAGCCCAGGGAATTGCTGAGTGCGTAAGGAAAATCTCCTGTTACGGCTTCTTTGCAGTAATCCAGATCTAATTCTTCGTCCGGAGTGGTGTAGCCTACGGTCCGGTGCAGATACCCTTCCTGCAGTTCTTTGACGCAGGTGACAAATTCAATTGCCCCTGCTGCGCCTAGCAGGTGCCCGACCATGGATTTGGTGGAGTTGATTTTGAGGTTTTTGGCATGCTCCTGAAATGCCAGCTTGATTGCCCGGGTTTCAAACAGATCGTTGTGGTGCGTTGCCGTTCCGTGTGCGTTGATATACGTGATTTCTTCCGGTTTTACGCCGGCGTCTTCCATTGCGTTTGTCATGGCGCGCGCCGCGCCTGCTCCGGTTTCTTCCGGTGAGGTGATATGGTACGCATCTGAGGAACAGCCGTATCCGACTACCTCTGCGTAGATTTTTGCCCCTCTGGCTTTTGCGTGTTCCAATTCCTCTAAGATGACGACTGCCGCGCCTTCTCCCATGACGAAGCCGCTTCGGTTTTTGTCAAACGGAAGGGAGCATTTTGCCGGATCGTCGACGGAGGACAATGCCGTTAATGCGGTAAAGCCGCCGATGCCGATTGGGGTGACGGATGCTTCGCAGCCGCCGGCCGCCATAATGTCCGCTTCGCCGTACTGTACGGCGCGGTATGCGTCGCCTATGGTGTTGGTTCCGGTTGCGCAGGCGGTAACGCAGTTGATGCTTTTTCCTTTTAACCCGAACTGGATGGATACGTTTCCGGCCGCCATATTGCAGATCATAAGCGGTACCAGCAACGGGTTGATGCGGCTCGGACCTTTTTCAAGCAGCTTTTTGTGTTCACGCTCCATTGCCTGTAAGCTTCCGATGCCGGAGCCGATGGCTGTGCCGACGCGGTACGGATCTTCTTTTTCCATGTCGATGCCGGAATCAAGAAGCGCTTCTTTTGCCGCCGCAACGGCGTATTGGGAGAATAATTCCATCCGCTTTGCCGCTTTAAAATCCATGAAGTTTTTGCCATCAAAGCCTTTTACTTCGGCTGCTATGTGGCATTTGAATCCTTCTGTGTCAAATCTGGTGATCGGCGCAAACCCGGTTTTCCCTTCTTTTACGGAATCCCAGAACTGCGCAACGCTAAGCCCGGTTGGCGTGATTGCGCCCATACCTGTTACTACCACTCTTCTGCCCATAATTTCCTCTCTTTCTGGTACGGCCGCCGCGTGTCGTCCTGCCGCGCGCCGTCTTTTAGATGGACATGCCGCCGTCTACGGCAAATACCTGCCCTGTGATATAATCCGCCTGACTGGATGCAAGGAATACTGCCATATCCGCAATATCTTTTGGCGTTCCGATCCGCTTTAGCGGGATATTTTCTGTCATGGTGTCTTTTGCCGCCTGCGGCATGGCGTCTGTCATATCCGTTGCAATGAATCCGGGAGCAATGGCGTTTACGCATATGCCGCGGGACGCCAATTCCCTTGCTACGCTTTTGGTCAGGCCGATTACGCCTGCCTTGCTGGCGGAATAGTTTGCCTGCCCGGCGTTTCCGAGTATGCCGGAAACGGAGGATATGTTGATGATTTTTCCGCTCTTTTGTTTTAAGAACCAGCGGGACATGTGGCGGATGGTGTTGAACGCGCCTTTCAGGTTGGTCGCAATGACGTCGTCAAAATCTGCTTCTGACATTTTCATCAGAAGGCCGTCGCGTGTGATGCCCGCGTTGTTGACTAATATGTCGATCCTGCCGTATGTCCGGATCAGTTCTGTGATCATGTCGCCGCAGGCGGTATAATCGGAGACGCAGCACTGGTATATGGCTGCGTTTCCCCCGGCAGCTATGATTTCATCTGCCACGGCCTGCGCCCGGTCTTTGGAACCGTTGTAATTGATAATGACCTGCGCGCCCTGCGCCGCTAAGGCTTTGGCAATTGCCGCGCCGATCCCGCGGCTTGCGCCGGTGACAAGCGCTGTTTTATTTTTCAACATACCGCAAAAAATCCTCCATTTTATCTATATTGCAGACCGTTACGTCGCGGCTGATTTTGCGCATAAAACCGGTAAGTGTTTTACCGGGGCCGATTTCGACGAAGGTGTCGGCGCCGTCTGCTATCAGACGCCGGATGGTCTGCTCCCAGCGGACGCTGGAAGCGACCTGCTTCGCCAGAAGCGGTTTTACATCGGAAGCTTCTGTGACGTAATCTGCCGTTACGTTTGCCACATACGGAAGAAAAGTCTCAGAAATCGTTACGTCATTTAACGCTTCTAAAAGCTGCTCTCCGGCACGGGCAAGCATGGGAGAATGGAACGGGCCGCTTACATTCAGCGGTACGATGCGCTTTGCACCCGCTTCTTTTAACGCCGCTCCCGCCGCATCGACGGCTGTCTGTTCCCCGGTTATGACAATCTGGCCCGGGCAGTTGTAGTTTGCAATGGATACCGTACCTTCGGTTTCGCCGCAGATTTTTTCGATGGCGGCCGCGTCAAGCCCGAGTACCGCGCTCATAGCGCCGCCTTTCGGCACGGCGTTCTGCATATAAATTCCGCGCTTGCGGATAACGGAAAACGCGTCTTCCATGCTCATGACGCCGGATGCAATCAGCGCGCCGTATTCGCCTAAGCTTAAGCCTGCCGTAATATCCGGCGTATGGCCCCGTTCTTTTAACGCGGCATAAATTGCCGCCTCGGTTGCAAGCATTGCAATCTGTGTGTATTCCGTAATGTTTAACTGTTCGTTTTCCTCAAAGCAGAGTTTTGCAACGTCAAGGCCGGACGCTTTTTGCGCCAGTCCGTATACTTCTCTGCAGACCGGAAGGGAATCGTAAAATTCTTTGCCCATTCCAATGTACTGCGAACCCTGCCCGGGGAACATAAATACCAGCTTACCCATGTGTTCCTGCCTTTCTGCTGCCGGAACTCATTTTCCGGCGGCTTTTCACTTTTGCTGCCCGACGGCTTTTCCGGGCGGCTTTTGACTTTACTGCCGGAACCCTTTTCCGGCAGCTTTTCACTTCTGCTGCCCAGTAGCTTTTCCGGGCGGCTTTTCACTTTACTGCCGGAACTGTTTTCCGGCGGTTATTGTTTCACATGCAGCAGCGCGTCTGCTTCCTGCATGATTTCTTCTATTATCTCTTTACAGGTCTGTTCTTTTTTTACAAGGCCTGCAATCTGGCCTGCCATCAGGCTGCCGTTGACGACGTCGCCCTCCATTACGGCTTTGCGCAGCGATCCTAACGTCAATACCTCAAGTTCTTCTAATGAGACGCCTTGGGCTTCCATTTTCAGGTATTCGCGCGTCATTTTGTTGCGCAGAACGCGAATGGGATGCCCGGTGCTTCTGCCGGTTACTTCGGAATCAATGTCCTTGGCTTTGATTACGCGTTCTTTGTAATTTGCATGTACGATGGATTCGTCTGCCACGATAAAACGCGTGCCCATCTGCACGGCGGATGCGCCGAGCATC
>CAJTLD010000188.1:2681-3704 GCA_910577065.1 uncultured Lachnospiraceae bacterium | reverse complement strand
TGATTTGTTTTCTCGCATTAACACTCTACCGTTTTCTTGAGAAAAAACTGGATTATAAGTACACCTGCGGAGAATTATTAGATACACTAAAAGCAATGAATTTCGCCGAAATACAGGAACAGGGATTTATCCCACTATACAGACGAGAGTTTATCACGGATGCACTCCATGAAGTCTGTGGTTTCCGAACGGATTATCAATTCATAACCAAAAGCAGCATGAGAACCATTCAGAAAAAAAGTAAAGGGAAAGAATAAATTACTATATTTCGTAACAACGACAATAATCGCTGTAACCCAGAAAATACAAGGGATACAGCGATTGTTTAATCTACTAACTGTCAAAGACAGGATCATATAACGAAACGGGGGAAAATACAAGAGGCATGTCGGAGGGATACTATTATTTTTTTTGGATATGTAAGTTTATAGTTTACATTTCCCGCCATATATTGTAAATTATACATTATGGAATGCCGAACGGCGTACAGAAATGCTTGTAGAGGATGTCTGTAAAGCCTGCATATAATATGTCAAACGGCATACCGGAATGCCCGCGGGTACGCTTTGTGATATGCCGGGCGGCATACGCGAATACCTGCCGGGGTACAGGATATGAAAAATATTTTTAAAAAAGAGAGGAATATAAAATGCTTTCAAAAAAGATACAGGCGGCGCTGGCGGGAAGCTCTGCCATCCGTGCAATGTTTATTGAAGGAAAAGAACTGGCCGCAAAGGTAGGGGCGGAAAACGTATTTGATTACAGCCTGGGAAACCCGGCGACTCCTGCGCCGGACTCGGTAAAACGGGTTGTGGCGGATTTGCTGGAACAGGAGGATCCGCTGGTACTGCACGGTTATATGTCCAATTCCGGCTATGAAGACGTAAGGAGCGCCATTGCAGGGAATTTAAACCGCAGGTTCGGAACGGATTTTACCTGGAAAAACATTGTTATGACGGTCGGAGCGGCAGGCGGGATTAATATCATATTTAAAACCATACTGGATCCGGGGGACGAAGTGAT
>CAJTLD010000188.1:0-2667 GCA_910577065.1 uncultured Lachnospiraceae bacterium | reverse complement strand
GATTGTATTTGCGCCGTTTTTCGGGGAATACCGGAATTATGCCGCGAATTTTGACGCTTCGGTTGTGGCGGTCGCGCCGGATTACAATACCTTCCAGCCGGATTTGGCTGCGTTTGAAGCGGCGTTTACCGAAAAAACGAAGGCGGTTCTGATTAATACGCCGAATAATCCGACCGGGGTTATTTATTCGGAAGAAACGATGAACGGGATTGCAGAGATTTTGCGCCGCAAGGAGGAATCGTACCGAACGGACATTTACCTGATTTCGGACGAGCCGTACCGTGAATTGGTCTACGACGGTGCGAAGGAAAATTTCTTGACGAAATATTACCATAATACAATTGTGGGCTATTCGTTCAGCAAGTCGCTGTCGCTGCCCGGCGAGCGCATCGGCTATATTGCCGTGCCGGACGGGGCGTCGGACGCAGAGGATTTGCTGGCGGGGCTTGAGGTGGCAAACCGGACGCTGGGATTTGTCAATGCGCCGTCTCTGATCCAAAAGGCGGTGGCAGGCTGTATCAATGAAACCACCAACCTGGAATTTTATGACAAAAACCGTAAGGATTTATACGAAGGCTTAACGAAACTCGGGTTTACCTGCATTAAGCCGCAGGGCGCGTTTTACCTGTGGTTAAAATCCCCGGCTGCCGACGAAGCGGAGTTTGTGGCTGCGGCAAAGAAATACAACCTGGTGCTGGTGAAGGGCAGCGCATTTGGCTGCGGCGGCTATGTCCGTCTGGCTTATTGTATTCCCAATGAGAAAATCAACCGTTCCCTGGAAGCGTTCGCGAAGCTGGCGGAAGAATACGGCCTCGTAAAACAGGACGGAGGGGAGCATACGGGCGCATGAGCAAATGGGAAAATAACATACGGAAGGTAGTCCCATACGTGCCGGGAGAGCAGCCGAAGGATACCTCCGCGATTAAATTAAATACAAATGAGAACCCGTATCCTCCCGCGCCGGGCGTCGCGGAAGCCCTGCGGAACCTGGATCCGGCGTCGTTTCGGCTGTATCCGGATCCGTCGGCGTCCCTGCTGACGGAAGAGATAGCGAAGCTGTACGGCGTGGGGCAGGATCAGGTATTTGTCGGCGTCGGTTCGGACGACGTGCTGGCAATGGCGTTTTTGACCTGCTTCCATTCGGATAAACCGATTTTATTTCCGGATATTACATATTCGTTTTATGATGTGTGGGCGGATTTGTTCCGGATTCCCTATGAAAAACAGCCGCTTGACGAAACGTTTCGGATACGGACCGAGGATTACAAAAAGGAAAACGGCGGAATTATTTTTCCCAACCCCAATGCGCCGACCGGGCTTTTTATGCCGCTTGACGCGGTGGAGGAGATTGTCCGTGCCAATCCCGGTGTCATTGTAATCGTGGACGAAGCATATATTGATTTTGGAGGGACTTCCGCACTGGGGCTGCTTTCCAAGTATGACAACCTTTTGATTGCGCAGACATTTTCCAAATCGCGTTCCATGGCGGGGATGCGGATTGGTTTTTTGCTTGGGAATCCGGCGCTGATCCGTTTGATCAACGACTGCAAATATTCTTTTAATTCCTATACGATGAGCCAGGCTGCGATTGCGCTTGGGACGGCGGCAGTCCGTGACCGGGAATATTTTTACGAATGTACGCAGAAAATAATACGGACGAGAGAACGTGCAAAGAAGAAGTTTTTGGAACTGGGCTTTTTGTGCGGCGATTCTATGGGCAATTTTTTGTTTGTGGCCCATCCGAAATACCGGGCGGCTGAGTTGTTTGCGGCGTTAAAGGATGCGGGGATTTATGTCCGACATTTTTGCACGCCGGAGCGTATCAGCAATTACCTGCGGGTTACGGTTGGGACGGATAATGAAATGGACGCGCTGTTTGCGTTTTTGGAACAATACAGGCCAGATGATAGGAGTAATTGATGTTAAAAAAATATTTTTACATTTTTCTGATTTCCATGGTTCCCCTGGTGGAACTGCGCGGGGCGATTCCGGTTTCCCAATTGCAGGGGCTTCCGATTGTGCCGTCGTATATTGTCTGCATAATCGGGAATATGCTTCCGGTACCCATTATTTACCTGTTTGCAAGGAAGGTGCTGGAATGGGGGGCGGATAAGCCCCTGATTGGCGGGTTTTTCAGTTTCTGTCTGGAGAAAGGCGAAAAAGGCGGAAAGAAGCTGCAGGCAAAGGCGGGGCGCGGGCTGTTTTTGGCGCTGCTATTGTTTGTCGGCATTCCCATACCGGGTACGGGAGCATGGACCGGGACGCTTGCGGCAAGCATTCTGGATATGGATTTTAAATCCAGCGTGACGGCGGTTATGTTAGGCGTGCTGTTAGCGGGGATTATTATGGGAATTGCAAGCGTGACGGCAGTGGGTATGTTTTTCTAGCACTACAGCGAACAATGTTGGCAAAGTTCCGTCAGCCAGAGGACAGGGGATGCTTTAGAGCCCCTTAGCCCCTGAACACAGACCCAGACGCATACCCTTCCCTCTGACGGACGGCCCTTTTGCCATCCACTCCCTATCGTTCGCTGTAGTACTAATGGGTGCCGCCCTTTAGCACAACTTTTTGTATCGACATTCTACCGGAATGATTTTTCAAACACGCTCTAATACTACAGCGAACTTTTTGAAAGCATAGTTTTCCTGTGAGAAAGATATGCACAAT
>CAJTLD010000187.1:2442-3791 GCA_910577065.1 uncultured Lachnospiraceae bacterium | reverse complement strand
TCCGTGGCAGGGCATTGCTGGGTTGTGCAGGGATACTTAAGTGCCCCTATATCCCGAAACAATGCCCCGGCTGCATACCCTGCCCTCTGTCTGACTACGCTTTCTCTGCATTTACGGTGCTCTTGCTTCTTCAATTTGTTGTGTGGTGGCAGAGTTTTTCTTTTTGTTTTGGGTGAGGCGCTTTTGTTTGTGTATGGTATGATTTGGTGGGTTCAGGTTTAAGGGGATGAGGTTAAGTTGAAGTTCTTTTCCTTTATGCTGGATTTTGGGTTTAAGTGAGTAGAGCAGGAGTTATTGTTCTGAATGTATGAATTTTGGGTTTGGTTAAGTTGAGTAGAAGCTGTATTTATGAATCGTGTAATTCAGGCTGAATGGAGTAGAATAGGATTACCGTTATGAAAGTATGAAATTCAGTAGTGGAATTTAGGTTTAAGAAAGTTCAGTAGAAGTTACATTCATTAATGGTATAATTCAAAAGTGTGATTAAGGCTGAATTGAAAAGAACAAGATTACCGTTGTGAAAGTATGAAAATCAGAAGTGAAGTTTAGGTTTAAGTTTAAGAAAGTTAAACAGAAGCTACGCTCATTAATGGTGTCATTCAAAAGTGTGATGGAGGCTGAATGGAGAAGAGTGAGTTTTCTGCTTTTCATATAATAACTGGAGGCGAAGTTCCTTCCTCCGGCATGAATGTGCCGGAGGAGGGGGCGGGTTATGTTTTTTGATGAATTTGAATATGAGAAAGAAGGAGAAATGATGGGCGGAGAAAAGAAGGGATTTTTTAGCAGGCTGGTGGCCGGGCTTACGAAGACCAGGGATAATATTGTGTCTGGAATTGATTCTATTTTTAGCGCGTTTTCGAGTATTAATGATGAATTTTATGAGGAGATTGAAGAGATTCTGATTATGGGGGATCTTGGGGTGAAGGCTACGGAGGAAATTTTGGAGAGCTTAAAGTCGAAGGTGAAGGAACAAAAGATTAAGGAGCCGGCGGCTTGTAAGCAGCTTTTGATTGACAGTATTAAGGAGCAGATGCGGGTGGAGGAAGCGGCATACCGGTTTGAAGGGGAGACTTCTGTGGTGCTTGTGATTGGGGTGAACGGGGTCGGGAAGACGACTACGGTTGGAAAATTGGCCGGGAAGCTTAAGGATCAGGGGAAGAAGGTGGTGATTGCGGCGGCGGATACGTTTCGTGCGGCGGCAGGAGAGCAGCTGGCGGAATGGGCGAACCGCGCGGGCGTGGAGATGATCGGCGGGCAGGAAGGCGCGGATCCGGGGTCGGTGGTTTATGATGCTGCGGCGTCTGCGAAGTCTAAGGGGGCGGATGTTTTGCTGTGCGATACGGCGGGCA
>CAJTLD010000187.1:1425-2425 GCA_910577065.1 uncultured Lachnospiraceae bacterium | reverse complement strand
GAAGAACCTGATGGAGGAGCTTCGGAAGATAAACCGGATTATTGACAGGGAATATCCGGACGCGTATCGGGAAACATTAGTAGTACTGGATTCTACGACCGGGCAGAATGCCCTGTCTCAGGCGAAGCAGTTCGGTGAAGTGGCGGATATTACGGGGATTGTTTTGACAAAGATGGACGGAACGGCGAAGGGCGGTATTGCGGTGGCAATCCAGTCGGAACTGAATATTCCGGTGAAGTATATCGGAGTCGGGGAAGGGATTGACGATTTACAGAAGTTTGATGCGGATGCGTTTGTGGACGCGTTGTTTAAAAAAGAGGACGAGAAGGAGTAAATGCGGATGTTGACATTGGACAAGTTTGAAGAGGCAAGTGAGAAGGTCAGCGAGGTAACGCTTGAAACGAAGCTGGTTTTTAGCAATTACTTAAGCAGCCAGACCGGGAACAAGGTGTATTTAAAACCCGAGAATATGCAGTTTACGGGGGCTTATAAGGTGCGGGGGGCTTATTATAAGATTAGTACGCTTTCGGAGGAGGAGCGCGAACAGGGGCTTATTACCGCATCTGCGGGCAATCATGCGCAGGGGGTTGCCTACGCGGCGAAATGTTATGGCGTAAAGGCTGTGATTGTGATGCCGACGACGACGCCTTTAATTAAGGTGAACCGAACGAAAAGCTATGGCGCGGAGGTTGTGCTTTTTGGCGATGTGTATGATGAGGCGTGCGCGTATGCTTATGAGCTGGCGGAGAAGAACGGGTATACGTTTATCCATCCGTTTGACGATCTGGCGGTTGCAACCGGGCAGGGGACGATTGCAATGGAGATTTTTAAGGAGCTTCCTCTGGTGGAGTATATCCTGGTGCCGATTGGGGGCGGGGGGCTTGCGACGGGGGTTTCCGTGCTGGCGAAGTTTTTGAATCCGAATATTAAAGTGATTGGGGTAGAGCCTGCGGGCGCAAGCTGCATGAAGGCGTCCTTTGAGGCAGGCGAGGTGACGACG
>CAJTLD010000187.1:0-1408 GCA_910577065.1 uncultured Lachnospiraceae bacterium | reverse complement strand
TGTAAATACAATAGCCGACGGTACGGCAGTTCAGACGCCGGGGGAGAAGATTTTTCCGTATATTAAAGATAACCTGGACGATATTATTACGGTAGAGGACGATGAACTCGTAGTGGCGTTTCTGGATATGGTGGAAAATCATAAAATGGTGATTGAAAATTCGGGGCTGCTTACGGTTGCCGCATTAAAGCACCTGAACATTAAAGGGAAACGGGTGGTTTCGATTTTAAGCGGCGGAAATATGGACATCATTACCATGTCGTCTGTAGTACAGCAGGGACTTATTTTGCGCGACCGGATATTTACGGTATCCGTGCTGCTGCCGGATAAACCGGGCGAACTTTCTAAGGTAGCGGATACGATTGCAAAGACGCAGGGAAATGTCATTAAACTGGAGCATAACCAGTTTGTGAGCATTAACCGGAATACGGCGGTGGAACTTCGGATTACGATGGAATGCTTTGGGACCGAGCATAAAAGGCAGATTATGAAGGCGCTTGAGAAAGAGCAGTATAAGCCAAAGCAGGTAAGGACAAGCTTATAACAGTATATTCGGAAAACACAAGAACTTTATCAGCTTAACTTGTAAGTTTGCCAAAACAGCAGTCAGCCAGAGGGCAGGGGGTGCGGCATTCGCCTTGTAACAGGATTTAGCGACTCTTAAGTATTCCATGCAATATCCAGCAATGCCCTGCCACGGATGGCAGGGCAAGCTAAAAGTGCGCCATGGATGGCGCGTTTCCGGCGGTTGCGTCCGCAGGCAAAAGTTTAAATGGGATACTTTAGAGCCGCTTAAACCTGTTACACAGCGAAAGCCGCACCCCCTGCCCTCTGGCTGACGGATCTTTGCCAACATAGTTCTCTCTATGGATTCAAAGTTTTTTGATTTTCATTCCTCCATTCCCTTGGCGGGATTCCATATACCGATTTAAAAGCCCGGGAAAAATGGAACGGATTCTCATAGCCGACGGCTTTACTGATATCCCCAACCGACAGCTTCGTAAGTTTTAATAATTCCGCAGCTTTTGTCATGCGGTAATTTAACAAAAATTCCTGCGGTGTGCGTCCGACGGATTTCTTAAATATCTTTCCAAAATAGCTGCGGTTTAAGCCGCAGTTGTCTGCAATATTTTCTACAGAAATGTCATTCTGGAAATTTTGCTCAATAAAACTGATTGCTTCATGAATATAAAAATCCTGCAGCCGCCCGCTGCTGGAAAGCCGGATTGAGGAAACGGAACGGGTCATGGCGTCTAAAAAAAGATAGAGGTGTCCAATCAAATGAAACGGTGACATGGTTCCATGGCGGGCAATATAGAGCATCTCATTCATCATTGTTTCGCGCAGATCGTGGGAGATAGCATGATAAATGGGTGCATTTGGGGAAAGCCCCGCGATTTCTACGGCT
>CAJTLD010000186.1 GCA_910577065.1 uncultured Lachnospiraceae bacterium | reverse complement strand
GCTAGGCAAAATTTCGACGGCGATGCGGTGGCATCGTCTAGAAATTTTAACGACGTAATGGTGCGAAGCAGATGGTTCCACAATTCAATTTCTGGCCGGATGGAGTACTAGAAAGGAGCTGACGATATGTTTATATTCTTGCAAATGTATTTGACCGGCATCCGTCGGCGTAAAAAAGAAATACGGTATGTTTCCATTGCCATATTCAGTTCTGTTTTGTTTATGTCTTCGGTTACGTTGTTCCAGAACTGTATGGACAGATATCTCATAGAAAGCAATTATCAAAATTACGGAGATTGGGTGATGTCTGCCACAAAGGATTATGAAAATTCCAAAATCCGGTTTGAGGAATTAAACCATCCTTATTTCGAAGGGGTAGGCGTATGCAAAGTGGCGGGAAATATGGTAAAAAGGGACGGCCTGCCAAGCGATGTTTGCATTGGAACGGCCGACGAAGCTTTTTTTAGGCTTGGAAGCCTTACGCTTTGCGATGGAAGGATGCCGGAGGCTTCAGACGAAATAGCAATGGAGTTATCCGCTCTTTCCAAGCTTGGTTATAGTTATGAACTGGGCCAGACAATACGTGCCGCCGTTGAAAAGGACGGCGCGGTTCCCGAAAAAAATTACCGGCTTGTCGGGATATTAAAAAGCTATGCCGACAACTGGAACCATAAGGATTCTTATCGTCCGCCCCATTGTATTGTAACAGAAGAAGGGTTATCAAAATTGTGCGGACCGTCCTATGAAACATATTATTACAGGCTTGGCAGGGATTATGAAAATATCAGTATGGAGGAATTTACCGGCGCGTTCTTAAAACCGGAATACGCCAGGGCTTATAACAGCTATACGTACGAAAACCGGGTATGGGGTTCCGGTATGATGTTTGGGACAATGAAATGGGTCTTGGTGTTGGCCGGGGCGCTGGCGGTAGGCTACCTGATGATGTCTTATGCGTCGCAGAGGCGGAAGTGGTATTACCGGCTTCGTGCTATTGGAGCTGGAAGGGAGCAGATCATAATGATGATAGTTGCGGAAACGGCCTGCGGGGTGTTCCCGGGCGCGTTTTGCGCAATGCTGCTGCCGTATCTGCCGGGAGCGCTTATCTGCCGCTTTGTTTCTGAAAAACAGCAGCTGCCGTCTTTTTTTGTGTTCCGCCCGGGTGATTTTGCCGTACAGTTCGTTGCGTCTTTTGGTATTCTGTTGTTTGGGGCGCTGTGCGCCTGGATTCAGTGCCGGGATCAAAATATCTTCCAAAACAGGCATACGTCGACGGGGCGCCAGTTCAAGAGGATACGCCGTGATGCGGCCAGGGAGCGCGGCACAGCCAGCCGTTATCTGCGTCGGGAGGGTATGATGCATCCGTTCCAGAAAGGGGCCGATATTCTGTTTTCCTGTATTGTCTGTACCATTTTGATGCTTTGCCTGAACAAGGTGGGTGAGTCTGTACAAAGATATGCAGGGGAAACCGACGGGCTGCAGGATTTTTCCGCATTTTATAAAATGGATATCCGCAAAGACATTTATGACAAAAACGGGGAAGAACATGTAAGTGTTGTGGACACGTCGTTTGATATGTATCATGGGATTGGCGAAGAGCTTAAGGAAGAGCTGTCCACATTCATTGGCATTGAACGGATCGAATACCGAACCTGGGATCACACGCATATCCTGCAGTGGGAAAATAAGAAAAACAGCCTGATAGAGAAGCGGAAAGCAGATTTGTATGAAGGCCGTTCCAATACTGCGGACGAGGAATACTGGGATATGGATTTTTGCTTTTTTGAAAAACGGGATCCCATTTTACAAGAACTGGAAAAAGAAGCGGATCTGAGCGGGCTAAACGAACAGGCATTTTGGGACGGGAAGCAGGTTATTGTCTTGTTTTTTGGCTTTTACGACATAGTAAACGATAGCGCAAACAGAGGGAGTTATAAAAAAATACAAAGCGATCCTACGCTTAAGCCCGGAGTTTCCGCTAAGATTGTGAGCGGTGAAGCCGAATCTAAGCCGGTAAAAATGACAGGTTATGCGCTTCCGGCGCATATTCCGGAAGAATACAGCCTTCCGGGGGTTGTTCCTGTAACGGTAGGCGCAGTTATAAACACGGATTCAGAACGTTGGGACGGGAAATTGCCGGATTCCCTATATGTTATAATCGGTTCCCAAAAGCTGGCCGGGCGGATTGCGCAGGCAGACGGGAAGATATTAAGGGAAAACCGTATCCTGATTGATCTGAACGGCAGCCAGTCATTTGAATCGACGCAAAAGCGCCTGACATCTGTTTTTCAAAGGAATTATATGCAGTATCGTTCCGGTTTTGAGAAGCGGCAGCAGGAATTGCACACTCTGACGCGTCAGCTTTGCACATACGGCGTTTTATTTTTGATTATTTTATTTCTTTTTTTGCTGATTCAGGTTTATTTCGGGCAAATACAAAATGAGCGTCGTACCGGGAAATACCGCTTGCTGAGGCAGCTTGGCATGGAATGGACAAGGCTGCGGTTTCTTTGTGTGAAAGAACGTTTTTTACAGGCTTTGTGGATGGGGTTTAGTATTCCCTGCTGCTTTTTGGCGGTTTTGGCCGGAAATTTACTGGAACAAAGTTCTTTTACAGGCGCACAGGGCAAAGGGACAGAATTGTTATCGGAAGGAGTTTATTCCTGGTCGGAACTATTGCAGGCCAATACCGACAACCGTTTTTTGCTTTCGTTTGAATTTGCGGCCCGTTCCGTTCGCCTGCCGTATTTGGCGGTTATGGTTGCGGCTTTGATACTGGCGCTTACATTTATTTCATATCTGTCTATCAGAAATTTTATAAAAAAGGAGAAATTAAGATGAAAAGAGTATTAGAATGCAAAGACATATCCAAAACGTATGGAAATGATAAAATCAAAGTGCAAGCTTTAAAAAAATGCAGTCTTTCATTTGGCCAGGGAGAATTTGTGGCGATTGTAGGCAAAAGCGGTTCCGGTAAATCCACCCTGCTTAAAATTTTAGGTACGCTCGATGCGCCGGATGAAGGCGAAGTGCTTCTTGACGGAGAAAATATCCTGCATTTGCCCGATAAAAAACTCTCGCAGATCAGGCGCAGGAAAATCGGTTTTATTTACCAGGATTACAGCTTGTTTCCGGAATATACGGCATACGAAAATATTATAATGCCGATTCATTTGGACGGCCGTAAAGAAGATAAAGAAAGCGTTTTGCAGATATTATCAACGCTTGGGATTTTAGACTGCAAGGATAAGTTTCCGTCCGAAATGTCCGGCGGGCAGCAGCAGAGGACAGCAATTGCCAGAGCGCTTTGTATTTCGCCGGCAGTAATTTTGGCGGACGAACCAACCGGAAATCTGGATGCGGAAAACGCAAATGAAGTAGTAATGCTGATGAGCAAGGCGGCCAGGCTTTATAACCAGACGATTATTATGGTGACGCATGACAGGCAGATGGCCGATTATGCGGATCGGATTTTGGTAATTTCAGACGGGGTTATAGGAAGTTGATATTACAGTGAAAGCTGCCGGCAAAGATGCGCCAGCCAGAGGACGGCGCCGGAATTATCCGAAAAAGCAGCTGATTGTGGGCGTATGAAAGCGCGTTTTGCGGATTAAATGGCAGTTTTGGCTTTTATTATGCTCTGGTGTTGTGTATAATGATGTTAATGTAAAAGAAGTGTAAAGTGGCGCTAGTACTGCATCCGGACAGAAATTGAAGTCTGGAACCATCTGCTTCGCACTATTGCGTCGTTAAAGTTTCTAGACGATGCCACCGCATCGCCGTCGAAATTTTGCCTAGCACTGGCACAAAACAGGTGT
>CAJTLD010000185.1 GCA_910577065.1 uncultured Lachnospiraceae bacterium | reverse complement strand
AGAACCTGCCTCCCGGCATTTTTTCCTTTTTATTCTTTCAGGATAACCAGCTTATTCTGGCAACACTCCACAGACACGCTACAGCCAATCTTAAAGCCCCACTGCTCCACCCAGTTCCCCTGCAGGATAATCTCCGGCACACTTTTCCCACTCCTTGTTGTAAATGAGTATGCTTTCATCCTGCCGCCATGCCTAAGAAAGAAAACCCTTTACGCCAGCTTCCTGTCAGTTCAGATGGTTATGGCGATATAAAAATTCACTTAGCTGAAATATTGTTTTAAGAACTTTATTGTCACGAACAGTAAAACCCCATGGAAGCTTCAAACTCCCATGGGGTTAAAATTACAACTCTTATTATCTTCTATTCCCAAGAACATCCGTTCCTTTTCACCTTTACTTATGATATGGTTCGTTGCGCATAATCCGGTAACTGCGATAAAGCTGTTCCAGCAGAATCACACGCATAAGCTGGTGTGGAAACGTCATTTTAGAAAAACTTAACGTCTCGTCCGCACGCTTTAATCCCAAAGAGCCGCCGATCACAAATGCAATATGCGGTTTACCCGTAAGCCAAAGCTGTTCAATAGACCGGGACAAGCCGACCGAATCCGGCATCCTGCCGTCGATCGCCAATGCAATCACATACATATCCTCTTTCATAAGCTTTAACAGACGCGCCCCTTCTTTTTCTTTGATTTGCCGTTCCATAGCGACGCTGGCAGAATCCGGGGTTTTTTCATCCGAAACTTCCGTCACGGAAAGCGTACAGTAACGTCCCAGGCGCTTTTGGTATTCTTCGATTGCCTTCCTGTAAAAATCTTCTTTTATTTTTCCCACACACAAAACTGTAATTTTCATCCGTTTACGCTTCTTTTAAAATCTGTTCCAAAAGTTCATAGAGCTGGACAATATCAATCGGTTTGGAAAGATGAGCGTTCATGCCGCTGCTCAAAGCCATCTTTTTATCCTCTTCCAGCGTATTTGCAGACAATGCGATGATCGGGATATTAGCCACCGCCGGATCCGTTAACCCGCGTATCGTTTTTGCGGCGTCGTATCCGTTCATCACCGGCATCTGAAGATCCATCAGGACGGCTCCATAAGTACCCGGCTTTGCATTTTTTATCTTTTCCACCGCCAAGCTGCCGTCTGTGGCGGTATCCACGGAATATCCGGCATCCTTTAGCACTTCCATGCCGATTTCCAGATTAATTTCATTGTCGTCCACCATCAGAATCGTTTTCTGCCTCGGCGCAGAATCAAACGCCCCCTCTGCCCTGTCGCTTTCTTTTTGCTGGTTTTGTATACGGAAATGCAGTATTACCGTAAATTTGCTCCCGACGCCAACTTTACTTGATATTTCTATCGTACCGTCCATCATTTCAATAATTTTTTTGGCAATGGTCAAACCCAGTCCTGCGCCGTATATACCGCCTAACGTCGTGCTTTTTTCCCGTTCAAACGGTTCAAATATACGCGAAAGAAACTCCTGGCTGATTCCTATGCCGTTATCCTCTACGGTAATCCGATAACTTGCAAGATCCTTAGAAGGCATTGGCTGTTCCTCCGCAGACATCCAGATCCTGCCTCCCGTATGGGTATATTTTATAGCGTTATCTACCAGATACAACAAAATCTGGCCCACTTTCTGCTGATCCCCATAAATATCCGCATGCGTAACCTGCGACGTGTCCAATGAAATCGTAATATCCTTTTCTTCTGCATGAAGGCTCATAGCCGTCTGGATATTGTACATAATTTCCGTCAGGGAACATTTGCTTTCTTCCAGATAAATCTGTTCGGAATCAATTCCCACCACTTCAAAAACATTATTCAAAAGCTGCAGCAGCACGTCGCTTGAAGAGGTAATCATATCCAGATATTTTACAAGTTTTTCTTTGTCATCCAGATGATTCTTGGCCAGAATCGCATACCCCACAATTCCGTTCATCGGCGTACGGATATCATGCGACATATTGGAAAGAAAAATATTCTTAGCTTGGTTGGCTTGCTGCGCGTCATTTAAAGCGGCTTCCAGCATACGGTTCCGTTCCATCTCCTGTATAATTTCATCGTCAATATTCCGGTAACCAAGGACGATCTGGGAAACGTGGCTGCTGTCTCCCACATGTACAATCCGAAGCTGGATATATACCGGCTTGCCGTTTCGGAAAATCCTGTAACAAATATGCATTTCTTTTTTCTTTGATAGCTTCTGGCGTATGTTGTCCGGATTGGTCGTACGCAGCACCAGTTCACGGTCATCCGGATAAACCCAGTTTTTTACATATTCAAAATCAAACCCCGTATATTCATAAATACTGCCTCTTTCTTTAAATTTATCCCGCATGCGCTCGCTTGTCCGAAATGCCTGAATCTGGTTTAAATCCAAATCCGCATAAAAAATGGTTTCATAATCAATACTCAATCCCTCAATCATTTCCAGATGCCGTATCTGTTCCTGATGCGTATATTTCAGTTCCTGCTCCTTCTTTAAATTATCGTTTAAAAGCTGTTCCCGCTCTTTTTTCTGGCGCATCCATTTTTCCGTCACGTCGCCGATAAATACATAAAAAATGTCGCCTTCCTGTTCACTGTGGATAAAATGCCCGTAATCGTCCACATACCGGACGGAACCGTCCTTACGTACAATCCGGTATTCCACATAATCCAGGTCATACTTGCTTTCCTGAACCTGCTGGCGGATACTTTTTCTGACTTCCTCCAAATCCTCAGGATGAACCATCCCCTGAAAAGTATTTCCTGTCAGTTCCCGAAATTCCTCCTGCGTATTGCAGCCAAACATCCGGGGCAGGGACGCATTTGCATAAATCAGCTTCTCTTCCTCGTCCGCATGGTAAATAAAAAACCCTCCCGGCATCTCGTCAATAAACTTCTTTATCTGGCGCGCCGCCTGCCGCCGCTGCCGCTTCAAAGCTTCCTCCAAGGAAAGCGGTTCTTCCTCCCGCTCCAAACCGTCCTCTGTCTCCTGCGGTTTCAGCGCAGACAGCAAATATTCTATAATACTATAATCGAATCGCATTCCACCGTCCATAAAAACCCCCTAACGAAACGTTCTTCGAAATATTTTAACATATCAAGCTCACCCGCACAACAAAAAAAATTGTTTTGGATGAAGCTTCTGCGACGAAACAAACCGCAAAACTGAAGCCTTTCCTGCGAAACTATGTATAACTTCTGAATACACAACATCCAGAAACCATACCCTAAGCGGACAAGGGGATACCACAGAACACGCAGTCAGACAGAGGCTGGCTGTAACCCCCTCTGTCTGACGTACTTTTTCCACTGTTTACATTTACTTTATTTTCACACCTTTGTTTGCCGCCTTCATCGGGCTGTACTTCCCTCCCGACACTGTCACGATTTTATAATAATACGTTTTTCCTTTCTTTAACTTCTTACTGTCACGGTAGTTGTTTTTCCTCTTAACCGTCGCTATCTTTTTAAATGTCCCTTTCTTGCCTTCTGCGCGGTAAATAAGATAGGAAGAAGTTTTGCTCGCTTTTTTCCAACTTATCGAGACTGCTTTTTTGCCTTTTACCTGCACGGCTTTCGCGTTTGCAACCATGGATGGAAGCTTAATGCTTTTGGACTGCCCGGCTGCGCTGTCTGTATATGCGCTCTGGCCGCCGGAAAGCGCCATAACATAGTAATTCATAGTTCCTTTAACCGGATTTTCATCATATGCAGTTGTACCGGCCACAGCTTTGCCGACCTTTGTCACTTTACTTCCCGCTTTACGGTAAAGCTGGTAGGACGCCGCGTGTTCGGATGCGCTCCAGGTAATCCGAACCTTTGTTTTCTGGCTTTTTACCGACAAAACGGCAGGAGCC
>CAJTLD010000184.1 GCA_910577065.1 uncultured Lachnospiraceae bacterium | reverse complement strand
ATTATGGAGAAAAACGGCCCGGTCACGGATCAAATGCGCAGGGATGTGGAAAATAACGTTTATCACGATTCTTTAATTACATGGATTAAGAGTTTCCGATAATATGCGTCGGCAAAAGCGGGGAGCGGATAGCTTCCCGTTTTTGGGCTGCGGCGAAAAATTGAAATGTTTTCGACAAATACGGACATAAAATCCAATGGAAAGCAATAATGCGTCTGTGAGATTTTATCCATTCGACAACAGCCTCTGTGAAATTACAGTTCTTGTCGAATACTGCGAAATATTATGATTGCTTCAAAACGGCGGGATGCTTATAATACAAATAGTCTTGAATTTAGACACGCTTTGAAAAGAAATGAATCAGGAGGAGAAAATTTGGAATGGGTAAATTAAATGTTGCAATTGCAGACGATAACGAAAGAATGCTGATGCTTTTAGGGGATATTATCCGCAGCGACGAAGACTTAGAAGTAGTCGGAACAGCGAAAGATGGGGAAGAAGCATGTCAAATGATAAAAGATAAAGAGCCGGATGTGGTTTTGCTTGATATCGTTATGCCAAAATTAGACGGTTTGGGTGTTTTGTCTAAGATTAAACACGACAGAAGTATCAAAAAACATCCGTCTTTTATTATGATCAGCGCCATTGGAAATGAAAAAATTACAGAAAACGCATTTTTATCCGGCGCAGATTATTATATTATGAAACCATTTGACAACGATATGGTCATTGATCGGATCAAACAGGTAAAGCAGAATACCGAAATGGTTAAAAATGCTGAATCGCGTAAAATCGGCGCATACGAAAAATACGGGAAAAAAGAAGAAAAAGCGCCTCGGAATTTGGAATCTGACGTAACGGATATTATCCATGAAATCGGCGTGCCTGCACATATTAAAGGGTATCAGTACTTAAGGGAAGCTATCATGATGTCTGTGAACGATATTGAGATGCTCAATTCCATCACGAAAATCCTATATCCGACGATTGCCAAACGTTATCAGACTACGCCAAGCAGAGTGGAACGGGCCATCCGCCATGCTATTGAAGTTGCATGGAGCAGGGGCAAGATGGATACGATTGACGAGTTGTTTGGCTATACGATCCACAATGGCAAAGGCAAACCGACCAATTCCGAATTTATTGCCCTGATTGCTGATAAAATCCGTCTGGATTACAAACACGGCGCATGACATTTTTTACTTTCTATTGGATAAAATTTGGAGTATAATAGACCTATCATAAGAGAAATATGGGAGGTCTATTTTTATGAAAAAAATACTTTTTGCAGCGTCGGAAGCCTTGCCATTTATCAAGACGGGCGGCCTTGCCGATGTTGTGGGGTCGCTGCCGAAATATTTTAACCGCAGTGAATTTGACGTAAGGGTGATCCTGCCCAAATATGCGTGCATGGACGAGGGACTTGCCGGACGGCTAAAGCAGACGGCGGATTTTACGGTTTCGCTTGGATGGCGCAGGCAGTATGCGGGAATTTTGGAAACAGAAGTGGACGGCATACGGTATTATCTGGTGGATAATGAATTTTATTTCGCAGGGGATCGCCCGTACGGCGAAATTTATCAGGATGTGGAAAAATTCGCTTTTTTTTCCAGGGCAGTGCTGGATGCGTTCGGGGAAATTGGGTTCTGGCCGGATATTATCCACTGCAACGACTGGCAGACGGGACTGATACCGGTGTATTTGAAAACTATGTATCAGCAGCAGGAAGCCTACCGTAAAATCCGCACCGTATTTTCCATCCACAATATCCGGTTCCAGGGCAGATGGATTTTAAACGAAATAAAAGATGTAACCGGGCTTGGAGCAGACGTGTTTACGCCAAAAGGAATCGAGACGTACGGGGAAGCGAATTATTTAAAAGGCGGCATTGTTTATTCGGACATTGTGACGACGGTCAGCAAATCTTATGCAATGGAAATTATGACGCCGGAAGGCGGCGAAGGGCTGGACGGCGTGCTGCGTTATTACAGTTATAAGCTGTTTGGCATATTAAACGGCCTGGATTACCGGGAATATAATCCCGCGGCGGATCGAAGAATCCCATACCGCTACAGCCGGTCAAACGTTGGGGCTGTAAAGCCCAAAAACAAAAGAAAGCTGCAGGAGGCAATGGGGCTGCCCCAATCGCCGGATACGTTTTTGATCGGCATGGTATCAAGGATGACCGATCAAAAAGGATTTGATTTGGTGGCGTATATTTTAGATTCTTTTCTGGCAGGCGAAAATGTGCAATTTGCAGTTTTGGGAACCGGAGAAGCGCGATATGAAAATATGTTTCGCTATTTTGCCGAGAAGTATCCGGACAAGCTTTCGGCCAACATCGGTTATTCCGAAGATATGGCGCATTTGATTTATGCAGGGGCGGACGCGTTTCTGATGCCGTCTCTGTTTGAACCGTGCGGGTTAAGCCAGCTGATAAGCCTGCGGTACGGAACGGTGCCGGTTGTGCGTGAAACCGGGGGATTAAGGGACACGATAGAGCCGTACAATAAATATACGCAGGAGGGATGCGGTTTTTCCTTTGCCAATTACAATGCAGACGAAATGGCGTTTGTCCTGCGTGCGGCAAAGGCGCTTTATGAGTCGGAACAAGAAAACTGGCATAACCTTATGCTGCGCGGTATGGAACGGGATTTTTCATGGGAAAGTTCCATAGAAGCATATGAATCGCTTTATGAAGATATGTGCCGGGTCAGCGGGTGATAATGCCCAAAGCGCGGTCGAAGCAATAAAAATGGTCGGAAAGTATTTCTTCGGCAAGAACCTGGGAAGCGTTTACTTCCTGTATAATGCAGTTTAGGCCGGACGCATGGGGACAGCTGCTTTTTGGGAGCAGGAGCACTTCATGCACGGAACTTGGCAGGATATACAAATCGGATTCCTGCAGATCGGCAAAAAATGCGAGCACCTGCGGATATAAAATCACCGCAGCGCCGTAGTATCTTTCCGTGTTGGAAAGGACGTACATTGCGGGAGGCTTTCCGGGCGCGTTGGGCATTTGCATTTTGCCGGAACCAAAGGAAAGACTGTCCGGATCGGCATATCTTAAAACATCCTCCATACTCTTCAAATCATATGGAAGCAGTATGGGGGTATTTTTAACGGCAAGTTCATACAGGGAATCGGCGGTAATGTGCCAGAAATCCAAATGATGGTTTTGGATTAAAATGGATGCGTTTCCGTTTGGAGTATCCGGAAGAAAACAGCAGAAAACTACGGCCAGGTCTAGGAAACGGAAATGGGGGATTTCTTTTAGGGAATCCGCGTTTTGGCTATAGTTGATTAGTTTAAAAATGATGTGGTATTTTGCTTTGTTATAATCTGTAAAAAAAGTAAGATCCATGTTTTGATCGGGCAGGTTTTTCTGATAGGATGCGATGATTTCGTCGAGAACCGCAGAAAATGGCTTGCCGGCGAGATAATCGTCGTAATAATAATTCAGGTATATTGTGGGGGTGATATTGACGGAAGCTTCTTCGATGGTTAGGCCGTCTAGGCGGACGTTGTTATTTCTGACAATCTGATGTACCGAAACGGATGCGTTGTCTCCGAAATAGGTTTGGATGGATGATAACGCTGTGGTTTTGAAATTTTCATAGGTCATAATTTATCTCCTTTTTGAGGGGGATTTGAAATGGTTCCGGATAGATAGGAAAGAAAATAAAAGAATTAAAAGACGTATTGCGAGATTAGTGTATCATGTATTGAGGGAAAAGGCAAGTATAAGTTGGCAAAGTTCCGTCAGCCAGAGGACAGGGGATGCGGCGTTCGCGGTGTGACAGGATGAAGCGGCTCTAAAGTATCCCGTTTACGTATCCGAATGCGGACGCAACCGCCGGAAACG
>CAJTLD010000183.1:2561-3908 GCA_910577065.1 uncultured Lachnospiraceae bacterium | reverse complement strand
CAAACTTCAATTCCTGTTCGGATGCAGTACTAGCACTGGCACAAAGCAGTTGTCTCCAAACTTCAATTCCTGTTCGGATGCAGTACTAGGTTCTATGGTATAAAAATATACCATATATAGTACATCCTGTCAACAAGAGATCTATATATGGTATTTATCTTATTATATATCTTATTCCGGGAAATATTCTGATTTCTTGGGACTTTGTACTTTTTCATTCTTCCGAGATTACAAATGTACGAAAGGACGTTAACAGATAAGCATCGCATCCCCAAAACTAAAAAACCGGTATCTCTCCTTCACTGCCGCATCATAAGCCGCAAGCACTTGTTCTCTGCCTGCAAGCGCCGATACCAGCATTACAAGCGTCGATTCCGGCAAATGAAAATTAGTAATCAGGCCGTCAATTATTTTAAAGTTGTACCCGGGATATATAAAGATTTCCGTCCAGCCGCTTTTTGCTTTTACCGTTCCGTCCCGTTCTGCCGCAGACTCCAACGTCCTTGTACTTGTCGTCCCTACCGCAATCACCCGTCCTCCGTTTTGCTTCGTCCGGTTAATCTTCTCTGCGGCGCCCTCTCCTATCTCATAAAACTCCGAGTGCATATGATGCTTTAACACATCCTTCTCCTTGACCGGACGGAATGTCCCAAGCCCGACGTGAAGCGTCACCTCTGCAATTTCCACTCCCATTTCCCGCACCTGCTGCAGAAGTTCTTTTGTAAAATGCAGCCCTGCCGTAGGCGCTGCCGCAGAACCGTCGTACTTGGCATACACGGTCTGGTAACGGTTTTTATCCTGCAAAGGATGCGTAATATACGGCGGCAGCGGCATCTGCCCCAGCCTGTCTAATATTTCTTCAAAAATCCCGTCATACGTAAACCGGATCAAACGGTTGCCTTCTTGGGCAACGCCGACTATTTCGCCTTTCAAAATCCCGTCCCCGAATACAATCCTTGCCCCAGGCCTGGCTTTTTTGCCGGGCTTTACCAGAGTTTCCCATACGTCGCCTTCCATACGCTTTAACAGCAGTATTTCAATCTTAGCGCCCGTGTTCTCCTTGCTTCCGTACAAACGCGCCGGGATTACTTTTGTATTGTTGATTACGAGACAATCCCCGGACTTTAGATAATCGGTCACTTCATAAAACTTACGGTGCGTTATCTCCCCGGAATCCTTATTTAAAACCATCAGCCTTGAGCCGGAACGATCCAAAAGCGGATCCTGCGCAATCAATTCATCCGGCAGTTCATAATAAAAATCTTTTACGTCCATATTTCTCCCATCATTCTAAAACGTGTTTGAAAATCCACAGCCGGATTTCCAAACACGTCCCGTACTCAATTC
>CAJTLD010000183.1:0-2551 GCA_910577065.1 uncultured Lachnospiraceae bacterium | reverse complement strand
TTATAAGACCCGGAAGCTAAGGCATTGGCCTGCTCCATTTTAATATAATATTTACCTGGCGGCATCCCTTTCTTTTTGTCGTTTTGCCCCTCGGACTGCATAATCGTAACCTTCTGCCCGGCCGTATAGGAAATATTACGCGAACCAAGCCTCCGCTTTCCTGCAAATACTGTCATCTTAAAACTGCCTGTGGTATTGGCGCTGTAATACAGGCGAATTTTCTGCTTTTTTGCCAGATCGATCCGATACCAGTCCGCAGCGGAACTATTTGCCGGGATAAGCCCCGTCCTGGCTTTATTTTTATTTAGCTTTTTGGCCTTTGCCCTGGATATACCGGATACGTCCTTGATCTTTGTAAATTTACGGGTAATCTGCACAGCGTTTTCCGCCCGGATCCGCAAATAATACTCCTGCCCTTTTGACAGGCCAAACGTAAACGCACGCCAAATGTTTTTCGCCGTGTGCGCCGTGTTGTAAAATATTGTATTCGGCGACAAGGCTCTTGATTTTGTGCTGTTATATAGCGCAATATAGCCCCTTGCCCCGCCTTGCGTGCCGTCCGGATCCGATACCTGCACAGTCAGGCAGCCGTCTGCAGACGATTTGTATTTCAGCCAGGTGTACTCGTCCGACACCGCGTAGCTTTTCTCTTCGGAAATGACAACCGTTTTCTCTTCGTTAAAATTATATTCCTTTTCTTTTTGCTTTTCCTTGTCCGCTGCAAACGCCATTTGCGGCAGCATAAAAAGCAAAAAGAAAATTGCCAGTACTCCTCCGATTTTGCGCTTGTTCCCCATGCCTGTCCCTCCATGCCAATTTTCTGCTGTAAGTTTGGACTAGTACTGCATCCGAACAGGAATTGAAGTTTGGAGACACCTGCTTTGTGCCAGTGCTAGGCAAAATTTCGACGGCGATGCGGTGGCATCGTCTAGAAATTTTAACGACGCAATGGTGCGAAGCAGATGGTTCCAGACTTCAATTTCTGTCCGGATGGAGTACTAGATGATTATACACAATACAATACGAAATATCAACCGGCTTACGAAAGGGCATCTGTAAGAGCGCTCTTTCATAAGTTGGTTGATATCCCCCTTCCTTTGCAGGTTTGCCCATAAGTTTCAGGATAGCGCGTATTTTTATTTTTACCCTTTGTGCTAATATGGATACCGCTTATGCCAAACGAAACACAAACCAGAATAAATATGTTATTGTAATGAATATAACAAGTAAACGGCACAAACAATCAGAAAGGGAGTATATTATGAAAAAAAGATGGATAACTGTATTAAGCGCAGTGTTGTTTGTGATGCTGATCATGACCGCCGCCGAAACGAAGGCTGCATCCAAAACAGGCGCATGGGACAAAGGAAAAAAAGAAGTTCAGACAAAGGGAGCGTTTACCTACTACACCCATCCTTCTAAAAACGGAAAAGAAGCCTGGATTTACAAAATCAAGATTAAAGGGAAGAAAAACCGTTCCCTTTCCATTCCGAAAACCATCCATGGAAAAAAGGTTACCCGGCTCGGGCGCCCGGAGAATGGAAAAGGGGAGAACCGAGAAGCATACGCTACGTTATTCGGCACATACATTGAGCCGTGGCATAACTGGGACGGCAGTACAAAAGAAACGTCGGCCTTAAAGTCCATCCGGATCCCGGATACCGTAAAAGTCATCGATCGGGCCGCATTTAGCGGACTGAATGCGGTAACAACGATAAAGCTTCCAAAAAAGATCAAGAAAATTGAAAGCTATGCCTTTTACGGATGCGACAAATTAAAAACCATCGTCCTGCCGGAACAGATGAAATCCTTTGAAAATTCGTCGCTGTGGGGCTGCCCGTCCTTAAAAGAGATCAAATTGTCGAAAAAGAACAAAACGTTTGAGGTCAGGGGAAACGGCTTAATCCACAAAAAAAGCATGGCTTTGGTTATGGCAGCGACAGCGGGCAAAGAGTATACCATCCCGGACGGGATAATAAAGATTGCACCTTATGCATTCGGCAGCGCAATGTCCCCGGCGATCCATATCCCGGCCTCCGTTTCCATACTGGAAAAAGGGGCGTTTAACAAAAATCCCTGGGAAAAGAATATCAATATCCGGGACGTCATGGTGTCGGAACACAACCCGGTATTCAGCAAAGACGGACAGTGTATTTATAATAAGACGGATAAGAGCCTTGCAGTTGCCATTGCAAACGAACAAGAAGTAGTACGGATTTCCGAACAGGTAGAAAAGCTGACGCCGGATATCAGCCTGGTCAATTGCGATTCAGAGACACTGGAAAAACTGATTTATCCGAGCAGCCTGAAACATGTAACGGCGCCGGCATTTGATTTAATCAGAGCGCGCAACATATATTTTACAGGAAGCGTGCCGCCGGAAGTAACCATACCAGAATCCTTCGAGGAGGATGCGCTTCCGGTTTGCTGCCATGTATACGTGCCGGAAGCCAGTGCGGACGCGTACAAAGCATGGTACGAGGGACATAAATGTTATATTTACCTGGACGGATGGCATACCTACAATCCGCAAACGGAATTTTAAAAAAGA
>CAJTLD010000182.1 GCA_910577065.1 uncultured Lachnospiraceae bacterium | reverse complement strand
CAGAGGGCAGGGGATGCCGCCGGGGCGGTGTTCCGGGATTAAGGGGTTCTAAAGTATCCCTCACACGTTTTTTATGCGGACGCAACCGTTCCAAACGCGCCGTCCATGGCGCGGTTGGAACTTGCCCTGCCATCCATGGCAGGGCATTGCTGGGTGTCGCAGGGATACTTAAGCACCCCTAAATCCCCTCACAATGCCCCGGCGGCATCCCCTGCCCTCTGTCGGACTACGTTTTCTCAAAATTTATGATGATTGGTTGCAGCCTTTACTTTTTCTAACATCCTCCAGTGCTCCATCCGGCCGGGAATTGAGGTTTCGAGACACTTGCTTTGTGCCTGACACACCCCCATCACACAACCAGGTTGTGGTGGAGTTCAACTGACAGCCCTCGACAACGTAGCCGGGAGGAGGCTGTGGCAGAGGGGGATGTCGATTTCGGGCATTGTGATTGGATTTAGAACTTCTTAACAGCCCCTGCGAAATCCAGGAATCCACGGACAGGACGTCCGTGGAAGCCCTAATGCGCCATGGATGGCGCGTTTAGGGCGGTTCCGTCCGCATTGAGAAAATTCAATGGGGCTGTTTAGAAGTTCTTAATCCATGAACACCGCCCGGAAACGACATCCCCCTCTGCCGCAGTCTCCTCCCGGCGGCGCAATGTCACTTACTCCCCTTCACTCTCTCATACTCCTCTACAACCCTCCGCACGATTTCTTCGGCGTCGATTCCGACTACCCTCCGCAAGATCTCTACGTTCCCATGCTCCACGTATACATCCCCAATTGCAGCGTTTACTACATGTATCCCCACGGCATTCCGGTTTAAAAGTTCTGTTACCCGCTCGCCAAACCCGCCGCTTATTACGTTTTCTTCCATTGTCACAATCAGCTCGTGCCTGTCTGTCAGACTCAGGATCTGCTCTTCGTCCAAAGGCTTTGCAAACCGTGCGTTTACGAGCGTACAGCGATATCCCTTTTCATGCAGCAGTTCCCGCACCGTTTCTGCGGTCTTTACCATGCTGCCAAGCGCCAGAACCGCTATCTGCCCTTCTTCATACAGCATTTCGCTTTTCCCGTAAACCAGAGGGCTTCTGTATTCTTTTAGCCCGTCATACGCTTCCCCCCTCGGATAGCGCACCGCAGCCGGCCCGCCGAGGTTTACGGCAAATTTGATCATATCGGAAAGTTCCCATTTGTTTTTGGGCGCCATTACTGTCATATTTGGAATGCTGCACAGATAGGAAAGATCAAAGATTCCCTGGTGCGTTTCCCCGTCGCTGCCCACTAAGCCCGCCCGGTCTACGGCAAATACCACCGGAAGGTTCTGGATGCAGACATCGTGCAGAACCTGATCGTACGCCCTTTGCAGAAAGGATGAATAGACCGCCACAACCGGCTTAAGCCCCGCGGCCGCAAGCCCTGCGGCAAATGTCGCCATATGCCCTTCCGCAATCCCGACGTCAAAAAAACGATCCGGGTATTTGTTGTGGAACCGCTTTAAGCCCGTACCGTCCGACATGGCGGCGGTGACCGCAACGACCGACGGATCGCGTTCCCCTAACTTGCACATTACTGTGGAAAACACATCTGTGTAATTGGCTTTCACCCGTTTTTTTAACGGAAGCCCCGTCCCGACGTCGAACGGATCCGTTCCGTGAAACCGCGCCGGATGGCGTTCGGCAGGCCGGTAGCCTTTTCCTTTCTGGGTCATCACATGTACAAGCACCGGGCCCTGCAGCCGGGTGGCTTCTTTAAACGCCTTGACCATCTGGGAAACGTTGTGCCCGTCTACCGGACCTAAGTACATAATCCCCATATCCTCAAAGAGCATCCCCGGCACAAGCAGATGCTTAATGCCGCTTTTGGTCTTGCGGAGCCGCTCGACAATCCCTTCCCCGCAGACCGGGATCCTGCTTAAGGAATTGGCTATGCCCGTCTTGATTTCCTGATAGGGCTTTGCCGTGCGCAGGTTGTTTAAATGCTTGGAAAGCCCGCCTACGTTTTCCGAAATGGACATATTGTTGTCGTTTAACACAATAATAAAATTCGACCGGATCCGCGAAGCGTTGTTCATGGCCTCATATGCCATGCCGCCAGTCATCGCGCCGTCGCCTATCACCGAGACGACTTTATAATCCCCGCCTTTTATCTGGCGAGCCATCGCATAGCCAAGCCCTGCGGAAATCGAGGTGGAGCTGTGCCCGGTGTTAAAGCAGTCGCAGTCGCTTTCGCACCGTTTTGGGAACCCGCTCATGCCGCCGTATTTGCGCAGCGTGTCGAACCCGTCCATGCGCCCGGTCAGTATTTTATGCGTATAAGACTGATGCCCGACATCCCATACAATTTTATCCTTCGGCAAATCAAATGCAAGATGCAGCGCCATCGTCAGCTCCACTACGCCCAGATTTGACGCCAGGTGCCCCCCGGACACCGAAATCTTTTCGATTAAAAATGCCCGGATCTCTTCTGCCAGGACACCCCAATCGGCTTTGCTTATCTTTTTGATATCGTTTGCCTGTGTAATCTTCTCCAATACCATAACGGCACCTCTATTTTTCCCGATGTATCAAACTTCGTAATAATTCGGACAAAAACGGGTTTTGAACCGGAAGAGCGTTCAGCCGCTCCATTGCGTCCCCAAATAATTGCCCCGCTTTCTCTTTTGCCTGCTCCATGCCAAACAGCGACACATAAGTGGTTTTTTCGTTTTTCTGATCGCTTCCGATTGGCTTTCCGAGTACTTCCAGCGTGCTTGTCATATCCAGAATATCGTCTTGTATCTGGAATGCCATTCCAATTTCCCCGGCCGCCTGTTCGATTAACGCCTGCTCTGCTTCCCCGGCGCCTGCCAGAATCGCTCCCGTAAGCATGGCGGCTTCAATCAGCGCGCCTGTTTTCATGCGGTAAATAAACGTAAGCTTGTCCGCGGAAAGCGTTCCCGCTCCTTCCGATTCCACATCCGCCGTCTGTCCGCCTACCATCCCGTAAATCCCGGCTTTATTGGCCAGAACCCCAAATGCTCTGCCCACATCCGCATTTCCGGGTTCCATAATAAACGCCTTCGCCGCCGTTTCGTAGGCATAGTTTAAAAGCGCGTCCCCCGCAAGGATGCCCACAGCTTCCCCATATACGGCATGCGTCGTCTTTTTGCCCCTCCGGTATTCGTCGTTGTCCATCGCCGGAAGGTCGTCGTGCACCAGCGAATACGTATGGATCAGTTCAATCGCTGCCGCAAACGGCTCGATAATGCGCCCGGTCCCGCCAAATAAGCGGTATGTTTCCGTCATTAATATCGGACGCAGACGCTTGCCGCCCGCAAGCACGCTGTAATTCATGGCCTCTAACACCGTCTTCTGATAGCCTTTTTCTTCGGGCAGGTACCGCATTAAAAGTTCCTGCGTTTCCGCGATCCTGCCTTTTAATTCCGTTTGAAAATCCATAAATTCTCCCTTAAAACTCTGTTAATTCTCCCTGTTCGCGGAGAACCAGCATCTTCTTTTCAACCTGGTCAATTTTATCATTGCACTGTTTCAGCTTTTTCATGCCTTCCTCATATAAAAGGAAGGATTTCTCAAGTGAAATTTCTTTATCGTCCATCTGCTCCAAAATCGTTTCAATCTGCGAAAATAATTCTTCCAGATAAACGCCTTCTTCCTCTATCCCCTGTGTCTGTGTCGTTTCCATCATTTTAGTGCCTTTCTTCTTTCATATCTAATTTGTAATGCTAGAGCGTGTTTGAAAAATCATTCCCGTCATCTGCATCCCCCACTTAGGTGATATTTGCGCCATCAGATTGAACATTAGTAGTTCAATCTGCATGAATCCGGTCAACGTAGCCCGCTATGCCTCCCTTATTTGGCATATCATACCCTTTGGGTACAAATCTCCCACTAAGTGTGGAATACATCTGCCGAAAAGCATTTTTCAAACACGCTCTAGC
>CAJTLD010000181.1 GCA_910577065.1 uncultured Lachnospiraceae bacterium | reverse complement strand
TACCGGGACTTCCTTTTGCACAGGCTTTGCATGACGGCGCATAAAAAAACGCCAGGCCAGCCCGCCCGGAACCGCCAGTATGGCAATACAGCACAGGATAAGTATAAGTTTCAAAAAAAGTTCCCGTCTGCTTTTCTTTCTTTGATAGGCGCGGATAGCTGCACGCTTCTGCTCATATTCGGACTGTACTCTTTGATCTTCTCCGTTCATGTACCGTTCTTCTTTCGCATTCTTTTCCTCTATCATACCGCAGAAATACGGAAATTGCACTAAGATATTGGAAAATATAGTTTAAAGATTTCTTAAGGTAAAACGGCCAGCCAGAAGGCATTACGTGCGCTCTTCGCCTCGTATCAAGATTTCGCGGCTCTCAGAGCTTGTTTGAAAAATGCCCTCTGGCTGACATAGCTTTGCCGATATTTTTTTGTAAAAAATCCTTAAACCGCAAACGGCATAGCCGGATCCTTCAAAATATCTTTGAGCGTCCTTGCCGACTCTTCGAGTTTCATCCGCTCCTCCTCACTCAACGGAATCGGCACGTGCGTTTCCACCCCGTTTTTCCCAACAATTGCAGGCATGCTCAGCACAACGTCCTCTATGCCGTATTCGCCGTACATCATGGAAGAAACGGGTAAAATGGATTTTTCATCCCGGATAATCACCTCGCAGATCCGTTTTACCGCCATCGCTATTCCATAATATGTCGCATGTTTTTTGCGGATAATTTCATAAGCGCTGTTCTTTACATTTTCTGCAATCTGCCTGGAATTTTCATCATGCTCAAAATGGCCGCGCATTTCACAAAACTCACTTAACGCAATCCCGGATACGTTGGCGCTGCTGAACGCGGCAATTTCACTGTCCCCATGCTCCCCGATAATAAACGCATGCACGCTCTTGCTGTCGACCGAAAGGTGCTCCCCCAACGCGCATTTTAACCTTGCCGTATCCAAAACCGTACCGGAACCAATCACGCGGTTCTCCGTAAATCCGGAAAGCTTAAGCGCCGTATATGTCAGGATATCCACCGGATTGGAAACGACTAACAAAATCCCCTGGCAGTCCCTTTTGGCTATTTCCGGAATAATGCTTCCAAAAATAGAAACGTTTTTGTGCACCAGATCCAGACGCGTTTCGCCCGGCTTTTGGTTTGCGCCTGCCGTAATGATAATAATTGCCGCATCTTGTATATCGTCGTAGCCGCCCGCATAAATTTTCATCTGCCTGGCAAACGGAACGCCGTGGCTGATGTCCAAAGCTTCGCCCTCCGCACGCGCTTTATCCGCGTCAATCAGAACCATTTCCGAAAACAGCCCGCTCTGCATCAGGCAAAAAGCAGACGCAGAACCTACAAACCCGCAGCCAATCATGGCTACCTTCCTTACATTTATCAGTGTTTTTTGGGTTCTTTCCATTTCAAATCCTCCATTCTTTTAATTGCAAAGCAGCCTGACGGCAAACCCTGCGATATCTTTTGCCACATCAATCGACACAATCCTTCCCTGGCTATCCCGCGTACAGCTTTCTTCATCAAACCGTATCCCATCCTTTTCAAGATGATACCGCGCGCGCGCAATGTCATTTGTCCCGACTGCGATCTGGGCGTATTTGCCCTGCCCGGCCTTTTTGATCCGCTTCACCAAATCCCCTGCAAACGCGCCGCAGCAGCCTTCTTCCGAATAAATCCCAATATAGCGTATGGTATATCCCAGCATAACTTCCACGGCTTTGCGGGTTTTTGCGGTAATGCCGCCCCAGTCTTTTTCCTTTATCATTGCGCTGCTGGCCATAAAACTTCCGCCGCAGGCAATAATTTTGGGAAACGCCAGATAATCGTTGATATTTTCCGCGGTAATCCCTCCGGTCGGCATAAATTTCAATGTATGGTAAGGAGCCGCCATTGCCTTAATTGCCGCAAGCCCGCCGTTTGCCTCCGCCGGAAAAAACTTCACGGCAGACAGCCCCATAGACAGCGCCCGCTCCATATCGCTGGGGCTGGCGCAGCCGGGAAGAACAGGAATATCATGATCCTGGCACCATGCCACCACTTTTGGATTAAAACCAGGGCTTACAATAAATTTAGCCCCCGCGTCGGCCGCACATCCAGCCTGTTCTGTTGTAAGTACGGTTCCCGCCCCGACAAGCATCTTTGGGAACCGGTCCGCCATCCTGCGGATGGCCTCCCCCGCCGCCCCGGTGCGAAAAGTCACCTCCGCGCAGGGCAGCCCGCCGTCTGTCAGGGCCTGCGCAAGCGGCTCCGCGTCCTTTGGATCGTCCATTGCAATAACCGGAACTATGCCAATGCCTGAAAATTCTTCTAATATCTTGTCCATATGCTTCTCCTTTTCCTTCATTATGGACTTAATAATTTCCATTATTGGCAGGAATTATACAAATATTATATGCTATCCTCCCGTTTCTTACAAGCAATACGGCTGCAAAATCCTCAAAAAAAGAAGAGGATTAAACATCCCCTTCCGTGTCTTTAAACCCCGGTCACATGATACTTCCCCAGAAACTCCCTGGTCCTGCGGTTTTCCGAGGCAAACAACGCTTCCGGCGTCGTCTCCTCCACAATCACGCCCTGGTCCATAAAAATCATCCGATCCGACACATCCTTTGCAAAATGCATTTCATGCGTCACAATCACCATTGTCATCTTCTCTTTGGCAAGCTGTGTAATGACCTTCAAAATCTCTCCCGTCAGCTCCGGATCAAGCGCCGACGTCGGCTCGTCAAAAAACAGAATTTTCGGCTTCATTGCGAGCGCCCTTGCAATCGACACCCGCTGCTGCTGCCCGCCGGAAAGCTGGCAGGGATAATAACCGGCGCGATCCTTAAGCCCCATTTTAGAGAGCAGCTCTTCCGCCTCCCTGCGCACCTCCTCCTTGTCCCTCTTTTGCACATGGATCGGCGCATCCATCACGTTTTTCAGCACCGAATAATGCGGGAACAGGTTAAAATTCTGAAAAACAAGCCCGAACCGCCGGCTGATTTTCTTTAATTCCGCGCCCGGCGCATAAACCGCCCTGCCGTGCTCGCTTTTAGCCGCCGCCTCGCCCACATAATACAAATCCCCGTCGTCCATCGTCTCAAGCAGCGTCGCACAGCGCAGAAGCGTAGACTTTCCGGAACCGGAAGGCCCGATAATAGATACCACTTCGCCTTCTTTCACCGAAAAGCTGATGTTTTTTAAAACAGTATTGTCGTCAAAACTCTTTTTCACATGGTTCATTTCCAGTAAATTCATCCGGGCAGCCTCCTAACTGTAATAACCAAGCTTCTTTTCCCAAAGCTCCATAACCGCCGCGACAACAAAGTTAAACACATAGTAAAAAATACCTGCCGCAATGAGCGGAACCATACTCTTTTGAGACGCCGCGATCGCCTTTGCCGTCGTAAACATTTCGACATAGGCAATGGAAAATGCCAGCGACGTATCCTTAACCAGCGTAATGACCTCGTTAGTCACAGACGGCAGGATGCGCTTAATCACCTGCGGGAATATAATCTTAAAAAACGTCTGTCCTTTCGTATAGCCCAAAACCTTTGCCGCTTCGTACTGCCCCTTCGGCATGGATTCAATCCCGCCGCGGTATATTTCCGCAAAATAAGCGGCGTAATTAATTGCAAACGCAATAATCACCGCATAGGCGCGGTACGAAGACGTAATGCCGATTTTAAAGATATAATACGGCCCGAAATATACGACTAAAAGCTGCAGCATCAGCGGCGTGCCGCGCATAACCGATATGTAAATTTTAGCAATGCCGCGCAGTAAAATATTATTAGACATTCTGCCAAAAGATACCAACAGCCCCAGCGGCAGGGAAAATAACAGCGTCAGCACAAAAATCTGAACCGTGATAAACATCCCTTCCGCAAGCTGCCCCATCATAACCTGTAAACTCATTTTAACCTCCGGCTCAGAGCATGTTCCAAAAATACACCCCCGCAGAGGGCGGGAATGATTTTTA
>CAJTLD010000180.1:3768-3994 GCA_910577065.1 uncultured Lachnospiraceae bacterium | reverse complement strand
GGGGATTTTGTGAAAATCGAAATTATGCGCGATTCCAAATATCTGCTGCCGGACAACCCGGAAACGGTCCGCGCCACTGAAATCCTGGCAAAAGAAGGATTTATCGTTATGCCGTATATGTATCCTGACTTAAATACCGCAAGGGATTTAGCCAATGCCGGAGCCGCCGCCGTTATGCCTTTAGCATCTCCCATCGGCTCTAATAAGGGACTTTGTACCCGCGAAT
>CAJTLD010000180.1:0-3640 GCA_910577065.1 uncultured Lachnospiraceae bacterium | reverse complement strand
GGCGCCCTGCCTGTGATGGCAGAGGCATTCCGCCGGGCAATTGAAGCCGGAAGGCTGGCATACCGTTCCGGGCTTGGACGCGTACTGATACGGGGCGCGGCAGCATCCGACCCGCTGACCGGATTTTTACACGATTAGGAGGGATGTTTCATGCAGAACCAATTTTTTATTGACGGCGGGCGCCTTTCTGACGAGGCGCTTAAAAGAAAGCGCCGCCTGGAATGCGATCCGGCTTCCCGCACCGGACATATGGAGTATCTGCCCGGCATGGAGCAGATCCATTCTGATATTTCGCAGAATGTGCTGTCGCAGAGGAACGGCTATGATTACGGACGCTATACGGCGGGAGATGTTATCGCCGCTTTAGAGCATCCTACCTGCAGTATTGAGGATCTGAAAGCGCTCCTTTCTCCTGCCGCCGAACCGTTTTTGGAACAGATGGCGGCGCGGGCGCACCGGGAAACGCAGAAGCAGTTCGGCAATACCGTGTATCTGTTTACACCGCTTTATATTGCCAATTACTGTGAGAATTACTGTATTTACTGCGGCTTTAACTGCTATAACCAGATCAGCCGGATGAAGCTTTCTATGGAGCAGATTGAGCACGAAATGGAGGTAATCGCCGATTCCGGCATGGAGGAGATACTGATTCTGACCGGGGAAAGCCACAGTATGAGCGATATCTCCTATATTGGGGAAGCATGTAAGCTGGCAAGGAATTACTTTCGTATGGTAGGCCTGGAAATTTATCCGGTCAATACCGAAGATTACCGCTATCTGCACGAATGCGGCGCGGATTATGTTACCGTCTTTCAGGAAACGTATGATACCGTCAAATACGAAACGCTGCATCTGCTGGGGCACAAACGCGTCTGGCCTTACCGCTTTGACGCACAGGAACGCGCCCTGCGCGCCGGGATGCGCGGCGTCGCCTGCTCCGCCCTGCTGGGGCTTTCGGATTTCCGCAAAGACGCCCTTTCTGCCGCGCTGCACGCCTACTACCTGCAGCGCAAATACCCGCAGGCTGAAATTTCCCTCTCCTGCCCCCGCCTGCGCCCGATTATCAACAATAAAAACTTACATCCTTCAGACGTTCACGAAACGCAGCTCTGCCAGATTATCTGCGCCTACCGGATTTTCCTGCCATTTGCAGGCATTACGGTGTCCTCCCGCGAAAGCGCTTCGTTCCGCAACGGTATTATGAAAATCGCCGCCACGAAGGTTTCCGCAGGCGTCTCTACCGGTATCGGCGATCATGAAAGCAAATACAACGGAACGAAACCAGACGGCGCAAGCGGCGACGAGCAGTTTGAAATCAATGACGACAGAAGCTTTGAAACAATGTATAAGGATATTGCCGGGGAAGGCCTGCAGCCCGTGCTCAACGACTACTTATATGTCTGATTTAATCTGTATTACAAACCGCACGCTTTGCGGGACAAATTTCCTGGGGCAAATCCGAAAAATCGCCGAAGCCCGTCCGTATGCAATCCTTCTGCGGGAAAAGGATCTGCCGGAATATGAATACCGGGCGCTGGCCGGGCAGGTTCTGGCTGTCTGCCGGACATACGGCGTAAGGTGCATTCTCCATACCTTTACCGAAACTGCCATGCGCCTGCACGCAGACGCGCTGCATCTGCCCATGCATCTTCTCCGGGATTTAAACAATACGCAAAAAGCCCGTTTTTCCCGGCTTGGCGCTTCCTGCCATTCCATTTCGGATGCAGAGGAAGCCGAAGCCCTTGGCTGCACGTATATTACGGCCGGGCATATTTTCGCCACGGACTGCAAAAAAGGGGCGCCGCCGCGCGGTTTATCCTTTCTGGCAGACGTCTGCGGCGCCGTTCATATCCCGGTTTACGCCATCGGCGGTATGACCGGGAAAAACCATTCTCTTGCGCTGCGCGCCGGGGCTGCCGGAAGCTGTATTATGAGCGGGGCAATGTCCTGTAAAAACCCCGCAGCGTATTTTAAAACATTTTAAAGGCAGGTGACTTCCATGAAACAAATGACGGAACATTTATTGCTATACGCCGTAACCGACCGGGCGGGCGCGGAACTTCCACTCTTTCTTGCCCGGATTGAAGCCGCTCTTGCAGGCGGCGTTACCTGTGTGCAGCTGCGCGAAAAACATCTGGACGAAGACGCCTTTACGGCAGAAGCCATCCGGGTAAAAAAACTCTGTCAAAGCTACGGCGTACCGCTTCTGATTAACGATAACTTAAACGTAGCGTTAAACAGCCATGCGGACGGGATCCATGTCGGCCAGGCGGACTGCCCGGTCCGTGAAATCCGAAAACGCGCGGGAAGGGATTTTATCATCGGCGCAACGGCAAAAACCGTCGCACAGGCACAAAAGGCAGAAGCCGACGGCGCCGATTACCTGGGAATAGGAGCCGTATTCCCGTCTCCGACTAAGGCCGACGCCATCCGCATTACTACAGAAGATTTAAAACAAATCTGCCGCTCTGTCTCTGTCCCGGCAATCGCCATCGGGGGAATCTGCCACGAAAATATTTCTTTGCTGCAAGGCAGCGGAATCTGCGGCATTGCAGCCGTATCGGCGCTTTTTTCGGCAGAGGATGTAAAAGAAGCGGCACAGAGGTTAAAGGCGGACGTTTTAGAAATTATGCAGAAGAATGATTAAGGGGACTGGCAAAAGCCAACGTGCGCTGCCAAATATATCACCATAAGGAGGATCACCATGAAAACAGTTCTTACGATAGCCGGCAGCGATTCCAGCGGCGGCGCCGGAATCCAGGCAGATATCAAAACAATGACGGTAAACGGCGTCTTTGCCACAAGCGCCATAACCGCCCTGACTGCCCAAAACACCACCGGCGTAACCGCGGTTTACGAGGTAACCCCGGATTTCCTCACCGCACAGATCCATGCCGTATTTACGGATATTCCGCCGGACGCGGTCAAAATCGGCATGGTATCATCCAAAGATCTGATAAAAACCCTATCAAAAACCCTGACTGCATTCCACGCCCGAAATATCGTTCTAGACCCGGTCATGATTTCCACCAGCGGCGCACGGCTCATAAAGGAAGACGCCGTTTCCACCCTGAAAGAAAGCCTGCTGCCCCTCGCCTCCTTAGTCACCCCCAACATCCCCGAAGCCGAACTCCTCTCCGGCATAACCATCCGGGGCGCGCGCGATATGGAGCAGGCCGCAAAACGCATCGGTTCATCCTACGGCTGCGCCGTACTCTGCAAGGGCGGGCACAGCATCAACAACGCCAACGACCTGCTCTTTTGCGACGGCGCATACCAGTGGTTTTTCGGCAGGCACATTGAAAATCCCAATACCCACGGCACCGGCTGTACGCTTTCCAGCGCGATTGCGTCTAACCTTGCAAAAGGGTTTGGCATGGCGGATTCCGTACAAAGAGCCAAAGAATACATTTCCGGCGCATTAAACGCCATGCTTGACCTCGGCCGCGGAAGCGGGCCTATGAATCACGGCTTTTGCCTGAGCGGAAAATATACAATAGAAGCGGAGCTGCCGCAATAAAGATAGCGTATACAAGATACAGCGTTGTTTTGGGAGCAAATTCTACTAAATCTTGTATATGTTTTCTTAGTACTACAGCGAACTTTTTGAAAGCATAGTTTTCCTGTGAGAAAGATATGC
>CAJTLD010000179.1:2327-4069 GCA_910577065.1 uncultured Lachnospiraceae bacterium | reverse complement strand
GGCCCCATTACTGTACTGGCCTGTGGCCGCGCAGCGCAGTGCACGGCCCAGGAGTGAACAGTAACAATTTATTACTTATTTTATAAAATGGCGGAATAAACCACTTGACATATTTGGAAAAAGGGCGTAACCTATATACAAATTCAATCATATAGCTTTCTCTTATTCAGAGTGATGGAGATACATAGGATCTGTGAAGTCACGGCAACCCCTTTTGGCAAAGGAAGGTGCCAACCTGAGCGAATTTCGAACAATAAGAGGATTTGATTTTTCAGATTGCAGAATCTTTTCCGCTTATTTTCATAAGCGGTTTTTTTTAGCCCAATGAAGAAAGCAGTGTTTGGATTAATTCTGACAAGGTCAAAGAAAAAGGAGAATGAACAATGGAAAAACGGTTATTTACATCCGAATCTGTAACTGAGGGGCATCCGGATAAAATCTGCGATGCGATATCCGACGCGATTTTAGACGCCTGCATGGCGCAGGATCCGATGAGCCGCGTAGCGTGTGAAACAGCGGCCTGTACGGGGTTTGTGCTGGTGACGGGTGAAATCAGCACAAAAGCAAACCTGGATGTGCAGGCAATTGCCAGAAAGACAATCAATGAAATCGGCTACGACAGTTCCGAAAAGGGATTTGACGGCGGCACCTGCGCGGTTATGGTGGCTTTGGATAAGCAGTCCCCGGATATTGCAATGGGCGTGGATAAGGCGCTTGAAGCAAAAGAAAATAAGATGACGGACGCCGAGATCGAAGCAATCGGGGCAGGCGATCAGGGTATGATGTTCGGGTTTGCGGTCAATGAAACAAAAGAGTATATGCCCTATCCGGTTGCCCTGGCGCACAGACTGGCCAGACAGCTTACGGAAGTAAGGAAAAACGGCACGTTAAGCTATCTGCGTCCGGACGGAAAATCGCAGGTTTCCGTGGAATATGATGAAAACGGCAGGCCGTGCCGTTTGGAAGCGGTTGTAATTTCCTCGCAGCACGACGAGAAGATTTCCCAGGAACAGATCCATGAGGATGTGAAAAAATATGTATTAGATCCGATTCTGCCGGCGGATATGGTGGACGCGGATACGAAGATTTTTATTAACCCGACCGGGCGTTTTGTAATTGGCGGGCCGCAGGGGGACGCGGGGCTTACCGGTCGTAAGATTATTGTAGACACCTACGGCGGCTATGCGCGTCACGGCGGCGGGGCCTTCTCCGGAAAAGACTGTACCAAGGTAGACCGTTCCGCGGCTTATGCGGCGCGTTATGTGGCCAAAAATATGGTTGCTGCCGGCCTTGCGGACAAATGTGAAATTCAGCTCGCCTATGCAATCGGCGTTGCGCAGCCTACGTCGGTCATGGTAGATACGTTTGGGACAGGGAAACTTTCCGATGAGAAGCTGGTCGGGATTATCCGTGAGAATTTTGATCTTCGTCCGGCCGGAATCATTAAAATGCTGGATTTAAGAAGGCCCATATACAGGGATACCGCGGCTTACGGGCATTTTGGCCGGGAAGATTTAAACCTTCCGTGGGAAGCTTTGGACAAAGTCGGGGATTTAAAGAAATACTTATAGGTTCCGTAGCCGGCTTTCGGGCCAAGGGGAATGGGCAGAGTATGCAGCCGGCGCTGCATGCTCTGTTTTTTTATGAAAAATTTAGAATATATTTCACTTATTTCATTGGATTTCTTTTAAAGCATGTTATAATAAAAACAACATTTATAAATTGCGTCCGGTAGTTTGCGG
>CAJTLD010000179.1:0-2243 GCA_910577065.1 uncultured Lachnospiraceae bacterium | reverse complement strand
AATTTTACTGGCTGTTTTTGTCATTTTCGGATTTCAGAATTTCCAGATGCGTACAATTGAACAGACGTATGGGATTGAAACGGGCAATTACGACTATCTGATCAATTCGGTGCAGCTTTTGAACCAATACACAAAACACGATTATAAATATCTGCTGGATAAAATTTCAGAAAATCCGGATCAGTTTTTGGATCAGGCTTTTTTGGACCAGATGAACGAGCGGCTTTTGGGCAAATATTCGTATTTGATAGTCCGTAAGGAAGAAGAAATTATTTATCCAAAAGAGGACAAAAAGGCGCAGGAAATTATAAAAGACCTGCCGGGATACCGCAGGGACGAGCCGGACGCAGAGTCGGGAATCTATATGGACGGGGAAGAGCAGGTCTTAATCAAGCAGATAGATTTCCTGTTTTTAAGCCAGGAAAAAGGAAGCGTGTTTATCGTAACTTCTTCGGGAGGCCTGCTGCCGGAAATACAAAACCTTTTATTGGACGGCTGCGTTTCTATCCTGCTGATTTTGATCTTGACTGCGGCTATGCTGATTATCTGGATTTACCAGGGGATTATCCGTCCGATTAAAAAGCTTGAGGCGGCGACTGTGAATATTCAGCAGGGAAACCTGGATTTTACGATTATGGCGGAAGGTCATGATGAAATCAGCGAACTTTGCGCCAGTTTTGAGGAAATGCGCAAACGGTTAAAAGAATCTTCCGAGCAGCAGATGGCAAGCGAGCGGGGCAACCGGGAGTTAGTCAGCAATATCGCCCACGATTTAAAGACGCCGATTACTGCGGTAAAAGGATATTCGGAAGGGCTTTTGGACGGGGTGGCGGACACGCCTGCAAAACAGGAGAAGTATCTGCGTATGATCAACAGCAAGGCCAATGAAATGGACGCGCTGTTAAACGAACTGACGCTTTATTCCAAAATTGACACGAACCGTATCCCGTATAATTTTAATAAAATCAATGTGGCGGAATATTTTAACGATTGTGTGGAGGAAATCGGGCTCGATTTGGAGGAAAAGCATATCGGGCTGGCATATTTTAATTACGTGGACAATGATGCCATGATCATTGCCGATCCGGAGCAGTTAAAGCGCAGCGTGAATAATATTATCGGCAATTCCGTAAAATACCTGGACAAACAGCAGGGACTTATCAATATCCGGATCAAGGACGTCGGGGATTTTATCCAGGTGGAAATTGAGGATAACGGAAGGGGAATCGGAGCAAAAGATCTGCCGCATATTTTTGAACGCTTTTACCGGACGGACGCTTCGCGCAACTCTGCGACCGGAGGCAGCGGGATCGGCCTATCCATTGTGAAAAAAATTATTGAAGACCATGGGGGTAAGATCTGGGCGACCAGCAAAGAATCCGTCGGTACGGTTATGTATTTTGTAATACGAAAATATCAGGAGGTTATTTCGGATGAGTAAGGTATTGATTATTGAAGATGAAGTGGCAATTGCGGATCTGGAAAAAGATTACCTGGAATTAAGCGGGTTTGAGGTGGAAATCGAAAATTCCGGCGACAAGGGGTTAGAGCGCGCGCTGCGGGATGATTTCGATATGTTTATTCTGGATATTATGCTGCAGGGCGTAGACGGTTTTGAAATCTGCAAGCGGATCCGGGAAGTGAAAAATACGCCGATTTTAATGGTTTCCGCTAAAAAAGACGATATTGATAAGATCCGGGGCTTAGGGCTTGGCGCGGACGATTACATAACAAAGCCGTTTTCACCGAGCGAGCTGGTGGCCAGGGTCAAGGCGCACTTGGCGCGCTACGAGCGCCTGATTGGCAGTACTCAGCAGGAAAATGATATGATAGAAATCCGCGGGATTAAAATTGACAAAACTGCGCGGCGCGTATGGATTAATGACGAAGAAAAGCAGTTTACGGCTAAGGAGTTTGATCTGCTGGCGTTTCTGGCGGAGAATCCGAACCATGTTTTTACCAAAGAAGAACTGTTTCGGGAGATTTGGGATATGGAGTCTATTGGGGATATTGCGACGGTTACGGTGCATATTAAGAAGATACGCGAGAAGATTGAAATTAATACGGCAAAGCCGCAGTATATTGAGACGATTTGGGGGCTGGGGTATCGGTTTAAGATTTAACGATTTTTATAACAGGCTTTGATAATGTAGCGAACATTTTGAATTGGTTTGTCTGCAATGAACGATGTTGGAAAAGTTCCGTCAGTCAGAGGACAGGGGATGCGGCGTTCGCTGTGTGAC
>CAJTLD010000178.1 GCA_910577065.1 uncultured Lachnospiraceae bacterium | reverse complement strand
TTATCCTGTCACACAGCGAACGCCGCATCCCCTGTCCTCTGGCTGACGGAACTTTACCAACAAGTTTAGTAGTCCAATCCGCATTAATTCGCTCAACGCAGCCCGCTACGCCTCCCGGAAAATTTTTGTTTCTATCCCCTCCCCGATACTTTCACACTTCACAGCAGCAAAATCTCTCCTAAAAAAAAGCCCCTTCCCACAAACCCGGAAGAGGCATTCCCCATAAATCCACGCTTCACCGCAGATAAATTTCATTAAAATAATCATTCAGCTTTGCCAAGGCATAAATCAGCACCGTAGTCTCATGCTCTCCCACCCCGCCTTTTATATGCGCAATCATATTCCGATGGAATTTCTCATGATGCCGGTAAGCGCGCCGTCCTTTTTCCGTCAGCGACACAAACACAACCCGCTTATCCTTTTTTCCACGCTCCCGAAACACATACCCCTTTTCCGAAAGCCCATCCATCGATTTCGTCAAAGTACCCGTCGTAACGGACATTAGCTTTGCCACCGTAGACATGCTTTTTGGCTCTTTTACGCCAACCGCTTCCAAAACATGCATATCATTGACGCTGATATCTTTATATTCCGGCGTAATCAGCCACTTTTCCTCAATCTCCATTATATTTTTAAAAAGCTTTACCAGCAGCTCGTTTAAAACTTCATCCATACCGGATTTCTTTTCCCGCTCCATGATTCCCTCCATGCTTTTGACGCAGCTTACCATATCAGAACAGACGCCCCCCAGGTAAGCCCCGCCCCGAATCCGGCCAGGACAATCTTATCTCCCTTATGCAGTATGCCGCGCCGGTTTACGTCGTCTAACAGGATCGGAACGCTCCCTGCGGAAATATTCCCGCAGGACGCAAGGTTTGTCGGGAATTTTTCCATCGGAACCTTTAAACGTTTGGAAACGGATTCGATAATTCGGATATTGGCCTGGTGTATCAGAAAAAGATCAATATCCGAAACGGAAAGCCCCGCGAGTTCCACAGCCTCCAAAATGGCTTTCGGCACGGTACGCACGGCAAATTTATACACTTCCTGCCCATCCATGGAAACAAAGGGCAGCGCCGTGCTGTTTGAAGCATACGGATTGTTGATTTTACGGCCTCCGCAGGAAAGCACGCCGCCCCTTGCTCCGTCGGATCCCTGTACGCTGCTTAAAATCCCGCCGTTTTCATCCGGGCAGACAACCGCCGCCCCGGCTCCGTCGCCGAACAAAACACAGGTAGAGCGGTCGTTCCAGTCCATAAGCTTTGACAGAATTTCCCCGCCGACAACCAGGATATTTTGGTACTGCCCGCTTCTGATATAGGCGTCGGCCGTCTGCAGCGCAAACAAAAACCCGGCGCACGCCGCGTTAATGTCAAACGCAACTGCGTGAACTGCGCCAAGTTCCCGCTGCAGCTCACACGCCAAAGACGGCAGGATATGATCCGCCGAAATCGTACCCGCCAGGATCATATCCAGATCTTTGGCGCAAATCCCGGCCTCTTCTAATGCCTGCGACGACGCCGCTGCCGAAAGCCCGGCCAAAGTTTCATCCGTTGCCAGATGCCTTGCGGCAATCCCTGTACGGCTTTTAATCCACTCGTCCGAGGTATCCATTATTTTGCTCAAGTCCTCATTGCTAACTACCCGTTTGGGAAGCGCGCTCCCCGTACCACATATTCTGGTTTTCATCTATATTTACTCCTATATTTGCAGTCAAAATACGTATGCGCCTTTTCGTCCCGGCGCAGCTAAAAGCTTCGGAACCGTTTATAACGCGCCTCGGCCAGCCCCTCTTTGCCCATACCGCTGTATTTTTCCAAAAACTTTCTCATATGGTGCTTCATATACATAGAAATATCGTGCAGCGCGTCTTTATCCGCTCCGCCGTATTCCGGTATAATCCTTTCCACAACATTCAAACGGTACAAATCCTGCGCCGTAATCTTCATCACATCCGCCGCTTCTTTCGCCCGCTTCCCATCCTTCCAGAGAATCGAAGCGAAGCCCTCCGGCGAAAGAATGGAATATGTGGCGTTTTCCATCATCCAGACCTCGTTGCCCACCGCAAGCGCAAGCGCGCCGCCGCTGCCGCCTTCCCCGATCATCAGGCAGAGAATCGGTACGGTAAGCCCGGACATTTCATACAGGTTCCTTGCAATCGCCTCGCCCTGCCCGCCTTCTTCAGCTTCCATGCCGCAAAATGCGCCGGACGTATTCACAAAGCAAATAACCGGACGGTTAAACTTTTCCGCCTGCTTCATCAGACGAAGCGCTTTACGGTATCCTTCCGGGGACGGCATTCCATAATTATGCCGCATACAATCCTTTAAATCGCGCCCTTTATGCACGCCGATTACCGTAACCGGCTGCCCGTCTAACGCTGCAATTCCCCCGACAACCGCCGGATCGTCCCGAAACAGGCGATCGCCGTGCAGTTCCATAAACCCGTCAAAAATCTCGTCTATATAATCCACGGAAGACAGCCTTCTGACGTCGCGTACCGCCTTCACCTTATCCCAGGCATTCATCATCTTGCTTTTTGCGCTGCGCTCCTTCATCAGTTCGCTTGGCAAAAACTTCTTTTCCGATTCCGTCTCAAAATTGGCATACCCTTCTTTTTGCCGGTGCAGCTTTAAAATCCGGTACAGCGTCTTTTTCAAATCCTTCCGTTCCACAATCGCGTCCACAAACCCATGTTCCAGCTGAAACTCGGCCCGCTGGAAGCCTTCCGGCAGCTTCTGCCCGATGGTCTGTTCAATTACGCGGGGACCTGCAAATCCGATTAACGCTCCCGGCTCCGCCAAAATAATATCCCCAAGCATCGCAAAACTCGCCGTTACGCCCCCGGTCGTCGGATCGGTCAGAACCGGAATATACAAAAGCCCCGCGTCGGAATGCTTTTTCAGCGCCGCAGAGGTTTTTGCCATCTGCATCAGGGAAATAATCCCCTCCTGCATCCTCGCGCCCCCGGAACAGCAGAACAAAACCACCGGAAGGCGTTTCTTTGTCGCAAGTTCCACTGCCAAAGCAATTTTTTCCCCGACCACATGCCCCATACTGCTCATCATAAACCTTGCGTCGCAAATACCGAGCACAACCGGTTCCCCGTAAATCTTCGCTTCCCCGACTGTCACGGCTTCATGAAGGCCCGTCTTTTCCTGCGCCGTGATAATTTTTTCCTCATATCCCGAAAAATCAAGCGGATTGGACGACTCCATTTCATCAAACCAAGGCTCAAAGCTTTTTTGATCCGCGACCATCTTTATCCGGTTTGAGGTACGCACGCGAAAATAGCTTCCGCACTCATAGCAGACATACTTATTCGCCACAACCTCTATTTTAACCAGTTCTTTTTTACAGGCGGGGCATACAATTACGTTTGCCGCATCTTTCTCCCGTTCTTTATCTTTTACCGTGATAAATTTTTTTCTTTTTAACAATGATGCCATAGTTTATTCTCCACTTCCAATTGCAAATGTCAGTTCCGCCGATGCAGCCAGCTTGCCGTCCACCTTAGCGGTTCCTCTTCCGACGCCAATCGGCCCTTTTTCTTTGATAATCTCAAGTTCCAGCGTCAGCACGTCGCCCGGGACTACCTTCTGTTTAAACTTCGCCTGGCTGATCCCGGCGAAATATGCCGTTTTTCCCCGATTCTCAGGCTTGCTTAAAATGGCAACCGCGCCTGCCTGCGCCATTGCTTCTATAATGAGAACGCCCGGCATAACGGGTTCGTTCGGAAAATGCCCGGCAAAAAAAGGTTCGTTGTAAGAAACGCATTTTTTGCCGACGGCTTTTACGCCGGGGGTTAATTCCTCAATCGTATCCACCAAAAGAAACGGCTGACGATGCGGAATGATTTCCATAATTTGTTTTGTAGTTAGTTTTGACATATTGATTCCTCGCTTTTTTGGTGTAGATTTGGGTGGTGGTGTGCATACGCCAGACAGAGGGCAGGGTATGCAGGCGGGTCTGTGTTCCTTGGATTAAGAGGGGCTAAAGTATCCCTTTTTGGTGTTCTGGTGTGGACGCAACCGCCACAAACGCGCCGTCCCTGGCGCGGTTGTGGCTT
>CAJTLD010000177.1:256-4079 GCA_910577065.1 uncultured Lachnospiraceae bacterium | reverse complement strand
CTAAATCCTGTTACAAGGCGAATGCCGCATCCCCTGTCCTCTGGCTGACTGCGGTTTTGGCAGGCTCCTTTGCCGCAGCTTTTTTCAAACACGCTTTAGGGTAAATTCGGCACATTGTAATTTATAGACGGGCTTCGGCATATAATGGGATAATTATAAAGACATCCGAGAAAAAACAAAGGCAGGGATAGTATGATATTATACAGGCCGGTAGGCACAAAAGAGTTGAAATTGATAGAGGAAAGCGGGTATACAGCGTATCCGCCCAGGCTGCCGGAACAGCCTATTTTTTATCCGGTATTAAATGAAACGTATGCGGCGGAAATCGCGCAGTGGAATGTAAAATACAATGAAGATCACAAAGGGTATGTTACAAAGTTTGAAATTGACGACGAATATGCCGCGCAGTTTGAGGTTCACGTTGTAGGAAATCACTATCATCAGGAGCTTTGGGTGCCGGCAGAAGATCTTGCTGTATTTAACCGGCATATAAAGGGGATTATACAGGTGATCGGCGAGTATCCGGTAAATGCGGAGACGGTATCGGATCATTCCTGATTCGGGAAAACGGCGTATCTTTTTTCGCGGCAAACAGAAAGAAGAGGACAATTGAGACAAAATCCAAAACAGATTATAAGCTGTCTGAAACAGTATTTTAAACATCTTTTTTTCCAAAAGAAACCGCAGGCGGAGGTACTGACGCATACAGACGAGGAGGAAGAAAGCAACCGTTATATTCCTCTGATTCGTGAAATCATAGAATTTATTTTAAAAAAACGAAGTATTTCTTATCACGATTTTGCTCCGGTTCTACTTGACGGCGGAGACGCCGAACCGGTTTTGCTGGCAGCGAAGCTGTTAGGGCCGGATTTAAACCGCCTGATAATTTTAACGGATCGTCCCGCATATTTTACTGAATATACGGATAATATGTATGAGGAGCATGGACTGATTGCAGAAGTTTTCCCAAAGGATCCGCAGAAAATGGCGGAATTGTTTGCCGGGGCATCCGGCGGGACGGTAATACTGGATTTTGAAAAAACCAGAGAGCGGACAGGGGCGATAAAATTCGGCAAACTGATTTATCTGCCGATTTATAAAAAGAAGTGGGAAAGTGCGGGAAACCTTGACATAGCAGTACCTATCGGGTATAATACTATGATTGTCAGGGTCAGTGAAACAGTAAAAAAACAGCCGTATCTTGACAAATTCGAGAAGGCTTTTTACGAGAATGAATAAAAAGAAGGGTGAATAGTATGGATAAGAAAAATATCTTAACGTATCAGGGACTCAAGAAACTCGAAGATGAATTACAGGATTTGAAAGTAGTCAAAAGAAAAGAAGTAGCGCAGAAGATTAAGGAAGCCAGGGAACAGGGCGATTTGTCCGAGAATGCGGAATACGACGCGGCAAAGGACGAACAGCGCGATATCGAAACGCGAATTGAGGATATTGAGAAGATTTTAAAAAATGCGGAAGTAGTTGTGGAAGAGGAAGTGGAGCTTGATAAAATCAGCATCGGCTGTACGGTCCGCATTTTAGATTGTGAATATGATGAAATTTTTGAATATAAAATTGTCGGCTCGACAGAGGCAAACAGCTTAAAGGGCAAGATTTCCAACGAATCCCCGGTAGGGCGCTCGCTGATTGGCGCGAAGGTCGGCGATATGGTAAAAGTGGAAACGCAGGTCGGGGAACTTACGTATAAGGTACTGGAGATTCAGCGTTCAATGTAAGATAAAACAATAAAGGCGGCTGTTAGAGTGTGTTTGAAAAATGCTTTCTGACAGATGTACGACCTGCTTAGTGGGAGATTTGTGCCCAAAGGATATGATATGCCGAATAAGGGGAGGCGTAGCGGGCTGCGTTGACCGAATTTGGTGCAAATATCGCGCTAAGCGGGGCGTGCAGATGGCGGGAATGATTTTTTAAACACGCGCTAGTAGTCCATCCGACCAGGAATTGAAGTTTGGAAACACCTGCTTTGTGCCAGTGATAGAGCGTGTTTGAAAAATGCTTTTCGGCAGATGTATTCCCCACTTAGTGGGAGATTTGTGCCAAATAAGGGAGGCGTAGCGGGCTACGTTGACCGAATTTGGCGCAAATATCACGCTAAGTGGGGGATGCAGATGACGGGAATGATTTTTCAAACACGCTCTAGGGCATAGATACAGGATAACATAACTTAGGTTTATGGTAAATATGTTTATTATGTATTTCAATTATAGCAAAAATTATGTTAGAATACAGTTACAGCACAGAACTCATTCAATTACACTCACACAAACGAAATTATAACAGGAGGAATTTATCGCATGGGAATGACAATGACCCAGAAAATTCTTGCAGCGCATGCAGGACTGGAATCCGTACAGGCGGGACAGCTGATTGAGGCGGATTTGGATTTGGCGCTTGGGAATGATATCACTTCCCCGGTCGCCATTCATGAGATGGAAAAGATGCAGGCGGACGGCGTCTTTGATAAGGATAAAATCGCGCTGGTGCTCGATCACTTTGTGCCGAATAAAGATATTAAGTCGGCGCAGCACTGCAAATGCGTCCGTGAATTTGCCTGCAGGCATGAGATTACAAATTTTTTTGACGTAGGGGAAATGGGAATCGAGCACGCGCTGCTGCCGGAACAGGGGCTTACCGTCGCCGGGGACGTGATTATCGGAGCGGACTCGCATACGTGTACGTACGGCGCGCTGGGCGCGTTTTCCACCGGAGTGGGCAGTACGGATATGGCTGCCGGCATGGCGACCGGAAAGGCATGGTTTAAGGTGCCGTCGGCTATCCGCTTTCATCTGACGGGCAAGCCGGCCAAGTGGATCAGCGGAAAAGACGTTATTCTGCATATTATCGGAATGATTGGCGTGGACGGGGCGCTTTATCGGTCTATGGAATTTACCGGGGACGGCATTGCGCATCTTTCCATGGACGATAGGTTTACCATTGCGAATATGGCAATCGAGGCAGGAGGCAAAAACGGCATTTTCCCGGTGGACGACGTCTGCAAAGCTTACCTGAAAGAGCATTCATCCCGCCCGTACCGCGTATATGAAGCCGATGCGGACGCCGTATATGAAGCGGAGTATACGGTGGATCTAAGCGCCTTAAAACCGACGGTTGCATTTCCACACCTGCCGGAGAATACGAAAACGATAGATGAAACGGGCGATATTAAAATTGACCAGGTGGTAATCGGCTCGTGCACAAACGGCCGTTTTGAAGATTTGAAAATCGCGGCGGAGATTTTAAAAGGCAAAAAGGTAGCCAAAGGTGTCCGCGCGATTGTGATTCCCGCGACACAGCAGATTTATCTGGATGCGATGGAAGCCGGGTTTCTTAAAATTTTTGTGGAAGCGGGAGCGGTGGTAAGCACGCCGACCTGCGGGCCGTGCCTGGGGGGCTACATGGGAATTTTGGCAGAGGGCGAACGATGTGTTTCCACTACAAACCGGAATTTTGTCGGGCGCATGGGGCATACCGATTCGGAAATATATTTGGCAAGCCCGGCAGTGGCGGCCGCAAGCGCAATAACCGGAAGAATCGCAAGCCCGGACGAATGTTAGGAGGGAATATATATGAAAGCGGCGTTAGGGACAGTTTTTAAATATGGCGACAATGTAGATACCGATGTCATTATTCCGGCCAGGTATTTAAATTCCTCCGATCCGAAGGAACTGGCGGAGCACTGCATGGAAGACATTGACAAAGACTTTGTAAAATGCGTGAAAGAAGGCGATATTATAGTCGCCACCAAAAATTTTGGCTGCGGTTCTTCCAGGGAGCACGCTCCGATTGCCATCAAAGCGGCGGG
>CAJTLD010000177.1:0-220 GCA_910577065.1 uncultured Lachnospiraceae bacterium | reverse complement strand
CGGATTTTTTACCGGAACGCGATCAATATCGGCCTGCCGATTATTGAATGCGCCCAGGCGGCAAGGGAAATTGCGGCCAAAGACGAAGTGGAAGTGGATTTTGATACGGGTGTGATTTTAGATAAAACAACTGGAAAATCATACCAGGGGCAGGCTTTTCCGGAATTTATGCAAAAGATTATCGATTGCGGCGGGCTTGTGAATTATATTGTAAAAAACA
>CAJTLD010000176.1:2696-4360 GCA_910577065.1 uncultured Lachnospiraceae bacterium | reverse complement strand
GGCCTGCATGAAGTCCCGGCGGGCGCTTATAATATCCGTTCAAACGGAACAACGGCCGGCAGGAATACAACCGCCAATATCGATATTGTGACAAAAGAGGATAAACAGGGGATTGATATTATCATCCGTCCCGGCACAAAACACGAAAGCGTCCATATTCCGGTGGTATTAAGCGAAAGCGGCTATCAGGAAATGGTGTACAATGATTTTCATATCGGAGCGGACTGTGATGTGACGATTATTGCGGGCTGCGGCATACACAACTGCGGCGTGGATACCTCCAAACATGACGGCATGCATACGTTTTATGTCGGCAAAGGCTCTAAAGTGCGTTATGTGGAAAAGCACTATGGGGACGGGGACGGCGGCGGCGAGCGCATTATGAACCCGGTGACCGTAGTGTATTGCGAGGAAAATGCGCATCTTGAGATTGAAACGACGCAGATCAAGGGAATTGATTCCACCAACCGGATTACAAAAGGGGAGTTAAAAGCGGGAGCAAGCTTAGAGGTGCATGAAAAGCTGATGACGCATGGAAAACAGTATGCAAGGACGGAATTTGAGGTGGATTTAAACGGCGAGGGATGCAGTGCAAACGTGATATCCCGTTCTGTGGCAAGAGACGCTTCCAGACAGGAGTTTTTTTCCAAAATCAATGGGAATGCAGCCTGTACCGGGCACAGCGAATGCGACGCGATCATTATGGATGAATCCTGCGTGACGGCAAGCCCCCAGCTTACGGCAAACCATGTGGATGCCGGGCTTATTCATGAGGCAGCCATCGGTAAAATTGCAGGAGAACAGCTTATTAAGCTGATGACGCTTGGCCTGACAGAGCAGGAGGCGGAGCAGCAGATTATCAGCGGCTTCCTGAAATAAGAATTGCAAAATGATACGAAAATCACAGATTTTCGTATCATTTTTGTAAAAAGCGGAACCGTACGTCATCTTCGTCGCCGGAATTGCCGATAGCATTTCCGGAAATATTTGACTTACGGAGACATTTGGTACAGAGGGTACCGAATGTAATTGGCTCGCCGCATTCCTGGCAGTGCAGGGTTTCCATCGTAGGCGTCTGCAGATCTTTGTACTGGATTCTGCCTTCGCGTATCCATCCCTTTACTTTAAAGTGAGGGATATGAAAGTGTTCCGATACCTGAAATTCTGTAACATCATTTTCCCGAATATATTCTTTTACCTGATTGAACAAAAGCCGCTCTTTGCAGGCGGGGCAGGTATCGTCCGGATATTCCGGTTTGAGATCGCGCCGGCACTCTTTGCAGGAACGCGCCTCGTTGTTAAATAATGATTTTGAAATTTGTGTTGCGATGTGAATCATCCCCCTTCACAGACAGTATACCACAACACAGGGCAGAAAGGGAAGTTTTCTATGAAATTTTTTCATTTATCTAACCCAAATCAAAGAAATGACGCGCCGATAGCGGTTTTTGACTCCGGAGTGGGTGGAATCAGCGTGCTTAAGGCGCTCTTAAGAGAGATGCCGAATGAAAATTACTGGTATTACGGGGATTCTGCCAACGCCCCTTACGGTACAAAAAATCTGGAGGAGGTGCGCCGGCTTACGGTTTTGCATGTGGATCGTTTTATTGCGGAAGGAGCGAAGGCGGTCGTAGTAGCCTGCAATACGGCGACAAGCGCAGCCG
>CAJTLD010000176.1:240-2670 GCA_910577065.1 uncultured Lachnospiraceae bacterium | reverse complement strand
ACGGTGCCGATTATCGGGATTGAACCCGCCGTAAAACCGGCTGCTTTATCCGGCATCCATCCCAATGTTATTGTTATGGCGACGCCGATGACAATCCGGGAGCAGAAGTTCCACAATTTGATGGAGCGGTATATGGGAATAGCGCATATTATACCGCTGCCTTGTCCGGGACTGATGGAATATATTGAACATGGGGATATTCAGGGAGAAGAATTAAGGCAGTTTCTAAAACGCCTGTTTGAACCGTTTGACAAACAGAAGCTGGACGCCGTTGTGCTGGGCTGTACGCATTATCCGTTTGTCGGCAAAGAACTTTCAAAAGTGCTTGGGGAAAACGTGCGCCTGTATGACGGCGGCCCCGGGACAGCCCGGGAAACAAAACGGCGGTTAGAAGAGGCGGGGCTTCTGCGGAACGGGAACGCGCGGGGCAGGATTCGGTTTGACAACAGCGCGCCGTCTGCGCAAAAGGAGACGCTTTGCAGAAAATTACTGAATGTGCAGATGCTTTCGGCGTTATAAAAGCAGCCGGTGAAAATCAGTTAAATCCATATATCAGATATGCTGTTGTATCAGATACAGGATAAGCAGGTGAGCCGGATAAAAAGCGTAAAATACGTATTTTAAAGAAAGCCCTCTTTTACCGTTGTACAAATGAATCAGCGGTACGGCAAAAAAAGCCGTAATCTCAAGCGGGGCGGACAAAAGCAGAGAGAAACAGGAAGCCGCCGCAGAAAGCATCCGGCTTTTGCGCAGCCAGTAAAACAGGCTGATTGCAATTACGCCGACATAGCCGTAATCGGTGTGCAGCGCTTCGGCAAGCAACATGCCGGCAATAAGCCCCAAGGCCGGCAGGATATAGCCAGAAGAGCCGGAAAGATGAGTAGTACAGTAATGATGGAAGGCAATTACAAGCAGCCCGATCAGAAGCGTAAAAAATACATTCTGGGAACGCGTATAAACAGGCGTACGGTAAAACGCAAGATCAAACGGGAGTTCCGAGATTAGGGAAAAGACGGCAAGGCGCGCGCAGTACTTGGGAAGATTTTTGGTATGTAAAAAACCTTCCACCAACAAGAAACAAAAGATCGGAAACGCAATCCGCCCGGTATAACGTAAAATATAGTATGGAATGGCAAGACTGGGGCACGCTTTTATCAGTATACCCGGTTCCCAGACAGCAGCGCCGGCGGCAAATGCGGCGTTGGCAAGGGGCTGCTGCAAAAGAGCGGCTCCGATATGGTCAAGCAGCATGGTCACAATGGCTATGATTTTTAAGGCGCTTCCGGAAATGCCTTTTTTTTCGGAAGCCGGTATGGAACCTGTCATATAAAAATTCTCCTTTACTTTACAGATACGGCAACACTTATTATACTGTTTTTAGAACCCAAATACAATACCCCTTATCCGCTTTAGGATAAGAAAGAAAGGGCAGGGAAAAATAAATGGAAGATAAACGCTATGCGGTTTTGATTGATTCGGACAATGTATCCGCAAAATATATTATGGCTATCTTAGACGAAATGACAAAATACGGAAGTATTACGTACAAACGAATTTACGGAGACTGGACGAATAACCAGGCTTCGCGCTGGAGGGAGGAGCTTTTGGCCAATTCCATTACCCCGATCCAGCAGTTTTGCAATACGGCGGGCAAAAATGCCACGGATTCAGCGTTAATTATTGACGCGATGGATATCCTTTATACCGGACGCGTGGAAGGGTTCTGCATCGTATCAAGCGACAGTGATTTTACCAAACTGGCAAGCAGGCTCAGAGAATCGGGCATGGAAGTGATTGGTATGGGAGAAAATAAAACGCCCAAGTCGTTTAAAGCCGCGTGTTCTGTTTTTACCAATCTGGAGATCCTTTTGGAGCAGGATGCGGATAAGGCGAAAGAGAATATTTCACAGGAAACAATTAAAGAAGCAATTGTGGAAATTATTACCGAAAATGAGAACAACGGCAGGAAAACGGGGCTTGGCGCGCTTGGCAATTCGCTCCTGAAAAAATATTCTGATTTTGACGTCCGCAATTACGGCTACAGTTCGCTTTCCAAATTTGTGGAAGAAATGGAAGACACGTTTAAGCTGTATAAGAAAGAAAACAATATTCTGGTAGGCTTACAGGACGTCAGCGTAAAGCGGGAGGAACTGGAGGATTATATCAGGGAGTGCGTATGGCAGTCGAAAGGGGAAGGCGTGGATTTGGCTGCGATGGGGCAGAAGGTGCACAAGAAGTATCCTGATTTTAAAGTGAAGGAGTATGGGTATTCTACATTTCAGAAATTCGTGTCGCAGATTTCTGGAGTGGAAATCAAGACGGAAAATGAAACGATCAAACGTCTTATGGAAGCGCCTTTGCAAAAGCGCGAGTCCTGGATCAAAAGAAAGAGAAAATAAAAACAGGGGGGCTGCCGCATTAAGAAATACA
>CAJTLD010000176.1:0-219 GCA_910577065.1 uncultured Lachnospiraceae bacterium | reverse complement strand
CCTCGTTTCATGTATGGCTGAAAGGATTGCCATGGCTCATCCGCGGCGACATCCTCCGTTTTTGTTTTTTACTTTTTTCCATGTTATAGAAGCAGAATAGAAAAACGAACAGCTTAAAATAGCATATAGACCTGCTATTTTAAGGTTGTGCGACGAACCGCTTAAGATTGCGGCAGCAAACCAGATGAGGCCTAAAAATCCACGGATATATACATGGCG
>CAJTLD010000175.1 GCA_910577065.1 uncultured Lachnospiraceae bacterium | reverse complement strand
GCTTAATGAACTGACCCACTATAATATCTGAATCTGTAACACAATACCTTTCAAAATTCTAACATAGCAGAACCCTGAGAATCCGTCAGATGGAACACAGATAAATTCTCCTGATCTACCCAGACGGTTTTAATAACCTGTAAACATCACAAAAACTCAGTATCACGCAAGTTTTTTCAACAAATAGCGTACCCGCTTTCTAAACAACCTCCTCTATTGTAGGGGACAGAAGAAAAAATCCCACCAAACTTGAAGTTCTCTTAAATCACAAACAAGTGGGACGCTGAGCCTTGCCTTTTATCATCGGAGACAAAACATCCGAACATAACCAAAAATCCTTTTCCACTATCAACTTGGAACTCTAGAGGTTTTACAACTAAATTAGTAAGCAACAAATCAACTGGAAAAAGCAACATTATTCTAAAATTAAGCACAAACATTTTTCTGTTTTCTATACTAAAAAAGAGTTTTATGACTTCTTAATTTAAAGTACACACAAAAATCCATTTTATTTTTGCTCTTAACCCATACACATAATCACTTTACTGCATTCCATTCGTGCAAACCTAAACAAAAGCATTCCCTCTGTAAAAATCATTTTTAAGTAACATAGTTTTATCACCACAATGTAATAATATCACTTTTTTTAAATTTTACAATAGTAATTTTCAAAATATCCAACCCATTTTTTGTTTACTATAACCATCTTGTTTATCGCACAATCCACCTCTCCATCTATTCCCATTTCCTTCCACTACCGCGCACATTAAGTCTCTCAACGGATTCCAGATTATATGTCGTTTTTGATCCTCATATACATAACTTTAGCATTCAACGTAATCTGATTCACCCGTCTTCCATGTACACGGTTCCATTCACCGTATTATACAAGCTTAACGTCCCATTTTTTCTATCCTTGCTCACAAACCAAAAGCAGAAGAAACGATCTTTATGTTTTGCGTTGATTACCTTATGTTTTCCCATACTTGTCCGCGTAACCCGATAACTCCTCATATATTTGTATCACCTTCACTTATATACCAACAGGTGCAAATTGGAGAAACAAGTTAACTCTTTCTAACTTAGAACGCTATTACTCAACGTTTTTCATATATGCCAATGTATTACATAATATTCAGCTGAACACAATCAAAATAATGCTAATACAAAAATGAATACTTATATTTCCGACTATCCTGATATCACACCGCCAGAGGTTTCTACAATAAAAAAGACGCCCTCACCGGACGTCCAAACATCTACTCACTTCCCGCCAAATATCATCTGCTATTTCCTGCCTGCTCCGGCTCCCGTCAATCACAACCACCCGCTCAACGTCTGCAAGCTTCTCAAACGCCTCTAAATATTTCTCACGCACCTTCACCAGGCGGGATTTTTTTTCAAACAATTCCTGGTGAAACCGGTTTTGGGCAATTCGTTCCAGGGCGGTATCCGGACTAATATCAAGATAAACCGTCACTGTCGGCCGCAGGATATCGCTGCTTGGCCCATTTGCCTGTATTACCCAGTCCATCGGCATGTCGACGCTGTGGTACGCATATGAGGAAAAATAATACCGATCCGTAATTACCGTCGTGCCTTCGTTAATCTTATGCACAATCCCGTCCACGTCGTTTAACAGATGATCCAGACGGTCTGCCGCGAACAGCGCGGCAATCACGCGGTTATCCGCCTTTACCCGGCCTGTCATAATCTGATGTATCAGAGAGCCGATCGGGGAATCGGTCGGCTCCATTGTAGTATAGCAGCATATGCCGGCCTGTTTCATCCTTTCATTCAAAATATGAATCTGAGTGCTTTTCCCACTCCCGTCAATTCCTTCAAACGCAATAAAAAATCCTTTGCCTGTCTTGTTTATTTTATCCATTGTTTCATTCTCCCGTCATTCTTGCCATCTGCATTTCTCTCTAAGCGGAACGCACATCCGGCAAAAAGCATTTTCCAAACACACTCTAAGCCTCACAAATCACGCTGTTGACATGGTATTCCACGCCTGTGCGCTGCCTGCCGATAATAAACTTGCGATTAATACGGTCTTCTATAATATCGCAGTCTTCCCTGGTCGTATTAATCAACAACACAAGAAACTGCCCGCTGCCATATTGGTTTATAATATCGCCATGCCGGACAGATACGCGGATGGCTTCGCCGAGCCTCACGGAAAGTTCCTCTAAACGCTCGCCTTCTTTCATGGGATTGCCTTTGCTGTCCACCAAGGTGCACAGCATCAGATATACGCTCTGTCCGCCCCGTTCCATCATACGGTTGATCATTTGGTAGATACCCCGGAATACCGGATACGAACACTGATAACCGCCTTCGCCTTCCCCCGGCTCTTCCATCAGGTGCTGCTGTATCTGGTCTAACACCTCGTAGGAATGCTGCATCTGGTTTCCAAGCTTTTCCATAGTTTCCATGATTTTGGCCGACGGCAAAACACCGCGTTCTTTCAGATAATTATCAACCGTATCCGCATAGAGCTTGCTCGCTTCACTGTATCTGCCGCTTTCCATCAAAGCTTCCATAGTAAACCCTTCCCAGTCTGAAAACGGAACGGTTTCCGAAGCATAACGGCCAAGTTTTTCAAGCCGATCCCAGTCCTCTCTTTTCCTTAATATGGCTGCCGCATTCTCAGCGCATTCACAAAATTGCTTTAAATAACGCCTCGCTTCCGCGCTTGCCCACAGCACGCTTGTATAGGTAGATAAAAACTCTCCGCGGTATTTATAACAGGCTTCCAGATAAAGTTCCATTTGCTCCTCTTCTGATTCGCTCTCTTTTGCCTGACGATACAAACCGTCAAAAACAGCCGCGTCCTCGCTGACCGGGATCGCCGGCGTCCAGTAATAAACGCCCTTTTTCAAAGCGATATAATTTTCATCCGGAAGCCCCATTTTCTTTAGCTTCTTTTTTGCTTTATATACAATCGTCTGCAACGCCTGGTGGCGGTTCTCAATGTCCCTGTCCCCAAGCAATACGTCTTCCAAATAATTCCTGCTTACACCGTCTGATACGTTATGCAATAGTATCTGCATCAGGCTGGTAAAATATGTATCCCTTAATTTCTCCCCGGTCAAAGGGCGGCCGGCATAACGCATCTGAAAATTGCCAAACATCTGGACGTACAGTGTTTCAAACTGTTCCATTTACAATCTCCCCATTCCTTAGCTTCCGCCAAAATTCCCACGCTTTGCAAAGCTCTGTCGGAATGTGCCCATAATGCTTGTAACAATCTATACTCACCTACACGTTCCTGCTGCCGGCCTGCTGGCCAAAAACCCTGTATTTCGCAAAACGCCTGCTTTTATTTCAGCTATTTTATAAAAATTTGATAACAAACGGAATTACCCATATTGTTATAATTTTATTCCAATGCTTTTTAAAAGTCAATAGATATCCGCTCTATCGGTCTTTAAAATCCATAAAAACTTTGGATCCGGTCGCTCCCTTTTGTTTCTGGTATTTACCGGAGTATGGGCGCAGGGCGCTTTCCTGCATCCTTGCAAAAACAAGCTGCCCTACCCTGTCCCCTGCCTGCAGTTCTATTGCGCATCTGTTTGCATTAAATAACTCCAGCGTAATCTCTCCTTCAAATCCCGGATCCACCCAGCCCGCATTCTGGATAAACAACCCTAAGCGTCCCAAAGAACTGCGCCCTTCCACAAATGCCGTCAGATTATCCGGCAGCTTAAAATATTCCATTGTCGTCGCCAGAATAAACTGTCCTGGCAAAAGCAGGTAGCGATCCGTCGTCATCGTCTTATATTTTATTTCATCCTGTAAACGGATTATGCCATGAAACGTATCTTCCAGGACACAAAACGTATTTCCCAGCCGAATATCCACACTCGCCGGCTGAACCTGCGCCTCGTCTAACGGTTCTATCTGAAGAGATTTTTCCTGAATCAGCTTTCTGATTTCTCCATCTGATAAAATCATATTTTTATCCTTCCCTTAACTCTGTTTTGTTTCATTATAGCAGTTTGAACGGCTGTCTGCAATATATGGCACCTGTTTCTGATAATTTCCATTTCAATTTCATGCAATACAAAAACATCCCTCGATAAAGTGAAATGCAAGTTCATTTTCAAAGTAAAATGTGAAATATACACTATATTAGGGAGGTGAATTTATGGAAAGAAAAAAGAAATTTGACAAAAAAATGGGATTCCGCCTAAAACAGGCACGAACTGACCAAAAGCTGACTTACGAGGAATTAGCGGAAAAATCCGGCGTATCTTCACGTTATATCAAAGAGATTGAAACTCACGGGAACATACCCAGCGTTGAAAAATTAGGACAGCTAATCCGCGCCTTACATATCTCTGCCGATCCATTCTTTTTTCCGGA
>CAJTLD010000174.1:4254-4464 GCA_910577065.1 uncultured Lachnospiraceae bacterium | reverse complement strand
ATAATTTTTATTTTACATATAAGACGGTCCATCCCTGGTGGGATGCGGTGGCGCTTGGGATTGAAGACGCCGCGGAGCAGTATGGGGAGGAAGGGATTAGCATTTATTACGAGTATCTTGCGCCGAACGCCGTGTCGGCGTCGGATCAGATCCGACGTTTGTCGGATGCGTCAGGCAGGGGATTTGATGTGCTCGGTGTGGATGTGGCGG
>CAJTLD010000174.1:0-4238 GCA_910577065.1 uncultured Lachnospiraceae bacterium | reverse complement strand
AAACCGTTACGCCGGTGATCAATGAACTGATGGAAGACGGGCATAAGATTATGACGTTTTCGAGTTCGGATGCCGGTAAAGAGGACGGGTGCAGCCGTATTGCATATGTGGGCAATACCCATAACCGGGAGGACGGCGCGGATTTGACGGAAGCGCTTTGCGGGAAGCTTGGGTATTCCGGGAAGGTTGCCGTACTGGTAGGGACGAAAGGGGCGCCCTGTCATGAGGACCGGGCAATCGGCGCGCAGGAGGTTTTGGGGCGGTATCCCGAAATGGAAGTGGCGGAAATTGCGTATGACGAAGATTCGGTGGATAAGGCGTACCGTCTGACGCAGGACATACTGGCGCAGCATCCGGATTTGGCGGGGATTGTCTGCTGCAATATGAGCAATCCCGTTGGTGCGGCAAGAGCGGTTGCCGAAGCCGGCAGGGAAGGCCAGATCGTGATTGTCGGGATGGATCACGATCAGGAGGCGCTCCGTTTTTTGCGGGACGGAGTGATTTATGCGCTGGGGGTGCAGGATTGTTACTCAATCGGGTTTGATACCGTACAGGTGGCCGTTAAGATTGCGGACGGCCTGCTTCCCGGGGAAGCGTATCCGGAAAAAACAGAGGAAAAAACGACAATTATTTACCAGGAAGGCGCTGCGGCCATGCTGCGTACATTATATGGTGAAACGGATTAAAGATGATGGGAGCAGATATGGAAAGAAATCAGAAGAAACAGACCATTGCTTTTGCCGTAGGAGGCGCATTGACGATTGCTGCGATTTTAATTATTACGACCATATGGGTGTCGGGCAGGGCAAGAGACGGGACAAGCCAGGCAGTCAGCAAAGTCAGTGAATTTTATCTGGAAGAACTGGCTGGGCGCAGGGCGTTAGTCGTTTCCGAGGAACTGAACAATAAGTTTACCTATATGGAAAATGCGCTTGGCATTCTGGGGTTTGAAGGGGAGTATTTAAAATCCCAGGAAACGCTGCGCGTCTTTTTGGGAAAAGTAAAAAAGCTGTATGGCGTGGACAAGTTCGCTCTGGTGGATGAAAACGGGATTGTTTATACGGAACACAGCACAACGAGCGGGCTGAGCAGGTACAGTTTTCTTTCGGAAGAACTCACAGAGCCGGTTATCCATACGTCAAATCTGTACGGCGCGCGGAAACAGGTTGTGCTTGCAATTCCGGTGGAAGGCATTTCTTTTTTTGGAGCGCAGATTAAGGTCTGTTTTATCCAGGTGAATATTGACGAAATGTTAAGTTCCGTGACGCTGCAGACAAGTGATAACGAAACGTTCTGCAATCTGTTTTACCGCAACGGCGAAAGCCTGACGAGCGATTCGTTTGGGAGCATCCGGGAGGGCAGCAACCTGCTTTCGGTGCTGAAAGACGCAAAGATGGCTCCGGGTTTTTCCTACAGCAGCCTGGAGGATGATTTTGCAGAGGGGCGGACGGGGCAGGTTTCGTTCCGCTACCATGGGTATAAGGACGATCTTTGCTATGTCCCGGTGGAAGGCACAAACTGGATGCTGACCATTCTGATCCGGGATAATGTAATCAGCGGCCAAATCAGTTCAATTAGCTCGGGGATGCTTGGGCGCAGTATTATTCAGATTGTGATTACCGTTTTGGGGATGCTTCTGGTATTTTTGACGATTATTTACCAGTCGAAGAAAAACGCAAGCTTTCTTTTGGAACAGGAAAAGGCGGACGCAAACCGTATCCGCGCCGCGTATGCGCAGATTGAGCGGGAACAGGCGGCCATGGAAAATATCCATGCGGCGATGGGCTCCGGGCTTTGGAGCATGGAGTTTGACGAGCATGCCCGGATGGTTTCCTGCACCTGGTCGGAAGTTTTTCGGAATATGCTCGGATATGAGAACAAAGAGGATTTTCCGGACAAAATAGAATCCTGGTCGGATTTGCTGCACGAAGAGGATAAGGAACGGATTTTGGCGGAATACTGGGATACGGTAAGGGATTATTCCGGGGAGAAAACCTATAACGTAGAATACCGGCTCTGTACGAAGCATGCCGGGTGGAGATGGTTCCATGCGGCAGGCAGGCTTTCTAGGCGGGAAGACGGATCGCCGATAACCTTTGTCGGGCTTTTTGTGGATATTGACGACGAAAAGAAAATGGAGGAGAAGCTAAAGCAGCAGAAAATCGATCTGGAGGACGCGTTAGCGGCGGCGCAGCATGCCAACCGGGCGAAGACGACGTTTTTAAATAATATGTCCCATGACATCCGCACCCCGATGAACGCAATTATCGGGTTTACGTCCCTGGCCGCGGCGCATATTCAGAATACGGAGCAGGTGCAGGATTATCTGGCGAAGATTACGACGTCGAGCAACCATCTGCTCAGCCTCATAAACGACGTGCTGGATATGAGCCGGATTGAAAGCGGGAAGGTTAAAATAGACGAGAAGGAAGCGTCTTTGCCTGAGATTATGCACGATCTGAAAACGATTGTACAGTCGGATATTACGTCAAAGCAGCTGGAGTTTTATATTGATACGGCCGATGTGGTAAACGAACATGTGCTGTGCGACAGGCTGCGTTTAAACCAGCTTTTGCTCAACCTGTTAAGCAACGCCATGAAGTTTACGATGCCGGGCGGTATTGTGGGCGTAAGGATTCTGCAGAAGGGAAATGCGCCGGAAGGATGGGCTTCCTATGAGTTCCAGGTAAAAGACACCGGGATCGGGATGAGCAAAGAATTTTTAGAACATGTTTTTGAGCCGTTTGAGCGGGAGCAGACCAGCACGGTCAGCGGGATCCAAGGTACCGGGCTTGGAATGGCGATTACGAAAAACATTGTGGATATGATGGGCGGTACGATTTCCGTTGCCAGCGAGGAGGGGAAGGGAACGACCTTTACCGTGGCGCTGCAGTTCCGTACCTGCCGCGGGCCGGTGCGCCAGGAGGTTATCCCGCAGCTGCACGGGCTGCGGGCGCTTGTGGCGGACGATGATTTTAATACTTGTTCGAGCGTGACGAAAATGCTGTCCACGATCGGGATGCATCCGGACTGGACGACTTCCGGCAAGGAAGCGGTGCTGCACACGAAGCTGGCTGTCGAACAGGACGACGAATACGCCGCTTATATTATAGACTGGCTGATGCCGGATATGAACGGCATAGAGGTCGTGCGGCGTATCCGGGGCCTGATTCGGGAGGATAAGCCGATTATTATCCTGACGGCTTATGACTGGTCGGATATTGAGGAGGAAGCAAAAAAAGCCGGCGTTACGGCATTTTGCTCCAAGCCGATTTTCCTGTCGGAATTACGGGGCGTTCTGGAATCGCCGTTTGCAGAGCAAAAGGACGAAGACGGCTGCGCAGAACAGAAGGTTTCTTTTGAGGGGAAGAGCATCCTTTTGGTGGAGGATAATGAGTTAAACCAGGAAATTGCGGTTGCTATTTTAGAAGAAGCCGGGTTTGTCTTAGACGTGGCCGGCGACGGGACGGCTGCAGTGGAAAAACTAGAAAATGCCCAACCGGGACAGTATGATCTGGTGCTGATGGATATTCAGATGCCGATTATGGACGGCTATGAGGCGACAAGGCGGATTCGTGCGTTTGGCGATTCGGCGGTTACCGGGATTCCGATCATTGCCATGACGGCAAATGCGTTTGACGAGGATAAAAAGGCGGCGCTTGACGCCGGGATGAACGGGCATATTGCAAAGCCGATTGATGTGCCGGAGCTGATGGGGATTCTGGGGAAATTGCTGGGTTAGTGATAAATGATAAAAAGTTATTGCAATCTCTTGCGGTTCTGTTATACTATGGGTAAAGGTAAATGCTTGCCGTTTGTTATGCGACGGGATATAAGAAGCATAACAGGAAATTTTGCCACTTGCCGATGGTGTGGGATAAAAATGATTCGGTATGTAAATGTCTGCCACTTGCTATACAGGTGGGATATAAGTAGTAGTATAGTTTGTTTGTAAATCCCCGTCATTTTTGATGGGGATTTTTCTTGAGGAGAAAGAATGGAAATAAAACAAGGGTATTCTTATCATAGAACTGACTGTTCATCTGCGGGAGGTATCAGCGATGCACAGGAGAGGGATTCATTTGGTTTTTTTGGATATTGATCATATACAGAGAAAAATGGAAGAGAGGTTAAACATGAGATAATTGGATTTAAGGACAAACGGCAGTAGTACTACGGCGAACAATGTTGGTAAAGTTCCGTCAGCCAGAGGACAGGGGATGCGGCGTTCGCTGTGT
>CAJTLD010000173.1 GCA_910577065.1 uncultured Lachnospiraceae bacterium | reverse complement strand
CCTCCCCAACACCCATAACCTTCTTTTATTTCACGGCCCCATTTACAACTCCGTTTAATATCTGCTTCTGGCAAATAATATAGAAGATCAATATCGGCAGCAGCGCCAGCAAATAAGACGCGAACGCCAGGTTATAATTCGTCCCGAACTGCGTCTGGAACGTCATCTGCGCCAGCGGAAGCGTATTCATCCCGCTCCCCGACATAATAACCAGAGGCGTCATCACATCATTCCACACACTAAGAGCCGTAATGACCGCAACCGTCGCATGCATCGGCTTCATAATCGGGAAAATCACCTTCCAGAACGTCCGAAACGTCGTCGCCCCGTCAATCCTTGCCGCTTCTTCCAGCGCCACCGGAATATTCACCAGATACCCCGAATAAAGCATCAGGTTCATCGGCATATAGAATACCACATAACAGAGGATAACGCCAACAATATTTGCAATCCCCATCTGCGCCGTCTGCTTAACCAGCGGCATCATCAAAATGGCAAACGGCACGAACATACCGCTGACAACATACATATACACCAAATTATACCACTTGTTCCGCGCCTTATTGCGCCCGACCGCATACCCGATCATCGAATGCAGCACAACCGAAAGCACAACCGTAACCGCTGTAATCAAAACGCTGTTAAACAGGGAACGCCAGAAATCCGTTACCCGCATCGCCTCCGCAAAATTAGACAAGCTCCAGCGCTTCGGCAGCGAAAGAATGCCCGCCACGCTGTTCGTCATCTCCGTCGGCTGCTTAAACGCGATCACAATCGTCATATAAAGCGGAAATGCAATCGTAATTAACCCCAATATCAAAAGAATCGTGACCGGCCAATTGACCTTTTCTTTTATTTTCATTTCTTTTTCCATTATAACTGCTCCTCCTTTTTACCGGTTACTGTAAGCTGTACAACCGAGAATACAACAATAATGACAAAGAACAGAACCGCGTTCGCGCTCTGAAAACCAAACTGCCCGCCCGACATACCGTTATTGTAAATCAGATAGGAAATAGACTCCGTGCTCTGCGCCGGGCCGCCCTTTGTCAAGGCTACGATCTGATCGAATACCATCAGGAAGTTTTTTACGCTCAAAACCATATTAATGCTGAAAAACGGAATAATTAACGGAAACGTCAAATGCTTAAACTGCGCCCAGCCCGTCGCGCCGTCTATCGCGCCCGCTTCGTATACGTCCTCCGGTACAGTCTGCAGCCCGGATATGTAAATAATCGTATTCATCGCAATCGCCTGCCAGGAGCATACGATTACGATAGCAACCCACGCCCACTTGCTGCTCGCTAAAATACTGCTTGCCTCTCCGCCGAACATGCCGACAACAGCCGGAACAATATAGGTAAACAGGTAGTTAAAAATATAACCGACTACCAGCGCGCCCAAAATATTCGGTACGAAATACATACCCCGTAAGGCGCTTTTAAATTTAATTTTGCTGTTTAAGCCAATCGCAAGCATCAGGCTGATCACGTTTACAACCACCGTTGCCGCCAGCGCAAATTTAATGGTAAACAGATACGATTTTCCGACGCGGATATCGCCGAACAAATCGGCGTAATTGCGAAAGCCCACCCAGTCGTACGTTCCATATCCTTTAAAATTGGTAAAGCTGTACATAAATCCTTTGATCAAAGGCAGTGTATTAAATGCAAAAAACAGTATCAGAATCGGTATTGTCATCAGTGCAAAGGTCCGCTGCCTGTTATTCATTTTTTTCATTTTTTCAGGTCTCCTTCCCCTTTATTTGTGCTGCGCATTATATTCTTCTACCATACGGATAATGTCGCGGTTATACCTTGCCCAGTCCGAATCAAATTTCGTTAATAATGCGTCCGGATCCTGGTTGATTAAAAACGTCTGAATCTGCGCGTCCACCGCCATCTCGGCCGGATAATAGTGATCCTGGTAATCCGTCATATTTCCGCTCTCTATGTAGGACTTCATACCGTCTAAGTTCGGCGCAAGCGTAAAATCCCCGGTTTTGCAGGGAACGGCATTCTGATCGTCTAAGTACGCCTGCACATTTTCATCCGCAAGCAGAAAATCAATCACCTCATACGCGGCTTCTTTATTCTCACATTCCTCTGTAACGGCAAACATCAGATCCACGCCGGAATTTAAGGTATTGCCGTCGGCGTCCGAACTGCCCGGCATCACAAACGAGTCGATGTCCATATCCGGATTTACCGATTTGATCTGCGGGATAGCATAGCTTCCGATCGCAAACATTGCGGACTGCCCGTTTGCAAACGCGGTGCAGGCGTCGTTGTATCCATACGCAAACGGCCCTTCCTCACCGTACTTTATCAGCTCCAGCATTTTTTCGGCAACCTCCCGGTACTCTTCGGAAAATGTGGCGTTCCCCGCGTTTACCTGTTTGCATACGTCTGCGGGCGCAAGATCGACTGCCAGCGAGTTCCACGGCGCAAGGCAGGTCCAGGTATCTTTAAACCCGAAATAAAACGGCAGGATCCCTTCCTTCTGAATTTCTTCACACAGCGTCATTAACTCTTCCCAGGTCTTTGGAATTTCCCATCCGTGTTCCTTGAACATAGCGCGGTTGTACAAAACCCCCGCCGCATTTGCCACATAAGGCACCCCGTATGTCCCGTCGGTCGGCACAAACTCCAGCCCCTCCAAAATCTCCACATACGCCGGGTTGATCTGCGAAAGACCTTCATAATCCGAAACGTCCGCCAAAATGTCCGAATCGATAAAGTACGAATAGTTGATGTCCCCGCCAATCCCCAGAATATCCGGATAATCCTCCCGGACAAACCTGGTTTTTAACACGGTCATCGCATCGTTCGGCGAACTGATCGTCAGACGGATGTCGTCATGCGTGCTGTTAAATTCCTCCTCCAGCTGTTCAAACACATCCACCGCTTCCGGCTTGTAGTGCACCAGCTCAATTTGAATTTTGCCATCGCCGCTATTTGCGCTGCACCCGGATAGCAAAAACGAGGCCGGCATCGTACATGCCAGGAGAAGACAAACTAATTTTTTCTTCATCCCTTTTTGCTCCTTTCTCTTATTGGATTTCCTTACCCTTAGCTTATGCACGTATTATAACATCCCATAATGCGTCTATAAATAGCATATTTTTTCCATTTTTATACCATAATGATATTTTTCGAGGATATAGGAAAAGAGATCTCGCATTTTGGTATGTTTCCGTTTTTTATGCGTGACACCCCGCGCCAATTTCCTGCAGACCGCCTTCGCCTTGCATAAAAACAGCGGGAGTACTGCAATCCACATGATTATGAAACGCAGCGCTCCCGCCAAAATTGTTCATAGAGTACAAAGCAAATAGGATATTCATTTCGCCGTTCATCCGGAACGGCTTGACAGATTATTGGTATAATATTATCAAAGGAAAATCAAAACAGCTGTTCCCCCAGATATTTATCATGCGGAACCACCAGGCACTTCTCAATGGGCTTCCAATAGCTGTTATAAAGATTTTTCTGCGCCGCTCCGTAATGCTCTTTCGTGTCAAATTCCCAATACAGCATATATTTCATGCTTTTTACAACGCGGGTCAGTTCAATCGGCGGAAGCCCTTCCCTAATCTGTTCCATATCTATGCGGTAGCCTCTTTTGCTGATGCGAAGCAGGCGCACTCCCTCCTGCTGCTCCAGAAAGGGCTTTGCTTCCCGCATCAGCGCTTCAAACTCCTCTGTTTTTTGCGGCTTCACCTGATAAATACACAATTCCGTAAATGACATCGCGCTCTCCCTTCCATTCCTTATAAATAGTTTCGCCGGATCCCTTCTGCAAATTCCAAAATATCCTGACGCAGTTCGGCCGGCTCCAAAAGCTCCGCCCCGTCCCCAAACGATACAATCCAGGTTACAATACCGGTCTTGTCCGCAAATCCAAAAGAAAAGAGCAGCATCCCGTCCGGCAGGACCTCAAAGCTGTCCGGCCCGTACTCCTCAATCAGCCTCCATTTGTGCTTCGGATGAATTTTTGCCTTCACCTGGTACGAATTGGGAAACACCCGTTCCGGCGAAAGATCCGGCAGATAAGCCGCTCGTTTTTCAAAGCGTTCCCCCGTCTGAAGCCCCGTCATGCGCCCAAGCTTAAACAGGCGGAACTGCTGTCTGGATTCGCACCATCCCCACACATACCAGCCTGCCCACTGAAAAATCAGATCATACGGCTCGATGGTCCGCCGGGATTCCCCCTTTGGCGCATAATAAGTAAAAGAAACCTTCCGTGCGGACAGGATCGCTTCATGCAGCAATTCAATTTTGGGGGACAGCGACGCTTTGTACCAGGAGGACAGGTCAATTAAAATATGCGTATCGCCCGCAAGCAGGTTTGACGCCCCCGCAGACAGCTTTTCCATCAGCATCGCGTAGCGGTTTGTGCCGCTTACGCTGTCTAAGCTGCGAAGCCCCGCCAGAATATCCTGCATTTCCCCGTTGGTCAGAAGCGCCCTTTCTA
>CAJTLD010000172.1 GCA_910577065.1 uncultured Lachnospiraceae bacterium | reverse complement strand
GGGGGATGCAGATGACGGGAATGATTTTTCAAACACGCTATAACAGGAGGTTTTGTGATGAAAAGAAAAATATGGGTTGGTTTGCTGTGTGCCGGGATGCTGTCCGGCTGTCTGGCGGGGTGTGAAAAAACGCCGGAGGAAGCGATTGTAAGGGAGAAGGGCGCGGATCGGATCAAGGAGTATGAAGCGTCGCCGCAGGATGGCGTAAAGGGCTCGCTGCGGGAAATGCTTTCGGCGCCGGAGCATTATAAAAACGAAGCCGGCTATGAGGACGGCAGGCTTGTCATTGATACGGATGCTAAGGTTGTTGTGCCGGAGGCGGAGGCGGTAAATACGTATGCGGTTTCGGCGAAGGAAGCGGATCAGGAACTGATTGATACGGTGACGGAGGCGTTTTTTCCGGAAGGGAAAATTTATCACAGGTATTCGTATGATATTCGGACAAAAGAGGATCACAGGGAGCGGGCGACGCTGCTGAAGCGGTACCGGTCAGAAGGGAATCTGGATCCGTATGAGTATGGAACGGATGAAAACGGGAATCTGCAGTATGATATCGATGAGCAGATCCGGTGGGAGGAGGAATCCGTTTTGACGGCGCCGGAGAAGGCGGAAAAAACAGAGGTTAAACCGATGTTTGGAATTTCGTATGAAAACGAAAAAGGAGAAGGCACCCAGGTGGATACGGATTCTTTCGGCGGGGTTGTGGAAACGGCGGACGGAAATTTTAATTATACCATAAATTACAGCCTGAAGCCGGACGTGCAGTTTTTGATTGAACGGCGCAGGGAAGATCCAATCGATCCGTATGTGTTTTCGGGCTGGACGGAAGGGGAATTTTTTCTGCGCGGCGAAGGGGAGAATCCTGTAACAAAGGAGCATGTGGAACGCAAATTAAATATCTCGTTTGAGGACGCCAAAAAGACGGCGGAACAAAAGGCAGAGCGTTTGGGCTGGGATTTGAAGCTTTTGGAATGGGATTACGCGGTCTTATGCTATGGGGAAGTCGGCGTAAGGGCGGATCGCATGCTTGACGCGGGATATAAGTTTTATTTTTCCAGGGAGATTGACGGCATTCCGGTAACGCATACCATGTCTTACGGCGGCGCCCTTGAGGATATGGACAGCACACTTAAACCGTGGAGTTATGAGCGCTGTGAAATGATTGTCGGGGATGACGGGATTCAGTATGTAAGCATTTACAATCCCTATGAGATTGGGGAGGTGCAGACGGAGCATGTGAAGCTTTTGGATTTTGACAGTGTGATGCGGATTTATGAACAGATGATGGAAATATCGAATGCGGATATTACAAAGTATGAGGCCAGCAGGAAGTACCATATCCGCAGAATTGCGTTTGGATACACCAGAATTTACGATCCGACAAAATCGAATGATACGGGGCTTTTGGTGCCGGCCTGGGATTTTTTCGGCGGATTTGACGGGGAGGGGATGGACGGAACCCCGATGGCGGAGGATACGGGCGAGAATTCGACGCGCAGTTATATGACGATTAACGCGGTGGACGGAACGGTGATTGACCGGGAAATCGGGTATTAAAACCGCGGCGGGAAAGGGGAACCGGAAATGGGACGAAAAGGGTTACTAGCGTGCCTGTGCATGATAAGCCTCGGCTGCCTGGCAGGGTGTGAGAAAACGCCGGAGGACGCGGTTGTAAGGGAGAAAGGCGCGGACAGGATAAGGGAGTATGAAGGGGAGTCGGAAAAAGCCGCAGGCGGTATGCTGCGGGAGACGCTTATCGTGCCGGAGCATTATACGGACCGGGCGGTGTATGAGGACGGGCGGCTTGTCATTGATACGGATGCAGAGGTGTTCTGTCCCGACGTGGACGCGGTCAGCACGTATGGCGTGTTAAAACGGGACGGCGGGCAGGAACTGATTGATTTTGTGACGGAAGTATTTTTCCCGGACGCGGCGTTTTACAGGACAGAAACGTACAATACGCTTACAAAGCAGGAGTGCCGGGAAAAGCTGACCGAACTGAACAAATACCGGGCGGAGGGAAATTTGGATCCGTACGGGTTTGGAACGGATGAAACCGGGTCGTATTTTTTTAATATAGAACAAAAGATTGCGCAGTATGAAAATATGATGCAGGATGCCCCCGAGGAGAAAGTACTCGAACCGATCCGGCCGTCTTTGGGGTTGGAAACGGTAACGTATGACGATGACGGGAACCCGCAGCAGGAAGTGATGGAGGATTATTTTTACGGTACGGCGGTCACGGCGGAAGGCGCCTATGATTACTGGTTTAGTTTTAGCGGGCCGAATAATGAGTTTACGATTCAGAAAAACCAGGAGGATCTGGCGGGGCAGTTTGAGCCGGTTTTCTGGGTTGCCGGAGAGGAATTAAGAAACGGCCAGGAAGAAACGGAGGACGGCAGATGGACTGAAGCGGATATCAAACAGTTTGTAAAGCTGTCCTATGAGGAAGCGGAACAAATCGCATCGGAAAAAGCAAAAAAACTGGGGATGGATCTGGCGGTTTACGGTTGGGATTATGAGCTGTTATGCCGGAACAACTACGAGATACAAAAGGGCAGTATTTTAGACGGCGGGTATATCTTTTATTTTACCCGCGTAATAGACGGCGTTCCGCTGACGCATACGAGCATGCAGGGAGGCGGCCTTGAGGATATAGAAAGCACGCTGGAAACTTGGAAGTATGAGCGGTGCAATATTGTGGTCGGAAGCGGCGGGATTTGCCGTGTCGAGCTGCAGAATCCGTATGTGGTTGGGGACGTACAGGTAAAGAATGTAAAGCTTTTGGATTTTGAACAGATCATGCAGATTTATAAGCAGATGATGGAGATTTCCAACGCCGATCTTGCATCGGATGAAAAATTAAGGACCTATCATATTACGCGGATTGCGCTTGGCTACAGCAGGATTTACGATCCGACAGCGAATAATGAGGCCGGTATCCTGATTCCGGTGTGGGATTTTTTCGGCGGATTTGATCTGGATTTGGAGGAGGAATCGCTCCGGAACGCGGGGGAAGGCTCGACGCGGAGTTTTCTGACGATAAATGCGGTAGACGGAACGGTCATTGACCGGGAACTGGGGTATTAGGTATGGGGGCGGCAAGACAGGTAGCCGTCGCCGTGCGGTGGAATTTTCTGGGATTTTTGCAGAATCCGCGTATCATCCTGACGTTTTTATTTTCCTTTATCCTGTGTTTTTTCTTAAGCGGGCGCGCGATGACGGTAGCAAAATACTACGATTCCCCGGTGCAGGCGTTCGAGCCGTTTATCTGGACATTCGGGGATGCAACGTCCGTTCTGCTGTGTGCAATGCTGTTGATATTGCTGTTTATGGATTTGCCGAAATTAAGCCCGTTTACGCCGTACCTGCTTTTGCGGATGAAAAAAAGCAGGTGGCTTATGGCGCAGCTAATCTATATTGTTCTGGTCACCTGCTTTTATATGCTTTCTGTGCTTTTGTTTACCGGCATACTTTGTATGGAAAAAACATATCCGGGGAATATCTGGTCCAAAACGGCGGCGCTCCTTGCCTATTCCGAAATGGGCAGAGAGCTTTCGGTTCCTTCAACGGTAAAGGTGATGGAAAGCACAAGCCCTGTGGAATGCAGCCTTCAGATTGTGCTGCTGCTTACCTGCTATGCGCTTTCGCTGGGCTTTCTGATGCTGTTGTTCCAGATGCGCCTCGGGAAAAAAGCAGGGATCGCGGCAGGGCTTTCTTACAGCCTGTTTGGGTTCCTGCTAGATCCCAAAGCGCTTGCCGCGCTGCTGCATAAGGAAGATTACCAGATGTACCAGATCCGCAGGATTGTAGGGTGGTTAAGCACGTTAAACCATGCCACGTATGGGATGCATGATTTCGGCTATGACGTGCTGCCCTCCATTGGCGAGTCCTGCCTGCTGTTTTTACTGCTGCTGGGGGTATTGGCGTGTCTGTCGTTTCGTACACTCAAAAACTATCATTTTCATTCATTTACGGGAGAGTAGCGGGTTTGCCGAAAAAGAAAGGAGCGGTTTGCGGTGCGGGAACTGTTATGGGAAAAAGGAATCTGGGCGGCTATTTTTGCCTGTCTTGTCGTATTCGTCCTGGGGCTTCCGTTTCAGCAGATCGAGCCGCCCCTTGCGGCAGGAACATTTTTAAAGTTCTATGAGCAGGCGCTTGGCACACAGGCAGTATTGTTTTGCATCCCAATTGTGTCGGTGCTTCCGGTCGGGGCGGTATTTGTAAAAGAGTCAAAGGGCGGCTTTCTGAAATTTTACATCAGCCGGATTGACCGGATAGAATACATCCGGCGTAAAACGGCGCAGGTATATCTGGGCGGCGTGCTTCCGCTTCTTACAGCGGGGATTATATTTTTAGCGGGCTGTTTTTTGTTTTTATATCCGTTGGAGCTGGTGGGAGAAATCGGGGCAGAGGAGTTGGTAAGCGCGGCGCTTTTGCTGCTTCGGATCTGCCTGATCGGAGGGATTGCGGCGGAAA
>CAJTLD010000171.1:1048-4604 GCA_910577065.1 uncultured Lachnospiraceae bacterium | reverse complement strand
GTCGTCGGAGAATGCGCTCTGGGTACGTCCATATACAATCTGCAGGAATAATTCACGCATTGCTGTATTGATAGCATCGCAAACCAGATCCGTATTCAGCGCTTCCAAAATGGTTTTGCCCTGTAAAATCTCTGCTGCCATAGCTGCGGAGTGGGTCATGCCGGAACATCCGATGGTTTCTACCAATGCTTCTTCGATTATGCCGTTTTTGACATTCAAAGACAATTTGCAGGCGCCCTGCTGCGGTGCGCACCAGCCTATGCCATGCGTAAAGCCTGAGATGTCTTCAATTTTTTTGGAGTGAACCCATTTCCCTTCTTCCGGGATGGGAGCTGGTTCATGTTTTGCGCCTTTTGCAACAGGACACATGTTTTCGACTTCCTTCGTGTAAATCATTATAAGACTCCTTTCAATTAAATCATTATGCGGATGCAGATAACGACATATTCTGCATACTGGCTTTATTTTCGCATATTTTTATAATTTCGTAAAGTGTTTTTGGGAATTTTCTCCACGGATCCGTTGAATCTTATTTTTCCTTATGATAAAATATCTGCCAGAATAATTGAAAGAAATGGAAGGTCAGACAAATTTGAGCGAATACACACCAATGATGCAGCAATATTTATCTACGAAAGAGAACTACAGGGACTGTATTTTATTCTATCGTCTGGGCGATTTTTATGAAATGTTTTTTGAGGACGCAAAGACCGTCTCCAAAGAACTGGAACTCACCCTGACCAGCAAAAACTGCGGCGCGGCGGAGCGCGCGCCTATGTGCGGCGTCCCGTACCATGCCGTTGAAGGGTATTTGAACCGCCTGGTGCAAAAAGGCTACAAGGTTGCTATCTGCGAACAGGTCGAAGATCCCAAAACCGCAAGGGGAATTGTAAAGCGCGAGGTGATCCGTGTCGTGACGCCCGGGACGAATACGGACAGCCAGGCTTTGGACGAATCTAAGAACAATTATATTATGTGCATCGTCAGCTTTGCGGAAAAATACGGCGTTTCCATTGCGGATGTCAGCACGGGCGATTATTATGTGACGGAAGCGGATACAGAACGCAAGCTGATTGACGAGATCAACAAATACAGCCCGGCAGAAATTGTCTGCAACGAAGCGTTCCTTATGAGCGGTATTGACTTAGACGACATTAAAAACCGCCTGCATATCTGCGTCGGCGCGCTGGACGCCTGGTATTTTGACGACGCCGCCATAAGCACGTTAAAGGAACATTTCCATATCCACAGCTTAGAGGGAATCGGGTTAAACGATTTTGCCTGCGGCAGCATTGCGGCGGGCGCCCTGCTTCGGTACCTGTATGAAACACAGAAAAATTCCCTGGCCCATATAACCGCTATCCGCCCATATGTGACTGGGAAATTTATGATGATTGACAGTTCTACCAGGCGCAATTTAGAATTGGTGGAAACGCTGCGGGAAAAAGCAAAACGGGGTTCGTTGCTCTGGGTGCTTGATAAGACGAAAACCGCTATGGGAGCACGCCTTCTGCGGTCTTATATGGAGCAGCCCCTGATTGATTCACAGGAAATCTGCGCGCGGCTGGACGCGGTAGAAGAACTGGTAAAGCAGATGATTGCCAGGGAAGAACTGCGGGAGTATTTAAACCCGATTTATGATCTGGAACGCCTGGTGACGCGCATTGCTTACCAGACGGCAAGCCCGAAGGATCTGGTGGCGTTTAAAAATTCCCTTAACATGCTGCCGCCCTTAAAAGCCGTCCTTTCAGATTTTAAAAGCGCGCTTTTGCAAACCATCCAGGAGGAGTTAGATCCGCTCAAGGATTTATTTCATCTGATTGACAGCGGGATTATTGACGATGCGCCTGTGCTGGCGCACGACGGCGGGATTATAAAGGAAGGGTATAACGAAGAGGTGGACAAGCTGCGCAAATCTAAGACCGAAGGCAAGTCGTGGCTGGCGCAGCTAGAAGCGAAAGAACGGGAAAAAACGGGAATTAAAAACCTGAAAATCAAATATAACAAGGTATTTGGCTATTATCTGGAGGTGACCAATTCGTATAAGGATTTGGCGCCCGATTATTTTACCAGGAAGCAGACGCTTGCGAATGCGGAACGCTTTATTACGCCGGAATTAAAGGAACTGGAGGACGTGATTTTAGGTGCGGAGGATAAGCTGACGGGACTGGAATACGAGTTGTTCCGCGGCATCCGCGAGACGGTCGGAGCTGAGGTTGCGCGCATCCAAAAGACGGCGAAAGCGGTTGCAAAGCTGGACGTGTTTGCTTCGTTTGCGCACGTCGCTCAGGAGAACCGATACTGTCGTCCAAAGTTAAACCGCAAAGGCGTGATTGATATCAAAGGCGGACGTCATCCGGTCGTGGAAAATATGATAAAGAATGATCTGTTTATCAGCAACGATACGTATTTAGACAGCAATAAGCAGAGGATTTCCATTATTACAGGGCCGAATATGGCGGGCAAATCCACTTATATGCGGCAGACGGCGCTGATTGTTTTGATGGCGCAGATTGGAAGCTTTGTCCCGGCGGATTTTGCCAATATCGGCGTGGTAGACCGGATTTTTACCAGGGTCGGGGCGTCGGATGATTTGGCGAGCGGGCAGAGTACGTTTATGGTGGAAATGACGGAGGTTGCCAATATTTTACGCAACGCCACGCAGGATTCGCTGCTGGTGCTGGATGAAATCGGGCGCGGGACGAGTACGTTTGACGGGCTTAGCATTGCGTGGGCGGTGGTGGAGCATATCAGCAATCCGAAGCTTCTTGGCGCAAAAACGCTGTTTGCCACGCATTACCATGAACTGACGGAACTGGAAGGGAAGCTTGACAATGTAAATAATTATTGTATCGCCGTAAAGGAAAAGGGCGACGATATTGTATTTTTGCGTAAGATTGTCCCGGGCGGAGCGGATCAAAGTTATGGAATCCAGGTGGCGAAACTGGCGGGTCTGCCGGATTCTGTGCTTTCGCGCGCGAAGGAGATTGTGGAGGAACTGAACGCAAATGATATTTCAGGAATTGCAAAAAATATTAAGGTGCATTCGGCGGTGAAGCGGAAGAAGGCTGCGCCGGATGAGGTGGATTTGGCGCAGATGTCTTTGTTTGATACGATTAAGGATGACGATATTATTGCGGAATTGAAAGAAATTGAGATCAACAGCCTGACGCCGATGGAGGCGATGAACCGATTATTTGAACTGCAGAATAAGGTGAAGAACAGGTGGTAGGAAGTTTGGGTAACTGCAGCAAAGATTTGGTATGGGGTAATTGAATTGTGTTAGCTGGTATGGTATGATAGAAAAAATTTGGAGAGAAGTTTAGAGTTTGTTTTTAAAATGCTTTTTTGGGTAAAGGGAGTATGCGAAAGGGGGCGGGAATAATGTTGGCAAAGTTCTGTTGGCAAAGTTCCGTCAGCCAGAGGACAGGGAATGCGTCGTTCGCTGTGTGACAGGATGAAGCGGCTCTAAAGTATCCCGTTTACGCAACCGAATGCGGACGCAACCGCCGGAAACGCGCCATCCATGGCAGGGCATTGCTGGAAATCGCAGGGG
>CAJTLD010000171.1:0-1012 GCA_910577065.1 uncultured Lachnospiraceae bacterium | reverse complement strand
TCCTCTGGCTGACTGCGGTTTTGGCAGGCTTGCATGTTAAGTGGCTTGCTCTTCTGAAAACTTTAATTTCTGTCCGGATGCAGTACTACAGTAATATAAATACTTGACAGTTTGTTTCACTTTACGAACCTGTAATTGGGACGGATTTTCCGTCCCATTTTTAAACCGGAAACGAAAAATCAATTACCAGGAGGGCGGATATGGCAGAAATAGCATTACTGGATCAGAGTACGATAGATAAAATTGCGGCAGGGGAAGTCGTGGAACGCCCTTCTTCTGTCGTTAAGGAACTGGTGGAAAACTCTATGGACGCCGGGGCGACGGCGGTTACGGTGGAGATCAAGGAGGGCGGTATCTCGTTTATCCGCATTACGGACAATGGCTGCGGTATCCCAAAGGAACAGGTGTCCGTGGCGTTTCTGCGCCATTCCACCAGTAAAATCAAATCCGTGGAGGATTTGTTAAATGTATCTTCCTTAGGGTTCCGCGGCGAAGCGCTTTCAAGCATTGCGGCGGTGGCGCAGGTGGAGCTGATTACGAAAACGATACCGGATTTTACCGGGGTGCGTTATGTGATAGAAGGATCGGCGGAAAAAGAAAAGGAGGAAATCGGCGCGCCGGACGGCACGACGATCCTGGTACGCAACCTTTTTTATAATACGCCTGCCAGACGGAAATTTTTAAAGTCGCCGCAGACAGAGGCAGGTTATATCAGCACGCTGGTGGAACGGCTTGCGCTTTCGCGCCCGGATATTTCATTTAAGCTGATTGTGAACAACCAGACGAAGCTGCATACGTCCGGAAACTGCAATGCAAAGGACGTGATTTACCAGATTTACGGCAGGGAACTGACGGCGGCCCTGATTCCGGTGGAGGAAACGAACGAATGCTTTTCGGTAAAAGGTTTTATCGGAACGCCGCTTGTCTCCAGGGGAAACCGGAATTTTGAAAATTATTTTATCAATGGGCGGTATGTCAAGAGCAGCCTGATTGCCAAGAGCATTGAGGACGC
>CAJTLD010000170.1:226-4656 GCA_910577065.1 uncultured Lachnospiraceae bacterium | reverse complement strand
ACAACGAAAACTACTCTCCCAGTCCCTGACTGCGATTCTGCCAACAGTTTAAGCTTCATAACGGCGCCGTCTTTTCTACAAAACAAAAAAGCCTGGAACACGCCGCCAACTCCTTACGGATAACGGATTCCAGACTAAAAGCAGATAATGGGAGTCGAACCCACCCCCTCAGCTTGGGAAGCTGATGTACTACCGATATACTATATCTGCTTACCGGAATTTACTATAACACAAAAAAAAGAATACTGCAACAACTTTTTTTAAAAAATCAAAAAAATTGTAACAGTAAAGCCGGAAGGCCAAACTGTTACAAAAAATTGGTACAATATACTTTTTATTCCATACGAATCGTAACCGTGCGAATAACAGGCTGCGCTTCCGGCGGTATGGCGCCGTCTCCGTCTGCTGGCTGCGCAGATGTACAAATCTCATCCACAATATCCATTCCTTCCGTCACATAACCAAAAACCGCATATTCTCCGTCTAAAAACGTACTGTCTTCATGAACAATAAAAAACTGTGAACTTGCGCTGTTATAATCCCTTGACCTGGCCATCGACACGGCTCCTCTTGTATGGGAAAGACTGTTATCATGCCCGTTGTTGGAAAACTCCCCTTCAATGGTCTGTTCCGATCCGCCGGTTCCGTTGCCGTCCGGATCGCCTCCCTGCATCATAAAACCTTCTATAATCCGGTGAAATGTAAGGCCGTCATAAAACCCATCTTTTGCCAGATTTATAAAATTCTCTGTCGTAACCGGCGCTTCCTCGGGCTCCAGTTTCAATGTAATGACGCCGTAATCCTGCATGTCAATATCCGCATAACATTCCTGCTGCCCTTCCTGTCTGGAGGTATCCGCATCGGCTTCCCCTGCATCCGCCTTATTTTGACATCCAGACAGGCACACACCAAAAAGACAAACCGCCAAAGCCGCACAAAACGCCCTTTTCCCAAAAAAACCAGCCCCTCCTTTCAGATATTCCACTACTTTTCGCCGCTCTTTTGCAGCTTTTTTTACAAATGATACCATAATCACATCCACCTTTCCGCTTCTTAATTATAAAAATTTGCTTTCTGAAATTCCCTTCCGATTACAATTCCTTTGGACTGTATCCCATGTCCAATCCGGCTCGTTTTAAGAATCGGCGCCGTTTCTCCCGTATACCGCCTGGCCAGTTCCGGGACAAAAGAAACATCTCCGGTTTCTTCCAACTCGGTAAACGTACCAAGCAAGATCCCGTTTACCTGCCCGAATACGCCCATTTGGTTTAACTGGCTAAAATACGCCCTTATCTGAGCCGCTTTGCCGTGGAAACTTTCAAGCAGTAGAATTTTACCATGCATATCAGGCCAGTATTCCGTGCCCGCCAACTTAAGCAGGCAACGGATATTTCCTCCGACTACGACTCCTTGTACCGGCCCTTTCCTCACCCATTCGTACGGAACAGAAAATAAATCTCCCCTGCCCTCAAGTACCGTATGATAAAAATCTTCCCGCCGCCGCTCCATGCCCGTACCGATAAGATGCCGTATCTGGTACAAAACGGACGGCCTGCCGGTTTTTGCATATATGGCGTTTATCACAGTTGTCAGGTCGCTGTATCCCCAAAACAGCTTATCGCTGCCAGCAATTTTGCCGTAATCCAGTAATGGCAGAATTTCATTTGCAATGTCTCCGCCGGACAAATCGAAGATTGCACGAATGTCTTCATCTTCATAACACTGCATTAGGCTTTGGGCGCGCTCTTTTACGCTTATGTCAAAAACAGATTTCTTTTCAAAGATACAGTTGCTGCGAACCGGGCGCAATCCCATTTCCTCCAAAAAACATTCCAGTTCCTTAAGCCTGCCCGCGAAAGAATGCGGCAATGCATTTGAGCAGCATACAATTGCCGCTTTGTCGCCTTTTTTCATAATACCGTTTCTTCCTCCCTCTGTCAATTCCTGAAACATACCCCATTCGTCCTTTTGTTCCAATGCACCTTTTCCTGATTTGATCATAGAATACACTATATCATTCTTTCATTCAGGGAGGACATTTCATTGTCAGTTCAATTTCATTTCAAAAAGAGCCTGCTTTCTCTGCTCTTAATCCTGCCGCTTCCCATCCTGGCCCTATCCGGCTGCGCGGGCAAAGATACCCGCACAGGCAAAGGCGTCTCCGGAGAAAAAGTCGTCTTAAACGAAGTGGCCCATTCCATTTTTTACGCCCCGATGTATGTGGCCATCGAAGAAGGTTATTTCAAAGAGTTTGGCATTGATTTGGAACTTATTACGGGGTTTGGGGCTTTAGCGTTAGTACAAAAACATTCCGCTTAAAATTCGATTAAACGCGTTGCGATTTTCTGACGGAACCTTACGTCATGATCGACTAAAACCATTGTCGGTCGGTATTCCAGTAAAAGTTCCTCTATCTGCATACGGGAAAATACGTCTATATAGTTTAACGGCTCATCCCAGATATATAAATGGGCGGGCGTCATAAGACTTTCCGCAATCAGTACTTTTTTCTTCTGCCCTTCCGAAAAATCTTCCATATTCTTTGCAAACTGTACCCGGTCCAAATCCAGCTTCCTTAGCAGCGCACAGAACAAACTCTCATCCAGTCCCCTCCCGCTGCAAAACTCCCGGATATTCCCGCGCAGGCGCGTGGTGTCCTGGCTGACATAAGAAATCCGCAGCCCGGCGCCCATCCACAGTTCGCCCGACCATATTTCGGCCTGCCCTTCCTTTTGCATATTGGCTGCCGCTAACAGAGCCTTAATTAGCGTAGACTTGCCGCATCCGTTCTGACCGTGCAGAAAGACCCGTTCCCCGCGCGTTAGTTCAAATGAAATATCCTGCAGTACGGCTTCTTTAGCGCCGTTATACCCAACCGTCAATCCTTTTCCATAAACCAGTCGATCCTTGTGATATTCCAGCACGTTTAATTTCAGCGGCACGGCCGTCTCAATATCCGAAAGCAGCCCTTCCTTTGCTTTTATTTCCCGCTCCATCCGTTTTTCAAAATGTTTGGCGCGCTTTTCCATCTTTTTTGTTTTAGCCCCGATATATGGCCTTGTGCCGTTTGAGCGGTCATGATCCTTAATCGGATCTCTCCCTATTTTGCTGTCTTCGCTTTTCTGCGCCCATCTGCCGTTTCGTTCCGCCGCTTTTTTCAGGGATGCGATTTCACGCATATGTTTTTCATTTTCCATCTCCGCAAAATGATCCCTGCGCGCTTTATTTTCCATAAAGCTGGAAAAGTTGCCCTTCTGGACTTCAATGGACTTGCGGTTTAAAACCAGAACATGATCGATGCAGGCATCCAGCAAATCCCTGTCATGGGATACCAGAATAAATCTTTTTTTCCCGTTTAAATACTGCTTTACAACTTCCCTCGACTCCTGATCCAGGTGGTTGGTCGGTTCGTCTATCAGTAAAAAATCATGCTCTCCGGAAAACAAAACCGCAAGCAGCGCTTTTGTTCGTTCCCCATGGCTCAAACAGCCAAACGGGCGGTATAACAGTTCGGCGGAAGCGTCCATCTTTGCAAGCTCGCAAATCACCCTCCATTCTTCACAGCCCGGTTTTATGTCTTCCAAAAACTCCGATACGCATCTGTCCAATTGGCTATCCGTCACCGGATAAGGGAAATAATCAAATAAAAGCGGGGAAGAAATGCTTCCGGTGTATGCGTACTTTCCAAGCAGCAGGTTTAAAAACGTAGTTTTCCCTTTTCCGTTCCTTCCGATAAAGCCTAACTTCCAGTCAGAATCTATGGAAAAAGATACTTTTTCAAAAACCGGATCAAAACTTCCCTCATAACAAAATGTAAGATCCGCAACACGAATTTGCGACATATACATACCTCCGATCACAATATATTTTGCGATGCCAAAAGTAATCCATATCCCCGCACAAATGCCGCCTTTACGGACACAAAAAAGAGAGGGTATGAAAACATAACCTACTTTTGGCAACATGAACCGCAGCAAACTGCCATATGCCGCTGCGTACAACTGTTCCATGTTTCAAAAGCAGATTATTTCTTCATTCTTTCACCTCTCCCGATTTTTTAATGTTTCATGTTCCAAAGCAGCGGCCAGAACTCATTTTTGTATAATATCTGCCGTGCTCTGCCAGACAGCATAACATACTTTTTGAAAAGATGCAACCCCCTGCCTATACCGTTTGCATAATCTCGGCTTCCAGTTTTTTTAGTTCTTCCATTGTCAAGGCCGGCACATACCGTGCAATTTTCTCAATCGGCATTTCCCCGTCTTTCATCATTCTTGCTGCCGTTTCTCTTGCTTCCCTGTAAGCAGCATTCTCTTCAATATCCTTTGCATATGCCTTTAAAATCTGCTCGTCATCAAATAATGTCATCATAATGTCCACGACCTCCTGTTCCCTGCTTTCCAAAAAATCTTTTAGCACATTTTTGTTTT
>CAJTLD010000170.1:0-211 GCA_910577065.1 uncultured Lachnospiraceae bacterium | reverse complement strand
TGGTTTCCGTTACCGCTTTCTTTGTTTTTCCATACCGTTTTCTCTGCCCGTCATATACCCTGCAGAAAAATATATACTGGCTGATGATGTCTTTCCCATCTTCCTGACCCAGCACCTTTATCTCCGCGTCAACGGCTGTCTTTTCCCCGGAGAAAAATTCTTCTGACAGCCGCAGGGTTTCCGGTATACTTTTTCTGTCCCCCGTATATAT
>CAJTLD010000169.1:3176-4665 GCA_910577065.1 uncultured Lachnospiraceae bacterium | reverse complement strand
GGCGGGCGGGGGGGGGGTTACCGTAAGCGACGATACGGCCAGCCTGCTGCAAAAAGGGCTTACTTACTGCGAATTAAGCGACGGCGGCTTTGACATCACAATCGGAACGCTTTCCTCACTGTGGGACTTTTCCGCCCCGGACAACCCGCCGCCGGATAAAGCCGCGATTGCCAGGGCCGTCTCCACTGTGGATTACCGCCGCGTCAAGCTGGAGGGGAATCATGTGACGCTTTTTAACCCGGATGCGGCCATTGATCTGGGGGGCATTGCAAAAGGCTATATCGCCGATCGGATGAAAGAACGCTTAAATGAACTGGGCGTTACGCAGGGAACCGTCAATTTGGGCGGCAATGTGCTGTGCCTGGGTCCTAAACCAGACGGCGAAAGTTACCGGATCGGAATCCAGATGCCGTTTGAACAGCAGGGCGTGGCGGCGGCGGTTGTGGAAGTCACGGATCAGGCTGTGGTTTCCTCCGGCACTTACGAACGCTATATTACCGAAGGAGATACCGTTTACCACCACATTTTAAATCCCGCCACCGGATACCCTTATGAGAACGGCCTGTTAAGCGTTTCTATTATATGCGCGTCTTCCGCAGACGCCGACGGCTTAAGCACAGCATGTTTTGCGCTTGGCCGTACGGAAGGCTTAAAGCTAATTGAAAGCCTCCCCGAAACGGAAGCGGTTTTTATTACAAAAGACCGCAAATTTTACTGTTCGTCAGGTATCGGGACAGATATTCCGTTCGAACCGTTATACTGATGCTTTAGCGTCTGGCCGACATGGACATTCTGCGGTACGTATGGCGTTTTCCTTTTATCGCAACGGAATACGCCGTAATATTTTCCGGTACGGCCACCCCCGTATAGCCCGAATCCCCAAGATGATGGATATCGGTTCCCGTCATTTTGCACATCAGGGCGATACGGCGGATGGTGTCTTGATCCGCGCCTTCCTGGGAAGTTCCGATTGCCGTAATGGTAAGTTTCCCAAGGCTGTGCGCATAAGCCACCAGTCCCCTGACATATTCCGTCGTGATCCCCGGAACCGTCCCCGGGGCGGGCAAAAGGATAATATCTGCCCCCGCGTCTGCAAATGCCTGTATATCCTCCCTTGTGATAATGCGTTCCGCCGCTTCATTTAAAATCCCCGCCGCATGCATTTTGCCTGCAGCCAGAATGACTTTGTTTCCAAACTCCCGGTGAAACAATGAAAGCGTTTCGGTAATCGCCCGGTTGCTTACGCCCATTCCCGGATTTCCGGTCAGCAGGATAAAATCCACGCCCATTTCCACTGCTTTTTTGGCATTTTCAGGCGTCGCCTTCCTGCCTGCCGTCATTGCCCACAGTTCGTCCACCTCTGCAGGCTTTACGGACTGCTCGACCGGCTCGAGGTTTATCCCGACCGGCCTTCCGGTCAGGCGTTTCACTTCCCGGATCGTATCATTTGGTTCCACTTTTGGAAGTCCCTGTATCTGCGGATTATTTA
>CAJTLD010000169.1:0-3150 GCA_910577065.1 uncultured Lachnospiraceae bacterium | reverse complement strand
CCCCATTGCCGCGGAAAGTTCTGCGTTCGTAATATCCGACAAAAGAGGGCTTACCGTCCCGATTGTTTCGCACGCAAGCGTACGTCCCTCGGCCGCGCCGATTGCAAACAGCAGTTCCTCCTTTTTCATAGCTTCAAAATCGGACGCCGTACAATCCAGTATTCTTTTTTTCATAACAATTCTCCTTTCTGCTGCCTAATGTTAAAATATGCTTTAACCTTTATAATCCAGCGGAAGCCCCTTCCAGCGCCTGCGCAGAAGATAAGCCGCGTCCTTCGGCTGCCTGTCCCGGGTAAACACGCCCTTTTTGTTCCCGTTCACCCGAAGAATCCCCTCCGTCGTCTGGAAATCCGCAAAGTTCCAAATCTGCTCCCCTTTTATAAAGTCATACGAATCAAACACTTCATTTGTCATGTTTAAATATTCTTCCTGGTATTCCTGGCTCCACATCACGGACGGCAGCTTATGCTCCGTTCCAAGCGTATCCGTCCCGTATTCCGTAAAAATAAACGGCTTATCCAGATTTAACGCCTTCCACGCATCCATTTCCTTCTGGAATAAAAGCCTGGCCTGAGAAATTTCATGCCCGCCCTTTACATACCAGCCGTAATAGCGGTTTAATGCGATGATATCGCTGAACCGGTAGCATTTACAGGTATCCGGCAGGGAGTTCATAATCAGCGCGAACGTCCGCGGACGCTTCTGCACATCCAGCTCACGCGCCAGATCAAATACTTCCTTAAAATACGGCACGGCCGCTTCGTCCGTTGTTTCCGGCTCATTCAAAAGGCTCCACGCAATGACGCACGGATGGTTTTTATCCCTCGTAATCAATTCTTCAATTGCCTTTTTATGCGCTTTTAACAGCATCGGCGTCGTTTCCTTTTTGAAAAACGCCGTCTTTTTCCCGCTGCTGGCCTCCATAAAATTCATCAGGCTCTCAAACAGCCCGACCGCCGCCACTTCGTCAATCACCAAAAAGCCTTCCCGGTCTGCCATCTGGTAAATCTCTTCGCTGTACGGATAATGCGCGGTACGGAAAGAATTGGCGCCAATCCATTTCATCAGCTCAAAATCGCGCTTCATTACGCCGATATGAAAGCCCCGCCCCACAATGTCGCTGTCCTCATGCTTCCCGAATCCTTTTAAATAAACTGGTTCCCCGTTTAACAGAATAGACGTCCCCTTCACTTCCACCGTCCGGATGCCGATTTCCTGCGCATACTCGTCGATCAACGCGTCCCCGTCCAGAATCCTTATTACAAGGCGATACAGATACGCGTCGCGGACACGCCACAGACGCGCGTTTTCCACCTTCATCACGCCGCTTTTGCCTGCCGACGCCGCCACCTCGCGCCCTTGTTCGTCGTAAAGCCGCAAGACCGTTTCATGCTCTCCGGTTGTTTTCACCTGATAATGGAGGAATGCGTCCTTGCCCGCAATCTCATAATCCAGGTCAAAATCAAATACGTATTCCTTCGGAAGCGCCAGCAAAAACACCGAACGCTGCAGCCCGGAATAATTAAAGAAATCAAAATACGGCTTATTCATCTTCCGCCCGTCCGGCAGCGTAAGCGTTTCGCCGCAGGGAATATTCGTCACCGTCAATTCGTTATTGACCCGGACTACGATTTGATTGTCGGCCTGATACCGGACCACCCCGGTGATATCCGCGCAAAACGGCAGGAAGCCTCCCTCGTGCTCTGTGATTTTCCTGCCGTTTACATAAACTGCCGCCCGGTGCGTGGCGGCGCCAAAGCGCAGGAACAGCTGACTGCCCTCCCACTCTCCCGGCACAAACACCTCCCGTTCATACCAGATGTCGCCCGCAAACTCGCGGATATTCTTTTCGGTATAAAAATCCTGAAAGCTTGCCGGGACCGGAATCCTGTCCTCTCCCGGAATCCCGTCCGCAAAGCCGTCTTTTTCTCCGGTACCGTTCTCGTCTAACCAGAATTTCCACATCCCGTCTAGTGAAACTGCCCGCCTCGACGCGGTTGTCTTTGGATACAGCATGGAATTTTCCAACATCTCAATTTCCTCCTGGATTGTCATTTTTCCATAGTATATCCATACGGGCAGGTTCCCATACGCCCCTTTGCCGGCGCAGTCCGCGAGAACTCTAATGATGGAACAGCCGTATTCCCGTAAAGCACATCACCATCCCGTATTTGTTGCAGGTTTCAATCACATGATCGTCACGGATCGACCCGCCCGGCTGCGCCACAAACTGCACGCCGCTTTTGTGCGCCCGCTCAATATTGTCCCCAAACGGGAAAAACGCATCCGACCCGAGCGTCACGCCCGACATACGGTCCAGCCACGCCCGCTTCTCTTCTCTTGTAAAAACAGACGGCTTCTCTTTAAAAATATGCTCCCACGCGCCGTCGGAGAGCACGTCCATATAATCCTCGCCGATATAAAGGTCAATCGCATTGTCTCTGTCCGCACGCCGGATGCCGTCTATAAAAGGAAGCCCCAGTACCTGCGGGGACTGCCGTAAGAACCAGTTGTCTGCCTTCTGCCCGGCCAGCCTGGTACAGTGGATACGGCTCTGCTGTCCCGCTCCAATCCCGATTGCCTGCCCGTCCTTGACATAGCAGACGGAATTGGACTGCGTATACTTTAACGTAATCATAGAAATCGCCAGATCGATTTTGGCCTGCCCGGTCAGTTCTTTGTTCTCTGTTACAATATTGCCAAAAAACGCGTCGTCGATGCGCAGTTCATTGCGCCCCTGCTCAAACGTAACGCCGAATACCTGCTTTTTCTCCACCGGATCCGGCTCATAATCCGGATCGATTTGGATTACGTTGTAATTGCCGCCCTTTTTGGCTTTCAGGATTTCAAGCGCCTCATCCGTATACCCCGGAGCAATCACGCCGTCGGACACCTCGCGTTTGATAATCAGCGCCGTCGCTTTGTCGCATACGTCGGAAAGTGAAATAAAGTCTCCGAACGACGACATCCGGTCTGCGCCCCGCGCCCTCGCATATGCATTGGCAATCGGGGTAAATTCTATATCCATGTCGTCCACCCAGTAAATCTTACGCTCCGTATCCGTAAGCGGAAGCCCGACCGCCGCCCCGGCAGGCGATACATGCTTAAAAGAAGCCGCCGCCGCAAGTCCGGTCGCCGCTTTTAACTCCC
>CAJTLD010000168.1:3826-4701 GCA_910577065.1 uncultured Lachnospiraceae bacterium | reverse complement strand
TGGGATGCTTTAGAGCCCCTTAGCTCCTGAACACAGACCCAGACGCACATCCTTCCCTCTGATTGACGGCCCTTTTGCCATCCACTCCCTATCGTTCGCTGTAGTACTAGAGCTGGCACAAAGCAAGTGTCTCCAAACTTCAATTCCTGTTCGGATGCAATACTACGCCATTTTCAAAGATAAGCGTTCTTGCATAATCTCCCCAAATATTATTCTTTTGAGGACTCAGATCAATCGTGACGATATCATTTTCTTGTATGATCTATTCGCCGCCTTATAGTCTTTGCCCGAAACGGAAAAAGCAACAGCGCTTTGATGTCCGAAAGTTTCATCCCCGCTTTCATTGTGCCGGCAATATAGTTTATGGCTGTTCTGTTTATATTTTGCATTGCGGAATATAAACCAAGCGTTTTCTTCGTCTCGCTATATCCACTCAATAACCTCTGTTTTGCCTTCACTGTTATACCCCAGGCATTGCGCCGCATTATCTCTTATCTGAAATACCCTTCTCCTGGAATGCGTATTTTTATTCTTCCGCCTCCAATTCGGACGTACAGTTCGGACAGCGCACCGCCGCGATTGCAATCGTGCTGCAGCAGTACGGGCAGGTCTTTGTAGTGGGGGCCTCCGGCTCTTTTTCCTCTTTTTTGATCAGCCGCGCGCTTAACCCGTTTAACCCCTTGATCAGCATGAAAATGACAAACGCCGTAATCAGAAAATTAATCACTGCCGTGATAAAATTTCCATAATATAGCACCGGGGCATTGTCCCCGCTTCCAAGCTTAAGCGCTAAATTAGAAAAATCCGTCCCGCCGAAAATCCCTAAAACCGGCGTCAAAATATCCTGGTTCAAAGACGTTACAATCGCCGTAAAC
>CAJTLD010000168.1:0-3736 GCA_910577065.1 uncultured Lachnospiraceae bacterium | reverse complement strand
TCTTCAATAAACCCTTTTCCTTTTCCCATCTTTTCGTTCCCCTTTTTTATTTTTCTGTCTGTATTACCCCAAAAATTCCCGCCTTTTGCAGATTTTTGTTCCATCCGCTTTTAGCCGCATCCAATTACCGGCAGGATGTGCTGATTGACTCAATCGCGACCGCCCCGCCGCGTACAATTTCAATATGCCTGAACTTGCTCCGAAGCAGCGCAATCAGCTCATTGTTCCTGCGCTCCGTCAGCTTGCATTCCAAAAGCACGCTGTCTTTGCCGATATCGGCGACCTGCACGTCAAATACCTGCGCAATCTGGAACACTTCTTCCTTGTCCGCCGTTGTGCAGCGCAGTACCTTTGCAAACAGAATTTCTTTCATATGCAGCGGCACGTTGGTCAGGTCAATGACCTTAATGACTTCTACCATGCGGTTTAGCTGCTTTTTGATCTGCTCAAAAGTAATATCGTCGCTGGCAACGCAGATTGTCATGCGGGACACCGTTTCGTCCTCGGTCGTCCCGACGGTAAGGCTCTGTAAATTATAGGATTTGCCGGAAAACAGCCCGGAAACCTTTGCGAGCACTCCCACGTCATTTTCTACATAAAGTGCAATCCATCTGTTTTTCATGTCCGTCCCCTCCTATTTCAGTATCATCTTGCTCATCGGGTTGCCGCCCTGTACCATAGGAAGCACAAGCTCGTCGCTGGATATCAGAAATTCAATGACGGTCGGCGCGTCGGTATAGCTTTTCGCTTCGGCAAGCGCAGCCGCGATTTCCGTTTCCCGTTCCACGCGGATGCCGTGCGCGCCGTATGCTTTTGCAAACTGCATAAAATCCGGCAGATACGGCGGACACGCCCCGTTCGGCCCCTTGCAGTTTGGCGGGCACGTTGTGCGGCGGCGCAGACAGGTCGCCTCGTAGCGCTTTCCGTAAAACAGCTGCTGCATCTGACGTACCATGCCAAGGTACTGGTTGTTTAACAGGCAGACAATGACCGGCGCGTCCTCCGCAATGGCGGTTGCCATTTCCTGCATATTCATCTGGAAGCCGCCGTCCCCGGTAATGCAGACAACCGGCTGATCCGGGTTTGCGATTTTCGCCCCGACTGCGGCCGGGAAACCAAATCCCATTGTGCCAAGGCCGCCGGAGGTAATAAATTTTTTGTGTTCGTTTAATTCGATGTACTGTGTCGCCCACATCTGGTGCTGCCCGACGTCAGTCGTTATAATGCCGCGGTCAAACGCCGCGTTGATCCCTTCCATAACCATCTGCGGCGTCATGCCTTTGTCCCGGCGCATCTCAAGCGGGTTTTCCTTATCTAAGGCGCGGATTTCCTCCAGCCAGCGCTTTGTGTTTTTGGGTTCGGCCCATTCGTTTAATTTTTCAAGCGCCAGCTTAGCGTCCGCTACAATCGGAACGTCTACTACAACGTTCCTGGAAATCGCAGCCGTGTCGATATCAATATGTACGATTTTGGCTTTTGGCGCAAATTCGTTCAAATCCCCGGTAATCCGGTCGTTAAAGCGCGTCCCGATGGAAAAGAGCACGTCGCATTCGCTGACTGCGATATTGGCGGCATACCTGCCGTGCATACCACTGTTGCCGATATAATAAGGATGCCCGGACGGCAGCGCGCCTTTTCCCATCACGGTTGTGACAACCGGAATCCGCATGGTTTCCGCCAGCCTGCGCAGTTCTTCCTGCGCGTTGCCCAAAAGCACGCCGCCGCCTGCTAAAATCAGGGGCTTCTGGGCGGATTTAATAAGCTTGTACGCTTTTTTTAACTGGCCGACATGTACGCCTTCATTTGGCTTGTAGCCGCGGATGCTGACACTCTGCGGGTAATGCGCGTCGCCCGGCATAAGCTGGATATCCTTGGGCAAATCGACAAGCACCGGTCCCGGCTTTCCGGTCCTTGCGATATGGAACGCCATTTTAATAATTTTCCCCAGTTCCCTGCGGCTGCGGACGGTTACGCCGTATTTGGTAATGCTCCTGGTCATGCCTACGATATCGACCTCCTGGAACGCATCGTTGCCGATCAGGCCAAGCGGCACCTGCCCGGTAAAGCAGACCAGAGGGATATTGTCGTAATGCGCGTCCGCAAGCCCCGTAATCGTATTGGTAGCCCCCGGGCCGCTTGTTACAAGGCAGACGCCGACCTTCCCGGTGGATTTGGCGTAGCCCTCCGCCTCGTGTATCAGCGCCTGTTCGTGGCGCGGAAGCACCAGCCGGATATCCTGCTGCTTGTATAATTCATCCATCACATCCGTAACCATGCCGCCCGGATATCCGAATATCGTATCAACGCCTTCTTCCTGCAAGGCCCTTACAAATAATTTTCTTCCCGTTATATCCATCTGTCATCAACGCCTCCTAAATTTATTGTAGTCCGAACAGATTCCCGCCGCCCGGCAATCCTATTGCAGCCCCAATGTCTTCAGTATAAAAATCCAGCCCGTCAGTGTAAACGCCGCAAGCAGCGTGGTCGCAACTACGACGCTTGCCGTCAGTTCCCCGTCGTTTCCCATATTTTTTGCCATAATATAACAGCTTGGCGTCGCAGGCGCAGACAGCATAATCAAAATCGCAGTCAGTTTCTCCCCGCGAAACCCAAGCCAAACCGCAAGCGGAAGAAATACCGCCGTCTGCCCAACCAGCTTTAAAAACGAAGCCGCAAGCGTCGGCTTTATCTTTGCTAACGCCTCTTTTCCTTCAAATCCCGCCCCCATGGCGACAAGCGCTAACGGCGTCGCCATTTTGGCAATGCTTCCCATCGTTTTATCGATTATAACCGGAAGCCTGATATGCAGCATCGCTGCCAGCGTACCAAACACAATAGCCAGGATAATCGGGTTTTTGGCAATGTTTACGGCTGCTTTTGAGATCCGGGACACGCCCGCTTTCCCGTCCGCCGCCCCGCCTTCAAACGTCAGCACAAGAACCGAAAAAATATTGTAAAGCGGAACTGCCCCTAAGATCATCATAGGCCCCATCGCAGAACTGCCGTATATATTTTCAATAAACGCCAGGCCCATCACCGCCGCGCTGCTGCGGAACGACGCCTGCACAAACGCCCCGCGCATGGACGCCTCTTTTAAAAAAAGCTTCGCAAGCCCCCAGACGCCAAAAAAGCACGCCGTGCTCGCCGCCGCACAAAACAGTACATATCCGGCGTCAAACGTACCGTAAATATCTACGGAAGACATGTCTAAAAACAGCATGGCGGGCAGCGTAACCGTAAAATTGAACCGATTGGCAGCCGCCACAAACGCGTCGTTTAACATCCCGGTACGCCTGCATACCCACCCGACTGCCATGACAAAAAAAATCGGGACGGTCACATGGATGCTGTAGATAAAATGTTCCATGTTATCCTCTTTTTTGATACGTGAGAAAGCGGTATTCCAGATCAAAATACGTCTGCTCCTCGCTCTCCTTCGTAATCTCCCATTCCGGCAGCTCGTCCAGGTTGGGCACATACGTATCCGCTTCATATATATAATCAATCTTTGTGACATACGCGGTATCGCACTGATCCAAAAGCATCCGGTAAATGCTTTCCCCGCCGATCACATAAATATCTTTACTTTCATACTGCTTTAACTCATCCAAAAGCTGCTCTTTTGTATGTACGACAATGGCGTCCTTTACTTTATAATGCGGATTGCCTGTCAGTACGATATTGGTTCTGTTTTTCAGGGGAAGGCCGTTCGGAAAGCTCTCAAGCGTCTTCCTCC
>CAJTLD010000167.1 GCA_910577065.1 uncultured Lachnospiraceae bacterium | reverse complement strand
TGTTACACAGCGAACGCCGTATCCCCTGTCCTCTGGCTGACGGAACTTTGCCAACACTGTTCGCTGTAGTACTAGTGTGCTGACTCGCTGGCATTTATGGTAAGCATGCTGGATATTTTGTCACTCTGCAAGGCGGATTTTCGACGACGTAGTGGTGGCTACGGCTAGAAAATCCAACGAAGCAGATGGCAAAATAGGCAGTACGATTGCCATGAATACCAGTGAGCCAGTACACTAGAAGCAGAATGGCGGATTATTTTGGGTATGGAGGTGCGTTTGTATGTGTTCTATTATGGGTTATTGCAGCCAAAGCGCTGTGTATGATGTTTTTATGGAAGGATTTCAAAGGACGGTGTCAAGAGGTCCGGATGACAGCCGGGTTGTCAGAACGAAAGGCGGATTGCTGGGATTTCACAGATTATCTATTATGGGGCCGGAACCGTCCGGAATGCAGCCGTTTCAGATGGGGGATAGCTATGCGGTGTGTAATGGGGAAATTTATGGATTTGAGAAGTGGAGGGAAGAGCTTTCGGGGAAGTATACATTTGAGAGTGAATCGGATTGTGAAGTTCTTTTGCCGCTGTATCAGGAATATGGAACGGATCTGTTTGCTATGCTGGATGCGGAGTTTGCCTGTATTATTTATGATGGGGATGCAAAAGAATTTGTTGCGGCAAGAGATCCGATTGGTATCCGTCCGTTGTATTATGGATATGACAAAAAGGGCGTTGTGATGTTTGCCAGCGAAGCAAAGAATCTGGTGGGGCTTTCGGATAAAATTATGCCGTTTCCGCCGGGGCACTATTATAAAGGCGGCCGGTTTATCTGTTACTGTGACATTGCGCAGGTCGGCGCGGTCTGCAGCGATGACCTGGAAACGGTATGCCGGAATATTCGTGCTAAACTGACAGCCGGGGTGGAAAAACGCCTGATAGCGGATGCTAAGGTGGGGTTTTTGCTTTCCGGCGGACTGGATTCTTCCCTGGTATGCGCTATTGCGGCGAAGAAAAGCAGGGAACCAATCCGCACTTTTGCAATTGGCATGAGTGAAGATGCCATTGACTTAAAATATGCAAAACAGGCGGCAGATTATATCGGAAGCGAGCATACGGAGGTTTTTATGACGCCGGATGAAGTGCTTTCTTCCCTGGAAACCGTTATTCAGTTACTGGGAACGTATGATATTACGACGATCCGCGCATCTATAGGGATGTATCTGGTTTGTAAAGCAATCCACGAAGAGACGGACATCCGCGTTTTGTTGACCGGAGAAATATCCGACGAGCTGTTTGGGTACAAATATACGGATTTTGCGCCGGATGCAGCGGCATTTCAGAAGGAATCACAAAAACGGATCCGTGAACTTCATATGTATGACGTTCTGCGTGCCGACCGTTGTATTTCTGTCAACGCTCTGGAAGCAAGAGTTCCGTTCGGTGATTTGGATTTTGTAAAGTACGTGCTGTCTGTAGATCCAAAATTAAAAATTAATACATATGGAAAAGGAAAATATTTGCTGCGTCATGCATTTGAAAAGGGAGACTATTTACCGCAGGAGATTTTGTGGAGAGAGAAGGCGGCATTTTCGGATGCGGTCGGACACTCTATGGTAGATTATTTAAAAGAATATGCAGAGCGTTTTTATACGGATGAAGAATACGAAAGCAAGTGTGAAAGGATAGCTTACCCGTTGGGGACGGGTTGCGCCGCTTATGCCGCAGAAAGCGATATCCGGGCATGTTCCCGGCCGTTTACAAAGGAATCCTTGCTGTACCGGGAGATATTTGAAAAATATTATCCGGGACAGGCAGAAATGATCTCTGGCTACTGGATGCCGAACAGGGAGTGGGAAGGATGCGATGTGAAGGATCCTTCTGCAAGGGTACTGTCCAACTACGGTGACAGCGGAATATAAAGCTTTAAGCGCAGCAGGAGGGAGGAATGATAGGATGTCTGTTCATGAAGAATGCGGCGTATTCGGAATTATATGCCCCAAAAAAGAAAATGTGGCAGGTATTGTCTGCTACGGTTTATATGCCTTACAGCACAGAGGGCAGGAAAGCTGCGGGATTGTCGTAAACGATGACGGCGTATTTTCTTCCTGTAAAGATCTGGGGCTTGTCAGCGAAGTGTTTTCCAAAGAAACGGCAGACCGTTTTCCTCTGGGAACTATGGCCGTAGGCCATGTAAGATACGGAACAACGGGAGGGAACACGAGGAAGAACTGCCAGCCCATTGAAGTCAATCATCTGAAGGGTAAAATGGCGCTGGCGCACAACGGAAATCTGAGTAATGCATTGGAGCTTCGCGACAGGCTGGAATTATCGGGAGCCATTTTCCATACAACCAGCGATACGGAAACGATCGCTTACGTTATTACAAGAGAACGGCTCGCTGCGCCAAGTATAGAAGAAGCGGTAAGCAGCGCCATGAATTTACTGGAAGGCGCTTATTCCCTGGTATTGCTTTCATCCACTAAAATGATAGCGGTAAGAGATCCGTATGGATTCCGGCCGCTTTGCTATGGGCGGACGGCGGACGGGGCGTATGTGGCGGCTTCGGAAAGCTGCGCCCTGACGGCGGCAGGCGCGGAATTTGTGCGCGATGTGCTGCCGGGAGAAATTCTGGTGTTTACGGAAAATGGTGTGGAATCCAGGAGGGAACACTGTGAAAAGCAGAAGCGAAAAACCTGTGTCTTTGAATATATTTATTTTGCAAGACCGGATTCTGTGATTGACGGCATATCCGTACATGAATGCCGTATGAGAGCCGGGGAATTACTGGCGGGCTGCTGTCCGGCCTGTGCGGATCTGGTAATCGGCGTCCCTGACAGCGGACTGGACGCAGCGCTTGGGTATGCGAAAAAATCCGGGATTCCTTACGGGATTGGGCTGATAAAAAACAAATATATCGGAAGGACATTCATTTCCCCGGAACAAAATGAACGCCTGGATAAAGTCAGGATTAAGCTGAGCCCGGTTAAAAAGGCTATAGACGGAAAACGTATTATTTTGATTGATGATTCCATAGTCAGAGGAACGACCGGCAGGCAGATTGTAAAGCTTTTGCGTGAGGCAGGGGCAAAAGAGATACATATGAGAATTTCTGCCCCTCCGTTTCGATATCCCTGTTATTACGGTACGGACATTGATTCCGAAGAAAACCTGATTGCATGCCGTCATAGCATGGACGGGATAGCGCGGATCATGGAGGCGGATTCTTTGGGATATTTACCGGTGGAAAAGCTGAACGAACTGACAGGCAGCAAGGATTACTGCGCCGCCTGCTTTCACGGGGAATATCCGACTAAGATTCCGGCCGATCTCCGGAAAGACCGGTTTGAACGGAAACATTCGGAACGGACTTCAGGATAAAGAGGTGCATAGTTATGAAAAAATTTGATAGAAAACTGATTTTGTCCGATGGAAGCGAATACTTTGGATATGGATTTGGAGCAAAACAGGAAACCGTTACAGAAATCGTATTTAATACCTCTTTGACGGGATACCAGGAAATCCTTTCCGATCCATCCTATACCGGACAGACCGTTGTAATGGCATATCCGCTGATTGGCAATTACGGGATAGCAGAAGAGGATTTTGAGACGGAGCGCCCGACCATAGGCGGGCTGGCAGTACGGGATTATAACGGAAAGCCGTCTAACTTCCGCAGTCAGTGCACGCTGGCAGAAATTATGGAGGAATATCAGATCCCGGGCATTTATGGAATTGATACAAGAAAGCTGGTGCGTTCCATACGTAACCTTGGAAGCCAAAAAGCGCTGCTTACGGATATGGATACTTCTTTACAGGACGGGCTTTGTAAACTGCATTTGTATCATATGCCGAAACATACCGTATCACAGGTAAGCCGGACCCGGATTGGGCGGTATTCTGTGCCGGATGAAAAATTTCATGTAGCCGCCGTTGACTGCGGAATGAAGCAGAATATTGTAAGGCGCCTGAACCAAAAAGGATGCAGTGTGACCGTCTTTCCATGGGATACTTCCGCAAACGAAATAGAAAAATGGAATCCGGACGGAATCCTGATTTCCAATGGGCCGGGCAATCCGGTAGACGTGCCGTCGGTTGTGGAGCTGGTCAGAAAGTGGAGGGGGAAAGTTCCGATCTTTGGCATCTGCCTTGGCCATCAGATCATTTCTCTTGCATATGGAGCAAAAACGTATCCATTAAAATTTGGCCATCACGGAGGAAATCATCCGGTAAAAAACCTGCTGACCGGAAAAATAGAAATGACTTCCCAGAACCATTCTTATGCAGTAGACGAAGAAAGCCTGGCAGATACCCGCCTGAAAATAACGCACCGAAATCTGCTTGATCGGACGGTAGAAGGCGCAGCCTGTGAGCAGGACAGGGTGTTCGGCGTGCAGTATCATCCGGAAAGCGCGCCCGGGCCGCAGGACAGCGGCTATCTGTTTGATCGGTTTATCAAAATGATGGAGGGAACAAAAGATGGCGAAAAGAACTGATATAAAGAAAATACTTGTCATTGGTTCCGGTCCGATTGTGATTGGTCAGGCGGCAGAATTTGACTATGCAGGCACGCAGGCATGTCTTGCTTTAAAAGAAGAAGGGTACGAGGTTGTGCTGTGCAACTCCAACCCGGCAACCATTATGACGGACCGGGCGGTAGCGGATAAAGTGTATATGGAACCGCTGACGTTAGAATACATGGCCAAAATAGTCCGCCGCGAACGCCC
>CAJTLD010000166.1:1034-4728 GCA_910577065.1 uncultured Lachnospiraceae bacterium | reverse complement strand
TATCACTTTTGCCGTTCGTATTCCATTTCTTTTTCCAATTCTGCACTATACCTATAATAATAATGTTACTGTGAACACCATAGGTGTGAACAGTAACATAATATGGAAAAAGGGCTTTGGTACGGCGAAAGGGGGATTTTTTGGATGGAGCGGTTACAGCCATACCGTATGCTCTGGCAAAAAAGGGCGGACGGCGGAGCAAGGCTTCTGCGTTTATATGGGACGTCTCCTGTGGTACGTTTGCCGCAGCAGATTGCGGGGCATCCGATTGTGGAAATTGCCCCGTATTGTTTTGCGGCCGGGCCGAAGGGCTGGCACGGGGATGTGGAAGATACGGCGGACGGTCAACCGGAGGACGCCTCTTGTTTGCAGGAACTGCATACAAACGCCATAGAGGAGCTTTGTCTTTCTGATTCGGTGGAAAAAATCGGGAACTGTGCGTTTTATAACTGCAGGAAGCTGCATACGCTTTGTATCGGCGCAAAGACTGCGGATATTGGGAGCGACGCATTTATGAATACGCTTTCGTTCCACAAACTGAATTTGCGCTGCGGCGCGGGAGAAAAAAGCGGCGTCCGGCAGATTTTAGCGCAGGTGTCCTCGGATATGGAGGTGCGTTTTATTTCGGATGCGGGGACGGAAGCGTCGCTGTTATATCCGGAGTATTATGAGTCATATGACGAAGTCGCGCCGGCGCATTTGTTTGGCAGAAGCATTTTGGGGGAAGGGTTTCGGGCCAGGCAGTGTATAAGGGACGGCAGGGTGGATTTTGCCGGATATGACGCGGTGTTTTTGCAGGCGTGCGCGGAAGAACGGGAAGAAACGCTGTCGCAGATGGCGCTTGGACGGCTGATGTATCCGTATGCGCTGCATGCAAAAAACAGGGAGATTTACCGGGAGTGCCTAACAGGCCATATCCGGGAAATTTCCGGCAGGTTTGTGCGGCGGAAGGATTTTAGCGGGCTGCGCTTTTTGCACCGGGAGAACCTGCTGTACGGCGCAGAACTTGCAGCGTGCGCGCAAGCGGCGGCGGAGTCGGGATGGGCCGAGGGCGCCGCGGGTTTGCTTGGATGGATGGCTAAGGGCAGGACGGCTTCCAAAAAAAGATATGACTTTGACGACGGTTTCGTCTGACGGTGGAAAGGAGAGGCAGGACATGGCGCATATACAGACGCAATCCGAATGGGAAGCCGAAATGGCGCAAAAGATCTTTACATTTATCCGGCATGAATTATACCTTGAACTGCGCTACCTTGAGCCGGCTTTGCTGGCGCTTGCCTTTTGCCCTGCCGACGGGCTTTCGGCTTTTGCCACAGACGGCAGGTATCTGCGTGTTTCTCCGGGCTGGATGATAACCGTATTTCAAAAGAACGCGCCTTTTTTGGACAGGGCCTATCTGCATACGGTATTTCACTGCCTGTTCCGCCATTTGTGGATTGGAGGGAAGCGCGATGTACGGAGCTGGCATGTAGCGTGCGACATTGCGGCGGAACGCGTGATCGACGCGTTGGATAAGGGATGTACCAGGCGGATTTTGAATTTGCTGCGGCGGGATACGTACGCAAGCTTAAGCCGGGAAGAAGGCGGCATATCTGCCGCCGTAATCTACCGCTGGCTAAAGCGCCAGGATAAAGAACGCTTCCGCCTGCTGGAAGCGGAATTTTATACCGACGACCACAGGTACTGGCCCAAAGAAGAAGACATGCAAAAGCCGTCTTGTATACAGGCCAGGCAGGAATGGGAACAGAAGGCAAACCAGGCTTCGCTTTTACAAAGCCAAAGGGGAACGGAGCAAAAGGCGGGGGAAGAAGCGTTTGCGGCGCAGGTACGGGCGAAAAAAGCCAGGCGCAGCTACGCGGATTTTCTGCGCAAATTTGCAGTCTTAAGGGAAGAGGCGCGCCTGGATCCGGATGAATTTGATCTGGGGTATTATTCGTACGGTTTTTTGCTTTACGGCAGGATGCCGCTTATTGAGCCGTTAGAAACAAAAGAGTCGTTAAAAATCCGGGAATTTGTTATTGTAATAGACACCAGCTATTCTACAAGCGGGGAACTGGTGGAAGGCTTTTTAAAAGAAACGGCGGCCATTTTATCCCGCAAAAATTCATTTTTTGAGTCTTGCCTTATCCGGATCATCCAGTGCGACGATCAGGTGCGGATGGATCAGACTGTAGAAGCAGGGGAAGCCGTCAAACGCCTGCCGGACAGTTTTCGGATTGCAGGCGGCGGGGGGACGGATTTCCGCCCGGCCTTTTCCTATGTGGAAAAACTGCAAAAAGCAGGGGAATTAAAGCATTTGGGAGGGCTTTTATATTTTACGGACGGAAAAGGGATTTACCCTGCAAAAAAACCCGGCTATAAAACGGCGTTTTTATTTTTGGGAGATTACGAGGAAGACGCGGTTCCGCCCTGGGCAATGCGGCTTCGTTTAGAACCGGAGGAATGGATGAAATGAATATCAAACAGGCAAAAGAAGAACTCAAACATACCGTACGGGCCTATCTGGCAAAAGATGCGTCCGGGGAATATTTCATTCCGGCAGTCAGGCAGCGTCCCCTGCTTTTCATGGGGCCGCCCGGAATTGGCAAAACGCAGATCATGGAGCAGGCGGCGAGAGAGTGCGGGATTGGTCTGGTTTCGTATACGATTACCCACCATACCAGGCAGAGCGCCGTCGGGCTGCCGTTTATTAAAGAGCGCGTATTCCAGGGGAATACCTACTCTGTTACGGAATATACAATGAGTGAAATCATAGCCAGCGTATACCGCAAAATAGAAGAAACCCAAATGACGGAAGGCATATTATTCCTGGATGAAATCAACTGCGTTTCCGAAACGTTAGCCCCCACAATGCTGCAGTTTTTACAGTGCAAAACGTTCGGCAACCAGAACGTCCCGCCCGGCTGGATAATCGCGGCCGCGGGCAATCCGCCGGAATACAACAAATCCGTGCGTGAATTTGACATGGTTACTTTAGATCGGGTGCGCGTGATCCCGGTTGAAGCGGATTACAAAGTCTGGCGCCAATACGCCAAAATCCGGAACATCCACGGCGCCCTGATAAGCTACCTGGATTTGCGCCCCAAAAATTTTTACCGGATTGAGGCGGACGTAGACGGCATACAGTACGTAACGGCAAGGGGATGGGAAGATTTCAGCCATTTGCTGTACCGTTATGAAGCAATGGGGCTTCCCGTTTCAAAAGAAATTGTTTATGAATTTCTGCACCAGGAAGACGTGGCCTGTGACGTGGCCGCTTATCTGGATCTGTGCCGCAAATATCAGGATGATTATGGAATCCCGCAAATTCTTTTGGGCAAGGTAAAGCCCGCCGTATACGCACGGATTTATGAAGCTGCATTTGACGAGCGGTTCAGCGTTGTAAACCTGCTTGCCGACGCCTTAATGAATCATTTTTCAAACGTTTCTTTTGAACGGCATGTGACGGACCGTTATTTTGCATGTTTAAAAGCGTACCGCCAGGCTCCCCAGCAGGATTATATGCAGATGCTTTTAGAACAGGAACAGGAATTTTGCCGGAAAGAGTCCGGCGGCCTTTTGGATAAAGCAGAATGCGAAGAATACAAACGCCTGCTTACCCTGTTAAAAGAAGGGCGGCCTAAGGCTGGCGAAACGTCGGCAGAAACTTCTTTTGAACAGGCCAAAGAAGGGTTTTTACGGCAGCAGGCCCGCC
>CAJTLD010000166.1:0-921 GCA_910577065.1 uncultured Lachnospiraceae bacterium | reverse complement strand
ACGCGGAAAGAATCGGCCGCCTTTCTGGCGGAATATACCTGCGAACGTTATCTGGAATATAACAGGCAGCTTCTTATGGGCAGCAGAAAGAATGAACTTTTATCTGAGTTAAGATAGCAGGAAAATCGATATGAATACAAGAAAAAGAAAGGAATAAATTGATTATGAAACGTTCAGAAGACCTGAGAGACATTTTAAACAGAATTGACCGCAGAAGCTACCCTGCCTACAAAGATACTGCAGGCAGATACCAATTCCGCGATTATATTCTGTCTATTGACCATGTGCAGGGGGATCCTTTTGCCGCCCCTTCAAAAGTCAGCGTTATCGTATCCTCCAAGCAGGCGGGTTTTCCGGCCCAATCCTATGCGAACGCATGGCGCAAATCCGCTTTGCAGGACATGCTGATCCGCCGTTTTTACAAAAATGCGGGCGACGTCTCTTTTCAGGCGAAAGGTTCCGGCAAAAGCGGCCTGATTTCTGTAAGCCGCCCGGCGCAGAAAATTTTAGAACGCAGCGCATGCCAGATTAACGGCAAAACAGGTGAAATCTGCTTTCGCCTGGAGGTGGGGTTCCCGGCGAACGGGCGCACCGTGAATGCGAGGGAGCTTGAAAAAATATTATTCCGGTTTTTGCCGGGCTGCATTGCCGATTCCCTGTATTACCGTTCGTATGATCCGGCAAAAGTCGCGGCGGTGTCTGAATTAGCGGACGATCAGCAGTTTATCCGGGAAGAATTAAAAAAACAGGATCTGGCTGCGTTTATTGCAAACGGATCCGTTTTGCCCAGGGAAAGCGGCATTTCCGATAAGCCCATGCGCGGCGCCGTCCGGTTTACCTCGCCGGCTTCTATGGAAGTTTCCATGCAGCTGCCGCATGCAGGCAAAATCTGCGGCATGGGAATCCGGCGCGGGATTACGC
>CAJTLD010000165.1:1639-4902 GCA_910577065.1 uncultured Lachnospiraceae bacterium | reverse complement strand
CGGAAGTTTTGACTGACATGCCCCGGTTTTTTTATTTTGTTTTTTTGCTTACGGAAGCCCATTTCCCATATGCTTTTACCGTTTTGCCGGCTGCGTTTTTATAAGTTTTGTAAGCGCGGATTCTGACAAAGTATTTTTTGCTGCTTTTTAATTTGCGAATTACATAACGCTGTTTTGACTTGCTGATTCCCTTGGTGGAAGCGCCTTTAAAATTTTTCTTGCCGCTTACCTGGATTTGGTATCCGGAAATATTGGAAAGCTTTTTCCAGGTGACGGTGAGCGATTTTTTGCCGCCCTTTGCTTTTAAGGATTTTACTTTTTGTACGGAGGGCGCTTTTTCGGGTTTTGCGGCAGACGAGCCGTCCGTATTCTGGTTCTGGCCCTGATTGCCGGGAGGCGTCGGCGGCGCCTGCTTATCCGGAAGATCGACGGTTATCAGGCAGTCTGCCGTATACCCGCCTTCTTCGGTTTTTGCCGTAATGGTTGCCGTTCCTTTTGATACGGCGCGTACAACGCCGGCCTGATCTACGGTCGCTACGCTCTCATTGCTGCTGGACCAGCTGTAATTCTGGTTGACGGCGTCGTTTGGGAGAACGGAGGCGCTCAGCCGCACGGAAGGGTTGGCTGCCGTTAATGTTACATGATTGGTGTTTAAGGATATCCCTTTGACATATCCCATGCTTTTTAACTGGATAGCCCCGATTCCGTAAAAGATATCATAGGTATTTAACGGGGCGTCGCAGGTCAGGGACAGTACCATCTGATGGACGTTTTCCAAGGGGACGGTGACCGGCGTCGGAAGATCGTCTGCCTGTACGGCGACGGTCTGTTTTAATTCTCCGTCAAGCGTAATGTCAAGCGCTGCGCCGGCTCTTCTGGTATTGTCGATATGGCCGAATAAGAAGGTCATGGATTTGTATTCGCCGCCAAAGTTAAAATAAAACTGCGAATTTCCGGCCGGGTTCCACAGATACATCTGCAGGCAGTCGGTAAAGGTGTCGCCGCCCATCAGAATGCTTTGCTTATCTTTTGCGTATATGACTTTTGTTTTTTCGCCGGATACCTGGTAAGGCTCTTTGCTGCCCACCATGTTGGATGCGGGGATTTGATCGCTTACGGTTCCGTTTTTGGTGAATACGCCGTTGTAGACACCATAGTAGATATCATAGTGGTTTAAAGGTTCGTCGGTTTCCATTTTGATTTTCAGATTTTTGACCTTGTCGACATTGACGGAAACCTGTTTTGCAATGTCGGAAGGGCTCAGGTCAACGGTATCCGTTAATTCTCCGTCCAGATAAATTTTCAGCTTGGCGGTATACATTGTTTCGTTGTCGATGTGCCCGACTTTGAAGGAAAAATTGCTGTATTCGCCTTTGAGGTTGTACAGTACCTGAGAGGTTCCGGCGCCGTTCCAGAGATAAAATACATATCCTTCGTCGTAATTGGTCCCGCCGATTGTAAAATAGTTCTCCTGTCCGGCAAGATACTCGGTTGCGTCGGTATACTGATAGGGCTTTTTTTCCTGCATCCAGCCGTCCGCCGCATGGACGCTTTCCCGTCCGGGAAGAAGGAACAGGAAGGCCAGTAAGAATACGATGGCGATCCTGCCTGTGAATCTGTTTTTTGTAGCCATGTTTTTTGTCCCCCTTTTATTTTTGTTAAAAAATCTGTATTTTTATTTTATCTTGACAAAGTATGCATGTCAAGCTGTTTGCGGTATGGAACGCGCCATTTACAAGACTGCCCGGCCATGTTATACTAATTCCCAATGGTGCTCCCAAAAGGAGTGAAAAGGGAATGCGGTGCAAATCCGCAGCAGCCCCTACTACTGTAAGCAGGCATATTTTTATCCCGGCGGATGCCATTGGAGAAATCTGAGAAGGCAGGGATAAAAAGCCCGTAAGCCAGGAGACCTGCCATAATAAAAATTTGCAGCCTGTTGGGGCAGGAATGCAGGAACGGAGTTCTTATGAACAATTTAAAACGGAAGCTGTTGGTAACGCTTCTCACATGTTCCACAGCCTTTACGCTGTTTGGCTGCGGAGACAAAACGGCGGACAGCCAGGGTGCGAACGCCCCGGGAACAAACAGCGAAGCGGCCGGCACAAAACAGGAGAGTACAAAACAGCAGGAAAGCGTACTGCCGCAGGAAGGCACGGAGCGGCAGGAAGGCGCGGCGGTTTCGTATCCGCTTACGGTTACGGATTCAAACGGGGAAACCGTAACGATTTCGGCGGAGCCTCAAAAAATCGTATCGGTTGCCCCCAACCTGACCGAGCTTGTGTATGCACTGGGAGCGGGCGATTTGCTGATTGCCAGAAGCGACTACTGCGATTATCCGTCCGAGGTGTCCGAGGTGGAATCGGTCGGGACGATTTTTGCGCCGGATATGGAAAAAATGGTTTCCTTAGAGCCGGATCTGGTGCTTGCTTCGACGCATTTTGACAGGGAAGCCGCAGCGAAAATACAGGAGCTGAGCATTCCGGCGTTGACTCTGTTTGAAGAAAACAGCATGGAGGGCGTTTATACTATGATTGAAACGCTCGGACAGGTATTAAACCGCAGCGAACAGGCGGCGGACTGTGTGGAAACGATGAAAACGGAGATTGACGGCGTGGCGGAGAAGGTGAAGGACGCGGCTCCGCCGACGGTCTATTATGCGGTTGATTTCGGAGAAAACGGCGATTTTACAGCCGGCGGCGATACGTTTGCGGGAACGATGATCGCGCTGGCGGGCGGCGACAATATTGCAAAGGACGTGTCCGGCTGGAGCATTACGCTGGAACAGATTATAGAAAAGGATCCGTCCATTATTCTTATCGGAGAAGCGATGAAGGACGATTTTATCAGCCATCCGAATTACAGCGGGCTGACCGCGGTAAAAGAAGGCCGGGTATACGGTATCGATAATAACCTTCTGGACAGGCAGGGATACCGGAATGCCGAGGGCGTCCGTGCGCTTGCCGAAATTTTTCATCCGGAGGCGTTTGAATAAGCTATGAAAAAACCGTTTTCCTGGATACGATTTCTGGCTTTGTCCGCGCTGCTGTTCATTGTGATGCTGACGGCGGTTTCCGTCGGCTCGGCAGAGCTTTCCGTGGCGGACAGCTTTTTGATACTGCTGCAGAAAATCCCGTTTGTCGGGGAACCGTTCATGCTGCCGGAGCATGGAGCCGTTTATGAGAAGATTGTCTGGGAGGTACGTATGCCAAGGGTGCTGCTGTCTGCATTGACAGGCGGCGCCCTTGCTGTCGTCGGGGCGG
>CAJTLD010000165.1:457-1620 GCA_910577065.1 uncultured Lachnospiraceae bacterium | reverse complement strand
TTTTTAAATTCCCTGGCGGATCCGCATATTTTGGGCGTATCTTCCGGCGCGGCGCTCGGGGCAACGGCGGCGATGCTGACGGGGGCTTCCGTCAGCTTTTTCGGGTTGGGGGCGATTGGGCTGTTTGCGTTTGCCGGGGCGCTTTTGACCGTTTTTGCGGTTTACTGCGTTGCAAAGCCGGGGCGCGGGATATCGGCGGTGCACCTGCTTTTGGCGGGGACGGCAATCAGTACGCTGCTCAGTTCCATGATCTCTTTGCTGATGACGTTCCACCATGAACAGATTGTGCGCGTTTATCTGTGGACAATGGGCAGCTTTTCGTCGGCAAGCTGGGAAAAAGCGGCGTTTTTGGGCGTTTTTGTCCTGTTTGGCACTGCCGTTTTCTGGAGCGGGGCCGGCAGGTTAAATATTATGCTGCTGGGGGAGGAGGAAGCGAAATGCTTAGGCGTTGACACCGGGCGGCTGCAGCGGGTATTTATCCTGGTAAGCTCTGTTTTGGTGGCGGCGGCTGTTTCGGTCAGCGGGATTATCGGGTTTGTCGGCCTGATTGTGCCGCACTGTGTCCGGATTATCTGCGGCCCGGACAACAGGAAGGTAATACCGTACAGCCTTTTGGCGGGCGCCGCGTTTCTGGTGGCCTGCGATACCGCGGCAAGGACGATGGCGTCGCCGACGGAGATTCCGGTAGGCGTTGTTACGTCTCTGTTCGGCGCGCCGTATTTTATTGCGCTGCTGCTGAAAAAAAGGGGGAAAAGGAGTTGACGGAAGAGAGAAATGTACAGAAAATTGCCGCGGATCACCTGTCCTGGAAGCCGGCGAAAGACGGCAGGCCGGCGTTAAAGGACGTATGCTTAACGCTTCCCGCAGGGGAATTTTACGGGATATTAGGGCCAAACGGCGCGGGCAAGACGTCTCTGGCCAGGCAGCTGTTAAAGCTGCAGAAGCCTGACGCGGGCAGCGTGTTTTTTGACAACGCGGATATAAAGCAGATAAAGCGGGACGCGCTGGCGCGCCGGATTTCCTTTTTGCCGCAGGCGTTTCGGACGGATGTGGAATTTTCGGCATACGAGGTGGTGGCGATGGGCAGGGAGCCTTACCGCAGGCGGTTTGCTGCGTTAAATGAAACGGACTTGCGCAAAATAGAGGAGGCGTTAGCCGCCGCA
>CAJTLD010000165.1:0-438 GCA_910577065.1 uncultured Lachnospiraceae bacterium | reverse complement strand
CAAGCCGGTGTGCTGTTTAAGCGGCGGGGAACGGCAGCGCGTGATGATTGCGCGCACGATTGCGCAGGATACGCCGTGGATTGTTTTGGACGAGCCGGTTTCAAGCCTGGACGTAAAGCATCAGCTGGATCTGATGCGGGCGCTGCAGCGGTTAAACGGGCAGGGGAAAACGATTGCGGCGATTTTACACGATATGAACCTGGCGGCTTCCTACTGTACAAAAATTGTTTTGATGGAACAGGGCGGCGTGTTTGCATACGGGCCGCCGCAGGATGTGCTGACGAAAGAAAATCTGCTGCGGGTGTATGGGGTGGAGTTTGCTTTTTTGGAGTATAAGGGAAGCAGGATGCCTTATATTGTGCCGTGCGGGGTAAGGGAACGGTGACTGTCTGCATTCGGTCCGGAATACGGTTTTGGATGGAAAAATGGGATCAATCC
>CAJTLD010000164.1 GCA_910577065.1 uncultured Lachnospiraceae bacterium | reverse complement strand
TTAACGACGCAATGGTGCGAAGCAGATGGTTCCAGACTTCAATTTCTGTCCGGATACAGTGCTAGAGCGTGTTTGAAAAAAGTATATAGACGAGGAGAGGGAAGCAGTCATGAAAATCATAAAAAGAAGCGGCACGGAAGAGGAGTTTCACATTTCCAAAATAGAAGCCGCCGTATTAAAAGCGAACCGTACCGTAATCGAATCAGATAAAATGTCGGATGCGCAGGTGCAGGAAATCTGCAGGCATCTGGAGGAAATCTGCAGTAATATGGGCCGTGCTTTAAACGTGGAAGAAATACAGGATTTGGTTGAAAATGAAATTATGCAGCAGCAGGCGTTTGCCGTTGCCCGCAACTATATTACGTACCGTTACAAACGGGCGCTTGTGCGCAAGGCCAATTCTACGGATAAGCAGATTATGAGCCTGTTAGAATGCGACAACGAAGAGGTCAAACAGGAAAATTCCAACAAAAACCCGACGGTCAACAGCGTACAGCGGGATTATATGGCAGGGGAAGTCAGCAAGGATATTACGCGCCGGTTCCTGCTCCCGCAGGAAGTGGTGGAAGCGCATGAAAGCGGCATCATCCATTTTCACGATTCCGATTATTTTGCGCAGCACATGCACAACTGCTGCCTGGTCAATCTGGAGGATATGCTGCAAAACGGGACCGTAATCAGCGGCACGATGATTGAAAAGCCGCACAGCTTTTCAACGGCATGCAATATTGCCACCCAGATTATTGCGCAGATTGCAAGCTCCCAGTACGGCGGGCAGAGTATTTCGCTTTCCCATCTGGCGCCGTTTGTGGACGTCAGCAGGCACCGGTTCCGTAAGGAAGTGCGGCAGGAATTTGAGGCGGCAGGCATTGAATTAAACGAAGAACAGCTTAACAGTGTGGCGGAATCAAGGGTTTTAGAGGAAATCAACCGCGGCGTGCAGATGATCCAGTACCAGGTCATTACATTAATGACCACAAACGGGCAGGCGCCGTTTGTCACCGTATTTATGTATTTAAACGAAGTGCCGGAAGGCCGGACGCGCGACGATCTTGCCCTGGTTATTGAAGAAGTGCTGCGCCAGCGTATTTATGGCGTGAAAAACGAATCCGGCGTCTACATTACGCCGGCGTTCCCGAAGCTGATTTATGTACTGGAAGAGAACAATATCACGGAAGGCAGCAAATACTGGGAACTGACCAGGCTGGCCGCACAGTGTACCGCAAAGCGCATGGTCCCGGATTATATTTCGGAAAAGGTCATGCGGGAATTAAAGGACGGCAACTGTTATCCGTGTATGGGCTGCCGCTCCTTTTTAAACCTGTACAGGGACGAAAACGGCAGATACAAATTTTACGGCAGGTTTAACCAGGGCGTTGTGACGTTAAACCTGGTGGATGCAGCGTTAAGCTCCGGAGGGGATATGGACAGCTTCTGGCGGATTTTGGACGAGCGTCTGCTTTTGTGCAGACAGGCGCTGATGTGCCGTCACAACCGCCTGAAAGGGACGCCCTCCGACGTGGCGCCGATTCTGTGGCAGTACGGGGCGCTTGGCAGGCTGAAAAAAGGCGAAGTTATTGATAAGCTTTTGTACGGGGGCTATTCTTCGATTTCGCTCGGGTATGCCGGGCTTTGCGAGTGTACGCAGTATATGACCGGGGCATCCCATACAGACCCCTCCGCCACGCCGTTTGCGCTTGCCGTGATGCAGCGGTTAAACGACGCCTGCGAGGCCTGGAAGCAGGAAACGGACATCGGCTTTAGCGTGTATGGGACGCCGTTAGAATCCACGACTTATAAATTTGCAAAATGCTTACAGAAGCGGTTTGGGATTGTTCCCGGCGTAACGGATAAAAATTATATTACCAACAGCTACCATGTCCATGTCGGCGAGGAAATTGACGCCTTTACCAAATTAAAATTCGAGGCGCAGTTCCAGAAGCTTTCCCCGGGCGGGGCGATCAGCTATGTGGAGGTGCCGAACATGACGAACAACCTGGAGGCGGTTTTGGCGCTGATGCAGCATATTTATGAAAATATTATGTACGCCGAATTAAACACCAAAAGCGATTTCTGCCAGATCTGCGGCTATGACGGGGAAATCAGGATTGTAACGGACGACGACGGCAAACTGGTATGGGAATGCCCGAACTGCCGCAACCGCGACCAGGATAAAATGAACGTGGCAAGGCGTACCTGCGGCTATATCGGCACTCAGTTCTGGAACCAGGGCAGGACGCAGGAAATCAGGGAGAGGGTGCTGCACCTATGAATTATTCCGCAGTAAAATATTGCGATATTGCAAACGGGACGGGCGTGCGTACCGTCCTGTTTGTTTCCGGCTGCAGAAACGGCTGCAAGGGCTGTTTCCAGCCGGAAACATGGGATTTTTCTTATGGGGAGGAATTTACGCAGGAAGTAAGGGAACAGATTCTGGATTCCCTAAAGCCGCCGTATATCCAGGGATTGACGCTTCTGGGCGGCGATCCGTTCGAGCCGGAAAACCAGGAAGGGCTGCTTTCTTTTCTGCGGCAGGTAAAGAAGGCGTATCCTACGAAGGATATCTGGGCGTATACCGGGTATCTTCTGGATCGGGATTTGATTCCGGGAGGAAAACGCCATACAAAGGATACGGACGAAATGCTTTCTTTGATCGACGTACTGGTGGACGGGCCTTTTATAGAAGAGGAGTACAGCATCCTCTTAAAATTTAAAGGCTCATCCAACCAGCGCGTCATAGACTGTAAGCATTTCCTGGATACCGGGGAGATTTTGGAACGGATGTAGGGGCGGCTGTACGGAAAAAAGGAGGGCGGCTATGCTTCCGGTTTATATATGTGAAGACAATGCGCAGGTGCGCAGGGCGCAGGAGGAGTTTATAGAAAAGCAGATTCTGATGGAAGGCTATGATATGAAGCTTGTGTTAAGCACGGGCCATCCGCAGGAAATCCTAAACGCCGTACAGTCGGATCCCAGAAGGGGCGTTTATTTTCTGGATGTGGAACTGAAGGGAGAGGAATTGGACGGGTTTGCGCTTGGCCAGAAAATCCGGCAGTCAGACGCCAGGGGATTTTTGGTCTATGTGACTTCGTTTCAGGATTTGGCGTTTGAAACGTTCCGTTACCATTTGGAAGCGCTTGACTATATCGTAAAAGAAAATCCGAAACGGATGTATGAGGGGATCCGGCATGCCCTTGCGGTGGTTACGGAACGGATGTGCCGGGAAAAGGATGAAAAACGGGAATATTTTACCGTAAAAGTGTTGGATACTATCCGGCATATCCCGATGGACGAAATTGTATTTTTTGAAACGGGAGGCCGGACGCACAGGATCGTATTGCATGCGGAATCCGATCGGTTTGATTTTATCGGAAGTATGCAGGAGTTGGAGCAGCAGCTTGGAGAACGCTTTCTGCGGGTGCACAGGGCGTTTCTTGTCAATGTGGGAAAGATAGGGGAACTGGATTTAAAGCACCGTGAGATACGTATGAAAAACGGGGAGAAATGCCTGTTTTCAAGAGGGATGAAAAGGGAGATTTTAGAGCGTATCTGTTCCGGATGAACATTCCTTTTACGCTATGGACATAATGCGCTGCGTTTTGGCATAAAATGCAGTAATGTTTTTGGTGCGGGTAGAAATAATGAAACGTATCGTATGTATGATGTTATGGTTTGCAGCCGGAATCGCAGTTTTGTTTGGGAACAGCAGGACGTTTTGGGCAGAAGAGACAGAGACAACCATAGACAAAAACCAATTGTACGCCCAGTCGGCGGTGTTAATGGACGCTGGCTCAGGGCGTGTTTTATTTGAAAAAGAAGGGGACGTGGCGCGCCCTATGGCGAGTACGACAAAAATTATGACGTGTATCCTCACGCTGGAACGGGGAAATCTTAATGATGAGGTGGAGGTGTCTGAGTATGCGGCGTCGATGCCCGATGTGCAGCTGCATATCCGCAGCGGGGAGCATTACAGGTTAAAAGATCTGCTCTGTTCCCTGATGCTTGAGTCCCACAACGATTCGGCAGTTGCGATTGCGGAGCATATCGGCGGCAGCGTGGAAGGGTTTGCGGAGCTGATGAATGAAAAAGCGAGGGAAATCGGCTGTAAGGATACGTTTTTTATTACGCCAAACGGGCTGGACGCGCAAAAGGAGATCCCGGCGGAACACGGCGGGACAAAGACTGTGCAGCATTCCACGACGGCGCGGGATCTGGCCTTGATTATGAGTTACTGTATTAAAAAATCGCCGCAGAAAGACGTTTTTCTGGAAATTACAAGAACGCCTTCCCACAGCTTTTCCAACATAGAAGGAAACCGCAGTTTTTCCTGTAACAACCATAATGCATTTCTGCAGATGATGGACGGGGCGCTGTCCGGGAAAACCGGATTTACCGGAAAGGCAGGGTATTGTTATGTGGGAGCGTTAGAGCGGGACGGGAAAACTTATGTGGTGGCCCTGCTTGCCTGCGGCTGGCCAAACAATAAATCCTATAAGTGGTCGGACACAAAAAAGCTGATGTCGTACGGGCTGAAAAATTATGAATGCCGGGATATTTCAAAGGAAGCGCTGCCAGGGGAGTGGCTGAATGCGATTCCGGTAGAAAACGCGCAGACAAACGAATTGTTCGGGACAAAAGAAGTGGAGGTTTTTGTGCGGGATCGGGAAAAAGCCCCGGCGCTTTTGATGAAGCCGGAGGAAAAGGTAAGCGTCTCCTGCAGCGTCAAAAATCAATTGCCCGCTCCGGTGGCGAAGGAACAGACGGTTGGCACGATTTGTTATCAGGTGGACGGGGAAGTTGTATGGGAACGGGAAATCTGTACAAAAGAAGAGGTATTAAAGGTGGATTACAGGTGGTTTTTGAAAAAAGTGGCAGGCGTTTTCTTTTTGGCTGTGGTCTGCTTCTTCTTTTTCTTCCAAAACGCCATA
>CAJTLD010000163.1 GCA_910577065.1 uncultured Lachnospiraceae bacterium | reverse complement strand
TGGAAGAACTGAACGGGGAGCTTGTATGGGTAAAAGAAGCTGCAATGCAAGCTTCGGATCGTGTCTGAAAATAAAAAATAAAGAAAGAGGAAAATAGTATGCGTAAACGAATAGTATCATTTTTAGTAACGGTTTGTCTGGTATGCGGCATGGGAACGGGGCATATATATGCACAGGAAGCGCCCGTATTATCCGGTTCTGCCGCAGAAACGGGCGTATTGGGCGGCCCGGACGAGGTTATGCCAACGGGATGCCGGCAGTTAATCCAGGTGGATCTGGAGCCGGGGGAAATACCGGAAATTTATGAAGCGCCAAAAGACGAATCCTTTCGGAAAAGCGCGGCTGTGTACCAGTCGGTATGGGATTCTTACTCTACAAATTATTATTACAATCTGTTAGGGGACGCGGAGAGGGCGCTTTGGGATAAACTGGATCAGATGTGCCTGGGTTATCTGGCCGGGACGGAAACGCTGACAAGCAAGGAACACTATAGAAATTCACAGAGCGGCCTGGATTTTGATTATTACAGGACAAAGGGCGTAGTGTTTTCCGGTTTGAACCGCGTGCAGGCTCATAATACGCTGAATATGTTTGTGTTTTCCAACCCGCAGTATTATTTTCTGCAGTCGCTTTCCAGCGTTTCGGAATCGGGCGGCAGCGGCATTGCAGTGCTTACGGTAAATGAGTCCTTTGCCAACGGCGCAAAAAGGATGCAGGAAACGGCAAAGATACAGGCTGTGATCCAGGACTGGATGCAGCAGATCAATGCAGAGCCGACCGTATTGCTGAAAGAAAAAAAGATACACGATATGATCTGTAAAAAAGTTACATATGATATGGATTATAATACGTTTCAGCAGAATCCGTATAATCAGACAATTTACAGCGTATTTTTTACGGATACAACCGTATGCGCCGGATATTCCCAGGCAATGCAGCTTCTGTGCAATGCGGCGGGCATCGACTGCGCCGTCGTGACAAGCGAGGAGCATGAGTGGAATATCGTCCGCTTAAACGGCACATGGTATTATGTGGACTGTACCTGGGACGATAATGTGGCTGACTATAACGGATGGGATAGTTCCTATTATTACTTTAACAGGAGCCTGCAGACTTATATGAACGACAGCAACAAGCAAAACGTAGAGTCCCACATTACAGAGCCGATGTGGAACGGGCTTCTGCCGGAACTTATTTATGATTCCGGGGCTACCGAAACGGATTATGGGACGATCTTTACGCCGTCTTCGGCGCTTTTGCCGCCGCAGATTGCAGCGAGCGACGACCGGGTTACGATTACGTCGCCTTCCGGCGGAACCATATATTATACGACGGACGGAAGCGAGCCTTCTGTGGCTTCTACAAGGGCAAGGCGCTATACCGGGGCGATTGTATTGTCCGCCGTAACGCGCATACGGGCGGTTGCAGTGGCCAACGCCTGCATTGACAGCGCAATTTCCGAACTGACCGTAACGCCGCAGTACAGGGTGACGCTTAGTGCAAACGGCGGTTATATCGGCAAAAAAGGCGTAACAACGTCCGCAAGGACGATTATAAGCGGCAATACGTTAGGGAAGCTGCCGGATGCGAAACGCAAAGGATATGCGTTTTTGGGCTGGTATACGGCGAAATCCGGCGGGAGCAAAGTTGACGCGTCCCTGAACGTATCGGCCAGCAAGACGTACTATGCGCGCTGGGCTAAGATTAAGAAAAAGAAGGCGTTTCTTTCGTCTGCGAGGAATGTATCCGGCAAGGCAATCAAACTAAAGATCAAAAAGGTGAATACGGCAAGCGGGTATCAGCTGCGGTATTCGGCGAATAAAAATATGTCCGGTTCCAAGAAGAAAGAAACTACAGAAACCACTTATACGATTAAGAAGCTGAAAAAGGGCAAAACCTACTATGTGCAGGTACGTATGTTCCAGAAGGATTCCGTATCCGGCAAAAAGACATACGGCCCGTGGAGTAAAGCCAAATCTGTCAAGATTAAAAAATAACGAATCATATGAAAAAGAATCAGAAACTGTTTGCCTTTTTGGGCAGGTACCGGGGGATTTTCGCACTCGTATTGTTTCCGGCAGTCCATTTTTATCTGCTGGAGGCATATACGCACAACGGTTTTGTGCAGGTGCGCCCCTGGTCGCAATTTTTTAATATTATCTTGTATGAGCTTGCGGCCTGGATTTTGTTTTTTCTGACGCGCAGCGTAAGGGCGGCGCTTTTGGCGGAAGGCATATGCGCGATGGCGCTTGGACTGGCGAATTATTACGTGTATACGTTTCGTTCCCTGCCGCTTGTGCCATGGGATCTGTTGTCTGCAGGGACGGCGGCAAGCGTGGCGGGCAATTACGATTTTACGCCGACTCCCCGGGTGGCGGCCGTCGTGGCGGCGTTTGCGGCTGTATTTGCGCTTGAGTGGTTTTGCAGGCTGGATTTAGAAAAAAAGAAACGCAGGTTTTTTCTGCTTTGGGCTGTTTTGCTCGGCGTCGGCTTAAACGTTTTTGCGGGTGTTTTGCAGCAGGAGGATTTCCAGAACCGCCATAGGATGTACAATAAACTTTTTACGCCTGTTTTTATGTGGCAGGTCAATGGTTTTGCGCTTACGATGGTAATGGAACTGCCGTATCTGGCAGTGGAAAAGCCGTCCGGCTACCGCAAAGAAGAAGCAAAAGAAATTCTGGCGTCGTATGAACCGGAACAGGAAAACGCTCCGGAAGCGGAAAAACCCAATATTATTGTAATCATGGACGAGGCGTTCTCGGATTTGGGCGTTTTGGGAGATTTTACGCCGAGCGAAGATTATATGCCGTATTTTCACCGTATGGAAGAAGAAGCAAAAAGCGCTGCGCATATGGTAAGCGGTTCGCTGCACGTATCGGTCTGCGGCGGCAATACGGCCAATACGGAATTTGAGTTTTTAACGGGAAACACTATGGCCTTTCTGCCGCAGGGCAGCATTCCCTACCAGCAGTATATCAAGCGGGAAATCCCCGCGCTTCCTTCTTACCTAAAGGAGCTTGGCTATGAAACCTATGCCATGCATCCGTATTACAGTGCGGGGTGGGACAGGGACAGGGTATATCCGCTGCTTGGCTTTTCCAATCTGGAATTTATTTCGGATTACAGCCAGAAAAGATATATCCGTGAATATGTCAGCGACGAAACCTGTATGAATAAAATCATAGATACGTTTGAACAAAAAGACGCGGGGAAGCCGATGTTTTTATTCCATGTCACGATGCAGAATCACGGCGCATACGGTACCGTATACGATAATTTTGCGCCGGATATTTTTGTGGAAGGGGCGGATTCCTATGCGCTTTCGACGTATTTGTCCCTGATTAAAAGAACGGATGAGGCTTTAGAAACGCTGATTTCTTATTTTTCGGAGAAAACAGAGCCGGTTATGGTGGTATTCTTCGGGGATCACCAGCCAAACGATACGGTTGCGGAGCCGGTTTTAAGGCAAAATCAGATGAGTTACCGTACGCTTACGGAAGAACAGACCAGGCTGCGCTACCAGGTGCCGTATCTGATCTGGGCGAATTTTGATCTCAAAGGAGGCGTATCCGGCCGGGAAGGGAATAAGACGGATATCAGCGCAAATTATCTGGGCGTGCGTGTTTTGGAAGCGGCGGGTCTTCCCCTTCCGGCTTACCAGTCGTTTTTAAAGGAACTTTTGGAGAGACTTCCGGTTGTTTCCGCCGTGTCGGATACCTCATACGGGGATAACGCCGCGGCTATGGGGCAGTATCAGAAGCTGCAGTATTATCAGTTGTTTGACGGGCCATAAGTTCCTGCAGGCTGCCGGAACGGATTTATGAGCGTGAGGGTAAAGGAGCGGTCATGCGTAAGTTGAAAGAAAATAAATGGTATCTGAGTGCGTTTTTTGCGGCTGCAGCGCTGATCTGCATCCGCAACGGGGTTTATCCGTTTGGGGAAAACTGTATCCTCCATATCGATATGTACCATCAGTACGAGCCGTTTTTTACCGAACTGATGGACAAATTAAAACATGGGGGAAGTTTATTGTATTCGTTTCGGATTGGGCTTGGATCGGATTTTGTTTCACTGATTTCGTATTATCTGGCAAGCCCGTTTAATTTCCTTTTGGCGTTTTGCCCTTCGTCCCACGTCATAGAGTTTATGACGCTGCTGGTTTTGGTAAAAATCGGGCTGTGCGGCCTTAGCTTTGCCGTCTATATCAAAGGGCGTTTCGGGGAGGAAAAGCCGGAAGGAATTTTGTTTGCCGTATGCTATGCCTTATCCGGCTATATGGCGGCATACAGCTGGAATATCATGTGGCTGGATTGTGTTTTTCTGGCTCCGCTTACAGTATTGGGGCTGGAAAAGCTGGTAAAAGAAGGCAGGTATAAGCTTTACTGCATCAGCCTTGCAGCTGCGGTTCTTTGCAATTTTTATATTGCGTTTATGCTCTGCCTGTTCCTTGCGCTGTATTTTGCGGTATACTGCCTGGAAGAACTGCGCGGCGCAAAAGAGAGGGCAAAAAGCTTTGGAAGGTTTGCGCTGTACTCTCTTTTGGCGGGAGGGATGGGCGCGGCGCTTATAATCCCGGAAGCAATTGTTTTAAGCTACAGCGGATCTTCAGGCATCCGCTTTCCCGAAACGGCGGAATGGTATTTTGGATTATTTTCGATGTTGGCAAGGCACTGTGTCAATGTGGAGGCTTATACCGGGCGCGATCACTGGCCGAACCTCTATTGCGGCGCGGCCGTTTTTCTGCTTCTTTCATTGTATTTTTTAAACCGGAAGATCCCGCGTAAGAAAAAAATAAACCGGGCGGTTTTGATTGCGTTTTTCTGGCTTGGATTTTCCTCTAATATCTTAGATTTTGTCTGGCACGGGCTGCATTTTCCGGATTCTTTGCCGGGGCGGCAGGTGTTTTTGTATGTATTTTTGCTGCTTATAACTATTTACGAAGGTTTTTCA
>CAJTLD010000162.1:3938-5010 GCA_910577065.1 uncultured Lachnospiraceae bacterium | reverse complement strand
TTGGCCACGACGTCGTCTCCTTTTTTCCCGTAAGTCTTTTTCACCGCATCCTTTAAAAGCGTCACAATTTCCTCTTCCGGCAAAATAGCCGTCAGCTTAAAAAACGCCGCCTGTAAAATCGTATTGATCCGCGTCGGCCCCATTCCGGTTTCCATCCCGATCTGTACCCCGTTTATCACATAAAACCGGATGTCGTTCTCCGCGATAAAGCGTTTCACCTGACCCGGCAGGTGTTGCGCCGCTTCCTCCGGCTCCCAGGGGCAGTTCAGCAAAAACGTACCGCCCGGCACCAAATCCTGCACCATATTGTACTTCCAGACATAGGACGGGTTGTGGCACGCCACAAAATCCGCCTTCTGCACCAGATACGTGGATCGGATCGGCGTCTTGCCGAACCGCAGATGCGATACGGTCAGGCCGCCGGATTTCTTGGAATCGTAGTCAAAATACGCCTGGGCGAACAAATCCGTGTGATCGCCGATAATCTTAATAGAGTTTTTATTGGCGCCGACCGTACCGTCCGCTCCAAGGCCCCAGAACTTGCAGCTGTAAACATCCCCCGCCATTGTCTGCGGCGCTTTCAGCGGATCCAATGACAGCCCCGTCACATCGTCGCGGATTCCGATGGTAAACTCTTCTTTTTCGGTATTCGCATAAACCGCCAGAATCTGCCCGGGCGTCGTATCTTTTGAACTTAAGCCGTACCGCCCTCTTACGATTTTTACGCCCGAAAACCGGGAATCCTTTAGTACCGACGCCACATCCAGATACAGCGGCTCGCCCGGCGCTCCCGGCTCTTTCGTCCGGTCAAGTACGGAAATCTGCCTTACGCTCTGCGGGATGCAGGATAAAAAGGCTTCCTTCGCAAACGGGCGGTAAAGCCTTACCTTGATAAGCCCCGCCTTTTCCCCTTTGGAAGACAGGTAGTCTATCGTTTCTTCAATCGCTTCACAAACAGAGCCCATCGCGACAATCACATGCTCTGCATCCGGCGCGCCGTAGTAATCAAAGAGATGGTAGTCCGTCCCGATTTTTTCATTGATTTTCTGAAAATACGCCGTTACAATTCCCG
>CAJTLD010000162.1:0-3928 GCA_910577065.1 uncultured Lachnospiraceae bacterium | reverse complement strand
ATCTGCGCATAGTGCCGGTTTGCCGCTTCCCTTATCTGGAAAAAAGTATCGGGGTTCTGCGCCTGTCCCCACTGGAACGGGCGCTCCGGATTTAAAGCGTTTTCCCGGAATTTCTTTAGCGCGTCCATCGGGAAGAGATCCCGCAGATCCTCTTCGTCCCAGACCGCGATTTTCTGGATTTCATGCGACGTGCGGAACCCGTCAAAAAAGCTGATAAACGGAAGCCTGCCCTCTAACGCCGCCCCGTGGGCCGCCGGGGACAAGTCCATTACCTCCTGTACCGAAGACGCGCATAAAACAGCCGCCCCGGTCTGCCTGCAGGCATAGACATCCGAATGATCGCCGAAAATACTGAGCGCGTGCGTGGCAATGCTGCGCGCCGCCACATGAAATACCCCGGGCAGCCCTTCTCCCGCGATTTTATAGAGGTTTGGGATCATCAGAAGCAGCCCCTGCGACGCCGTAAAAGTCGAAGCGAGCGCGCCTGCGGCAAGCGCGCCGTGCACCGCCCCCGCCGCGCCTGCCTCCGACTGCATTTCCGATATTTCCACTACGTTTCCAAAGATATTTTTCCTGCCTTCCGACGCCCATACTTCCGCAACCTCCGCCATAACCGAGGAAGGCGTAATCGGGTAAATCGCCGCCACGTCCGTATACGCATACGCCACATGGGCCGCCGCATGGTTGCCGTCCATCGTTGCCTGTTTTCGCTCCATATCAAAATCCTCTTTTCTGTTTTTTTGATAGGATTTCCATTTTTGATAAAGAGTATACCTGTGGAGCGTAAATGTGGAAGGCTCTTATTTTTTGATTTTTACTTGCTTTCCCTGCCCTTTGTTTTTCAGAAGATTTTGGTATTTCTTGAATTTTGAAGCCGGTACTTTTATCTTCGCATTTTTATGGATGCCCCAAAAAGCATTTTTCCCTGCTTTTTTCAGTTTTTTACTTTGGATAGTAATCTTTTTCAATGACTTACAGCCCCAAAATGCCTTTTTCCCAATTGTCTCCACATATTTGCCAATGGATGCAAAAGACGCTTTCTGATTATTTTTAAACGCGCCGTCTGCAATGGCGGTCACCTTATACTGCGTTCCGTACAGGGTAACCTTTGCGGGGACGGCAATGGTTTTTATGGAAGCCTTTGCGGCTCCCGTAACCTGAACCGTCTGTTTTTTGGCGCTGGTTACCCGGTAGAAATAATTTCCGGCCCGGTAGTGCTTTCCCTGCTGTGCGGTAACAGGGTTTTGTACGGCAGGATTCTGCGGATTTTTATCCTCCGGCTCTTTTACGGGAGGGTTATCGGGATTTTTTATTTCGGCTTTTTTAAGCGCATCCGCCGCCCGCACAAGCGCCTCCTTTGCCAGAAGGACCGCCGTTTTATCCGCCGTCTGCTGTGTTAAAATCTGCTCTGCTTTTTGCATGGCCCGTTCAAATACAGCCCAGGTTTCTGTTGTATATTCCGTTTTTACCCTCTGGCTGTTTGCTTCCCAAACTGTACGCAGCGCCTCATATTCCCCTTCGGCCGTTGTAATCCGGATTTCCGCCGCAGAAGCAAACTGTTTGCCTTCCGCCGCAGAAAGAGCGTCAACCGTCTGCAGTTTTACGTCTGTTGCCATAACCGGTGAAAACTCTGCCGTCTTCCAGGAATGATCCGCTTCCCAGTCCCCTTCGCAGGCCTTTTGATACGTCCGGCCGTTATCTTGGCTTACATAAATTTCATACTTGGTAATCAATCCGTTCTCATTGCTTTTCCTCGGCAGATACCGAAGCCCGTTTACCAGGCGCGCTTCTCCCAGGGAAATCGAAATCCACTGTACGTCCCGTTCGCTTCCGTCCCATGCGGTATGCCACATGGTGTCATGGTTGTCGTCCAAAACATTAAAAGCCGGCCCTTCCGCTCCCGATGCGGCCTGTTCATTTCCGGCCGAAGCCGACATGCCTTCCAAGGTAAGCGGAATATCCCCTTCCACAGCCCGATATCTTCCCCGCTTTTTTCTCCTGCTTTTTCCCGTAAGTCGATTGCTTCCGCTTTTAAAGCGGCATAATCTTCCGGCTCCGACGGCACGTACAAAAGACGGAGCTCAGACACGGCTTTTACGTCGCTTTTCAGCTTGATTCTTTTTGCTTTCACCGGCTTATCAAAGACAATATAAAACGTGCCCAGCTTCTGTACGATATCCCGATCCATACCGGGTATCTCCTGCCAGGTTATCCCGTCCTCCGTTTTATACAGCTTATAATGCGACATGGAACCGCTGATATTGTTGTCCAGGCGCGAAACATATTTTATGCCGGTAAAATACTCTGTTTCCCGCGACGCCGGACGCAGGATCAGTTCCGTTTGTTCGGGCGGGTTATTCCAGGCGGCCTCCCATCTGCTTTCATTGTTTTTGTCCAGCATTTTTTCCGGTCCGTACCCCTGCTGCATAGTATTGCTCTGCGCCGTTGTTTTTTCCGGCGGATATTCCACCTGCCTGTCGTGGTTTTCCCAGGTATAAGCCGCCGTCTGCCGGGCCGCCGTATCTGCAGCTGTAACATCTGCGGCGGGAAAAACCAGGGAAAGCGCCATACCTGCAGCCAATACATGACAGAATAATCGTTTGAAATCGGTTTTTTCATATTTTTCCGTTCCTCCTTTTGATTTGATATTTGTATCTGATATATGCATTATACAAAACCAAATCCACGATTCCTATTATTATATTGGCAAGAATTTTAGATATCTTGCACTTTCTTCCCGATTATGAAATTTGTAAAATATTTAGTTTATGCGCTTTACCCTGCTTTCGATAAATTCCTTAAATTCTGTAAAACTCCCTTCCGTAAATCCCTTCGGATCCAGTAAAATCCCGTTGCGCCTGCCGAACATCAGCACGCAGGCATGCTCCAGATAATAAATCCGCTCAATCTGCCCGTATTCTACAGTAATCGCGCACGCTCCTTCTTCCATTGTAATAGCCTCCCCAAACCGCACAACCGTTTCATATCTTTTCCCGTTATGCAGTTTTTTCCCACTCTCTTTTATCTGTTTTACCGCCATCGGGCAAAGCGCAAACAAAGAGCCTGCCAGAACTAAAAAACAAACGGCGTATACCCCCATAAATACTGCGTCGCCCTTCCGGTAAGAAATAAAAAACATGATAACCGAAAGCAGTGAGAAAAAAACTCCCGTCCGCTTTGTCTTATGGTAAACCACCCGGTTTACATATTCTTTTATCATTGCATCCGTGACAACATACCTGTTTACAAACATTACTTTCTACATGCTCCTTTCCTGCTTTGGCAAATAGCCCTTGCATTTGTAACGGTTTTATGTATAATAAGATTCGATGGCCTAACTACTTAAAAATCAGGAAGATACGAGGTTTTACACATGATCAGTGCAAATAATGTAACATACCGTGTGGGCAAAAAAGCCCTGTTTGAAGAAGTCAGCATCAAATTCACCGAAGGCAACTGCTATGGCTTAATCGGTGCAAACGGCGCGGGAAAATCAACCTTTTTAAAAATTTTATCCGGACAGCTCGAATCCACAAACGGCGATATCAGTATCACGCCCGGACAGCGTCTTTCGTTCTTACAGCAGGATCACTTTAAATACGACGCGTACACCGTCTTAGATACCGTTATTATGGGCAACGAACGCCTTTATAGCATTATGAAGGAAAAAGACGCGATTTATATGAAGGAAGATTTTTCGGACGAGGACGGCATCCGCGCAAGCGAACTGGAAGCGGAATTTGCCGATATGGACGGCTGGAATGCGGAATCCGACGCCGCGACGCTTTTAAACGGCCTTGGAATCCCGACGGAAGAACACTCTGCCTTTATGAAAGATATGCCGGGCGCCGCTAAGGTTAAGGTACTGCTTGCGCAGGCTCTCTTCGGGAATCCCGATATCCTGCTGCTCGACGAGCCGACCAACCAT
>CAJTLD010000161.1 GCA_910577065.1 uncultured Lachnospiraceae bacterium | reverse complement strand
CCACTCCCCCTCTGCCGCAGCCTCCTCCCGGCTACTTTATCGAGTGCCTGTAAGTTGAGAAAATGCAATAAATATAAATTACAGGAGAATTTAGGAAATCCCCGAACCGTGTTCCAGCACAGTTCGGGGATTCTTCTTTACTTTTATGGTGGCAAAGCGCTCACCATGCTATTTGTTGCTCTTGTCGTCACCGTTTAACCATTTGATAATGTAGTGGCAAGCTACACCAGCCGCAACGGCGATTATTAAAAAGGATGCAAATAACATATTGAAATCCTAAAAAATACCCTCAACTCATTCGCCAACAACAGGAAACGTTATTGGCAGGCCAATCCGTAGTCAGCCAGAGGGCAGGGTATGCGGCAGGGGCATTGTGATGAGATTTAGGGGCTCTTAAGTATCTCATACAGCGCCCAGGAATCCACGGACAGGACGTCCGTGGAAGCCCTAAAGCGCCATGGATGGCGCATTTTAGGGCGGTTCCGTCCGCAACAGAACAAGTAAACGGGATACTTTAGAGCCCCTTAATCTTTGAACACCGTCCCTGCCGCATACCCTGCCCTCTGGCTGACGGATCCCTCCCAATCACTTTCCCCTCCCCAACACAATCTCCACCTTTGTCCCTTTCCTTTCTTCCGAAGAAATAAAAATCCCATGCCCCAGCCGCTCTAACACCAGCTTTGACAAATAAAGCCCAATCCCCGTCGATTTCTCCTGAATCCTGCCGTTGCATCCGGTATATCCCCGTTCAAAGATCCGCGGCAAATCCTCAGCCGCTATCCCGATTCCCGAATCCTCAATCACCAGCACACACTCCCTGTCCGGGTGCATAAAAATAGAAACCGCGCCTTCTTTCGTATATTTCAACGCATTTGACAATATCTGCTTGAGCACAAACAAAAGCCACTTCTCGTCGGTCGCCACTACAACGTCGGTTTCTTCCATCCGAAGCGAAATCCGTTTCGCAATAAATGTCCGGGCAAAGTATTTCACAGCCTGCTTTACAATGTGAAACAAACGGTACTCCTGCAATACCAGATCGGAAGTCAGCGTATCCAGCCGCATATACTGCAGCGACATATCCACATACTGCTCCACCTCAAACAACCGGCCGGCCAGCTCCCGTTTCTTTTCTTCGGCATTTTCGGCACAGAGCTCCTGCGCCATCAGTCCTAAGGCTGTCAGCGGCGTCTTAATCTGATGCGCCCAGAGCGTAATATATTCTTTGTTGCCGGAAATTTGTTCGTTGCTTTGCTTTCGCTGTTTTTTATAAGATTCCAGCAGCGTGTGCAAAAGCCTCTGGTAATCCTCTTCTATCTGCCCGGATGCCGCAGGCAGGTATTCCGCTGTTTCATCAATATGTAAGCAGATTTTTTCAAGCCGCCTGTGCTTCTTTACAAACCGGTAAAAATCCCACAGAACATACAGCAGGAACAATACGGCGCACAGCAGCGTCGGATACCACACCAAACGAAGCGTCGCATGCATCAGGTAAAAGCAGACTGCAAATACGGCCACAAACACAAGATCCAGCGCGACCCGGTTCTTTTTTTCTTTGAAATACGCCCAAATCATACCAAATACCCGATCCCTTTTTTGGTGACAATATAATCGTCTGCACCGATATCTTTTAGTTTTTTACGTATCCGGGCTACGTTTACGGTCAGCGTATTGTCGTCTATAAAGCTTTCGCTTTCCCAAAGCTGCATGATAATGGTATCCCGCGCCACCATTTCTCCGGCATTTTCCATAAGAAGCTGTAAAATTCGCAATTCGTTGCGGGACAGCTCGGCAGAGTTTCCCTCGTACAAGATTGTACCGTCGGACAGGTTTAAGCGCAGATTTTTATGCTCTAAAACATTTACCTGGCCCTTGAAGCTGTAGCTGCGGCGCAGCATGGCGTTTATTTTTGCAGTCAGAACCGGAAGGGTAAACGGCTTGCTGATAAAATCATCGCCCCCCATATCCATTGCCATGACAATATTCATGTCGTCGTCTGCCGAAGATACAAATACAATCGGGATTTTGGAAAATTTGCGGATTTCTGCGCACCAGTAAAAGCCGTTGTAATAGGGCAGCTTAACGTCCATTAAGATCAAATCCGGTTTAAATGCTGCAACGTCGGCGACAATCTGCCGAAAATCCTGTACACAGTGTACGCTGTAATCCCATTTCTGCAGATGTTCCTGCTCCATCCGTGCAATTGCTTCGTCGTCCTCTACGATCAATATTTTATATCCCGCCATTTCATTCCCTCCTGTATTTATTCCAAAAAGGAAGCCGCTGCCGAACAACATTTCCTGTCCGTACAGCGGCTCCCCTTCAAATATCTTTACAGATTATTTAATAGTAATTTGCTTCATTCCTGCTTTTTTCAGCTTGTTCTTGAATTTCGAATCTTTTTTCAATTTCTTCGGAACCTTGACAGTTACTTTAGAAGCAATTTTTGTAAATGCTTTACCTGCGATAGTTTTAACGGATGTACCCTTAAAAGTTACTTGTTTTAATTTCTTACTGTTTGCGAACGCACTTCCTTCGATTTTAGTTACGTTCTTGCCGATGATAACAGATGTTAATTTCTTGGAGCCTTTGAACGCGTTTTTGCCGATGGTTACAACTTTACAGGTTTCGGAACCAATCTTTACAGTATCAGGAACCGTAACGTTTTTCTTATCCTGACCTTTTGTCAGAGAAACCGTCTTCTTAGCCGGATCCAAAACTTTGTAAGTCATTTTTCCTACTTTCTGTGTCTGGCCTTTTGTCAACGTCGCAGCAGGCGGAGTCTGAACCTGTGTCTCAACCGGCTTCAGTGCAGCTTTTGCGGCATTTAAGGCAGCCATTGCCTCGTCAATTTCTTTCTTGGTTACGTTTTCTTTCTTTAATAAATCTTTTACTGTCTGTAATGCCTGTGTATAAGCGGCGTCTACCGTAAATTTACCGTTTACTGCGCTCTCGATTGCTGCAATTTCATTTGTGGAAGCTGCAACTTCGTCTGCAGAAGCAGCTTTTAATACTAAATCTTCCTGTGCGCGGGTTAATGCTGCAAGTACATCTGTTATATCATCTTTTGTTGCATTTGCAATATTTGCAAATACAGCCGCTGCGTCATCGCGGGCAAGTACAAAATCATTCCAGCCGTCTTCTTCATAATGGCTTGCATTCAATGCGTTTGCTGCTGCTAACGCTGCCTGTAACGCTGCTTTTTCTGAATCGTTTGCTAAGAGAGCAAGGGCGTTGGTTGCCGCTTTCAAATCCCTGAGAGCATTTGTCCTTGTAATTGCTGCGCTGTTTTCATACGGTGTTGTTGCAATCTCATCTACAATTTTCTGAGCCGCTGCCTTCTTTGCAACAAATTCATCCCAGGTAGCCTGAGAATATGTTCCTTCCGGTGTGATCTGTGCAATGTCTTTTACCTTTTCCAGTTCTGCAACCAGATCTGTAAACGGTTTGGATTTCTGTACTTCGTTGTTCTGAAGCTTTGTATACTCTGAATTCAGCGTATTTAATGCGGAAGTAGCTTCATCCGATGTAATCTCATCCGCATCTATTTTAGCTTTTGCATCATCTGCAGCATTTTTAAAGGTTGCCCATGCAGCTGTAAAATATTTATTATCTGCATTATTTCCGGATAAGTTTGCTGCCTGCGCAACTTCATTATACCTAGCGCTCAGTTCGGTTGTATCTGAATAGGTCCGTTTCTCGTAATCAACATTCCTTACCCATACTTCCGTACCTGCCTCTGCTTTCAGGGCAATTGTACCAGCAGCTATATTGGATGGAATATTTACGTTTTCTGCAATCGTTACCGGCGTTGCACCTTCTTCGGCTGACATTGCAGTCGCGGTAAGCTTCCCTCTGTCTGCCGTAATTGCTATTTCATAATCAGCGTCTTTTGTTACTGCCAGATTCGCATTTACAGACTGCTTTGCAGCGCCTACTTTGTAGTACCAGCTTCCATCATATCCTACTTCTACAGCGCCGTTCTCTGTATATTTTGAAAGTAATGCAAATTTAGGGCTGTCTGTTACCGGACGGAACACAGCAAAAACATCACCATTTTCAAAATCTTCTAACGCTGTGTAAGATGATGTTTTTCCATTCAGGGTTACATAATTGGTTCCGCCAACAACATCATAAGGATCAAATACCTGGCCTTCCCTAGAAACTACCCAATCCCAGTTATCATTTGCCATGTCTTCATCATCTAATGTCATGTTCTTGAGGTTTACATCGGTAATTGTTCCCGAAAATGTACCTGCCTTAAAACCAAAACGAATAGGAGCAGGTCCGTTTGTGGCATTTCCTTCCTCGTCAACGCCTGCTGTGGCAGCAAAATCTTCTAACGTTTTCAAAGCTTCGTTCGTAAGCTCATATGGCTCACTTTCTGATTCTCCATTATTAAGTACGGAAATCTCTATTACAGAATCGCTTGTATAAGTTATCTCGACTGTCCTATCCTGATTATCTACCAAAGCAGGAATACCCGAAATAGCAGCATAGCTGGTACCCGTTGAGCAATTATATTCAAATCCCCAGCCACCGTCATAATATAAATACGCCCAGTTAGTAGGATTTACATATTTAAGCATAATACCAAATCTCATAGTACTAAGCGTTCCATTTGGATAAATATCCACACTAACGGTAGAAGGCTCGCCTTTAAAAGTCATGTCCCTATCTTTGTCTAAAATGATCGCCGGTGCAGTAGCAAGTGAATAATCAGAATTGTTATTATTGTTGTTTGTAGCAGATGACTGCAGATGCCAGTAAGGAGTCCCACCGATATTTTCCTTATCCATAGTTTCTGACCAAGTCTCACTATTTTCTACATCAGTTGCGGATTCTCTTGTTACAATTGTTGCCGCGTTCGCTGTCAACGCCCCACCCGGTAAAACCGTGGTAGCTGCAACCGCTACGGAAAGCAGCGTTGCCAAAATTCTTTTTCTTGTCTTCATAGTTATCCTCCTTTTTTATTAAATAACTTCTCGGAATCTTCAGCCCTGATTTTATAAGGCTTTCCGACCCCTAT
>CAJTLD010000160.1:4873-5089 GCA_910577065.1 uncultured Lachnospiraceae bacterium | reverse complement strand
CTGGCAAACGTCTGGTTTGAAGGAAAGGCGCTTGCCGGGCTGTTTCTTCCGATTGGGCTGCTTTTTGGCATCTTAGAGCGGGAAGGGTTATTTTACGAAATGCAGGCGGTTTATTATTACGGGGAGACGGCGTTTGAATATGCGTCGGAGCTGTCGGATTCTCTTTTATACGGGCTGTCCGGGTATCCTGTGGCGTTTCTGGCTGCTTTTTGGCTG
>CAJTLD010000160.1:0-4858 GCA_910577065.1 uncultured Lachnospiraceae bacterium | reverse complement strand
TGCTTGATTTGTGCAAAAACCGGGGCGGCTATAAAAACGGTATATTCGGCAGGCTCATTGCCCGGCTGGACAGCAGGGAATTTGCGCTTTCCGTTTCGGGACGGATGATAAGAAGGACGTATCTGATGGTTGCGCTGACCGTTGTTCTGCTTTTATACGCATTCTGCCTGTTTGGTGTAAGCATGATTTGGGATATCCCTCCTGTAGTTTTATATTGGCAGATGGCTGCTTTTGTGCTGGCGTCCGCGCTTCTGGCTGCCGAAATGGTGTTTCTTAGAAAAAACCGTGCGGCGGCAAAAGATCTGGAGCGGCTGGCCGCGCAGATAGAAGGGATCCGGGAAGGCAATTATAAAGCCGCGGAAGCGCCCGTTATGCAGGATGCATCTCTGCGCGCAATGGCGGAGGAACTGGACGATATCCGGCAGGGCCTCGGTTCGGCGGTGGAGCAGCGCATCAAAAGCGAGCGCATGAAGGTGGAGCTGGTGGCAAACGTATCCCATGATATCAAGACGCCTCTGACTTCGATCATCAGCTATATCCAGCTGTTAAAGCAGGAAGAAGGGCTGCCGGGATATGTGGCGGATTATATCCGTATCCTGGACGAAAAATCGGAACGCCTGAAAAATATGGTGCAGGATGTGTTTGCGGTCAGCAAGGCGGCTTCCGGCCAGCTTGCGGTTGAGTATAAGGAACTGGATTTGGGAAAGCTGCTCTATCAGACCCTGGCGGATATGGAAGAGCTGATTTCGGCAAGCCCGGTGACGGTGAAAACGGAAATCCCCAAAGAGCCGGTAACGGTGTATTCCGACGGGCAGCGGATGTACCGCGTGTTCCAGAACCTGATTGGGAATGCAATGAAATATTCCCTGCAGGGGTCACGCGTTTATATCGTATTAAAAGAAAAGGGGCCGTTTGCGGTGGCAAGCATAAAAAATACGTCGAGCCGGGAATTAGACCGCAGCGTGGATTTTGCGGAGCGATTTACAAGAGGGGACGAAAGCCGCACCGACGGGGGAAGCGGCCTGGGGCTTTCGATTGCAAAAAGCTTTACGGAGGCGTGCGGGGGAACGTTTGAACTGGAAATCAATGCGGATTTGTTTGTCGTGACGGTATCGCTGCCGACGCAAAAGGAGCCGTCATGAAGGCGCGGGGAAACATGCCGGGACGTGCGGCCGTTCTTGGCATCGTGCTGTCAGCGCTTGTTTTTGCTTCCGGATGCACGCAGAACCGGAGCCATATCTCCGTCAAAAGCGGTACCGAAACAAAAGCGGAGCATACGCCTGCCGCGGCGAAGCAGGATACGGTGGTCTGGAAGGTTACGCATGCGGATTTTATTGCGATCTGGCAGGAGCCGCTGAACCGGCTGCTTGCAGAAAAAGGCGCCCCCTACCGGGTAAGCATAGAGGCGTACAGTTCGGAATGGGAGGCCGGGGAAGATGCCGTCCGCGCGCTGGAACAGATGAAACAGGACGCAGAACCTGCGGACGTGATTGCGGCGCCGAATACGGCTTTGTCATATGCGGCAATGGCAGACCGGGAGCTTTTGCTGCCGCTGGATGATTTTCTGGAAAGCGAAAAGGGCGGGGAGATAAAAAACGCCCTTCATGCAAGAGATCTGGCGCGGTGCCGGTACAAAGGCGCTGTGTACGGAATTTCCGCCCATCTGCGCACCGTCGGCGCGATTGCTTACGACAGCGCGCTATTGAAAAAATACGGCATCGAGGTATCCGATCTTTCTTCTGATATTTTTGAAAATGAAGCGGTGTTTAAGAAGATAAAAGACGGCGAGGGGGAAGCGGTCATTCCCTATGCCTATCAGGATGATATCTTTTATGCGCTGGGCATGTGGAAGGCGGATCCGGTGAAATGCCTGGCATATACGAAAGACGGCGAAACCGTCAATATTTTTGAAACAGAAGCACTGAAGGAACGGCTGACTAAGCTTAAGGAATGGAAAGACAAGGGACTGCTTTACAGCGTGGCGGAGAGCCGGCCGGGATCTTTTTTTGCCAGGGATGAAATGGCGCACAGAATGGATCCGTTTGAATACAGCGATATCTGCTATATGAGCGACGGGCAGGAAATAAAGGGGGATTATATTGTGGTTCCCGACAGGAAGCGCCCGCAGATTGCCCCGTTTTGGGGAGACGCGCAGACTGCGGTTGCATCCTGGACGCAAAACAGAGAATATGCGCTTGATTTTCTGAGCCGCCTGTATACCGATCCGGATATCGCCAATCTGATCCTGTACGGAACGGAAGGGACGGATTACGTGGTAGAAGACAATAAGGCAATCCGCCTGCCGACCAATTCGCTGTGGGCGTTTGGGGAGCATTTTACAAATGCGTTGATTGCGCTGCCGCAAAATGATACCGCTGTGGATAAGATGGCATTTCAGGAAGAATATTATGAGCAATGCGAACCGTTTATTCCGGACGGATTCCGTTTTGACCCTGCCCCGGTTGCCGCAGAGGTGGAACATACGAACGCGGTATATGAGGAAGTGACGCAGGAAGGAGGGGCATTCGGCAATATCGACAGCCTGCTCCAGAAAAACGGTGAGGAGTTAGACGCCGTCCTTTTGGAAATCAATACCCGGCTAAAGGATGCCGGAATCGATCGCATTATTCTGGAATTTGACCGGCAGCTTGCCGAATGGAGGGATCTTTATGAACGGTAAAAGGAGAACCGCCCTTTTATGCGCGGCGGGATTGCTTTTGGTTTTGGCTTCCTGCAAAAAGCCCGGTTCCCCGGCGGAAGCAAAGACGCAGTATTACGATACCATTTTGTATCAGGGCTTTGCATCCGGGGACGGCATTTACCATCAGAACAGTACGGGATTTTTGTATTTCTTTGATTACCGTACCAGGCAGGACGTGATTGTCTGCAATAAACCGAACTGCACCCATTCGATTTGGTACGAAAATACGCCGGACGAGCAGCGCTGCAATGCATATCTGCCGTCGGCGCTTGGCGGAGCGGGGTTTGTGGCGGAAGATTTTTTGTATCTGTTCAATGTGGATTTGAATACGCAGACGGCTTCACTGGTGCGCTCCGGGCTTGACCGCACCAGTGAAAAAGAAATCGCGCGGTTTGAAAACAATATTATCAGCCCCTTTGTGGTTGACGGGCAGTATTTGTATCTGTCAGGGTGCGCCATTCTGATGCAGAAGGATGAAGACGGCATGGAACAGCCCACGGGGGAGAATGAGGTATGGCTTTTTAGAGTGGATTTGCGGACGGGGGAGATGAAAAAGCTGACGGAACGCAAAAAAGGTACGGCAGCGATTTGCATCTGGCCGGGATGTATAACGGCAGGCTGTATTACAGGGAAAGCTATTTTAAAACCAGATATGACGGAACGAATTATAAAGAGGCGGGGCATCAGGTGGATTGGTATTCCTTTGATATCCAAACGGGACAGGCAGAACGGATTTTTGAAGGGGAGCAGTTTCAGGAAGCTTACCTCTACAAAAATAAGCTGGCGGGTATGTACGGAAAGGATCCGGAGGGCGGCCGGGAGGCGGAGAGCAGATACGGCCAATATGAACTGACCGTCTGGGATCTGGATACCGGCGAAAGCCAGCCTGCCGGAACGGCGGATCGTTTGCCGGATTATGCGGACGGGAAGGTTTTTTATACGGCAGAAGAGGACGGGCAGGAGCGTTCTTACTGTTATGATATTGAGAACGGGAAGACGATGGAGCAAAGCCGCAAGTTTATGGAGCGCCTCCATATCCGGGGCGCGTTCGGGGATTATATGCTTGTTGTGAAAGACGATCCGGATACGGGCATCGGGGATTACTATGTCATTTTAAAAGAAGATTTTTATAACGGGAAGGAACAATTTGTTCCGATTACATGGGACGGGGAGACGTGATACGATGACAGTTTTACAAATCAATGGTTTGAGTAAATCTTATGGGGATAAAATCGCACTCAACCGGGCCAGCCTTTGTCTGACGCCCGGCGTCTACGGGCTGTTGGGGCCGAACGGCGCGGGAAAAAGCACGCTGATGAATATGATTGCGGGGAATCTTGCGCCGGACGCCGGGGAGATTTTATACAACGGGGAGCATACGTCCGCCCTTGGCAGAAGCTTTCGCAGCGTCCTGGGATATATGCCGCAGCAGCAGGGGCTTTACGAGCAGTTTACGGGGTATCAGTTTCTTTCTTATATGGCGGGCTTAAAGGGGCTGCCGAAGAAACGGGCGAAGGAGGAAATCGAAACGGTTCTGGGGCTTGTGAATCTGGAGGAACAGAGCGAAAAGAAGCTGGGGGCGTATTCCGGCGGGATGAAGCAGCGTATTTTGATTGCGCAGGCGCTTTTGGGGAATCCGAAAATCCTGATATTGGACGAACCGACGGCGGGGTTGGATCCCAGGGAGCGGATTCGGATACGGAATATTATTTCTGAAATTGCTCTGGATAAGATTGTGATTTTTGCAACGCATGTGGTGTCTGATGTGGAGCAGATTGCCAAGGAGATTGTTCTGATTAAGAAAGGGAATATATTGGGCGTGGGAAGCGTGGGGAGTTTTTTTTCGGAGCTTTCGGGGAAGGTATTTGAGATTACGGTGGAGCCGGGACGGCTTAAGGAAGTGGAACGGGAGTTTTTGGTGCGCAATGTTTCGGTTTATGACGGGAATATGACGGTTCGCGTGATTTCGGAGGATAGGCCGCGTTTGTATGTGGCTTTGGAGGTTCGGCCGACGTTGGAGGATGTTTATTTGTATTGGTTTGCGGATGAGGTGGGGGAGGAGTGAGGAGCCGTCAGACAGAGCAAGGGGTGTTGGCAAGAATCCGTCAGCCAGAGGGCAGGGGGTGCGGCGTTCGCTGTGTAACAGGATTTAGCGGC
>CAJTLD010000159.1:923-5129 GCA_910577065.1 uncultured Lachnospiraceae bacterium | reverse complement strand
AGGAAATAAATATTTTATTCTCACAGACGAACAGGTAAGAAAATTTAGATGCAAAAAACTGGTTCTGCCGATTTTACAGAAATCTTCATTTATTATAGACAGTATGATAAGTATTGATGAAGAGATTTTTGAAAAAATAAAAAAGCGAAATAAACCTGTCTATTTGTTAAATTTAGCAAAAGTTCGGCAAAAAGATTTACCGGTCGGATTAAAAGAATATTTAGAATGGGCTGGGGAGCAAAAAATACAGGGGACAGAATTAAAAAAAAGGTATAAATGTGCAAACAGGATTCCCTGGTATGGTGTTCCGATTGAAGCGAAGGGAGATATTATCTTCTTTAAGCGATACGATATCTTACCAAGATTATATATCAATGAAATGAACATTCACACTACCGATGCAGGTTATCATATACGTTTAAAGGAAGAATATGATAAGAATAGCGTTGTTTTTTGCTTTTATAATTCTATGACATTAGCGCAATGTGAATTTTATGGACGTTATTATGGAGGCGGAGTAAGAGAATTAGTACCAAGTGAATTTAAAAAGATTGCGATTCCCTATAGAAAAATAGAAGAAGGCGATGTTGCGCGTTTAAAAGAGTTGTTTCAAAAAAAAGCTTCAGCTTTAGAAATAGTTTCGTTTGTAAATTCCAAGACTCTGAGATTGGAGATATCAGAAGAAATAATTTCAAAATTGGAAAAAATAAGAATTCAGTTGATTAGGCAAAGAAAAAAATAGCGAAAATAACGAATTGCATTAAATTTTGGCAGAAGGAGAGCTATATGCAAGTTACATGGAATGATATAGAACAGCATATTGCCGCCTGTACCTGTTGTTCTTTGAGTAGAACCAGGCGTTGGCCGGTTCTGGGGCGCGGAAGTTACCAGGCGGATCTAATGGTGATTGCCGAAGCGCCCGGAGAACAGGAAGATTTGCACAAAATTCCGTTTGTCGGTCGTTCGGGAGAAATATTAGACAGTCTGTTGCGGGACTGCGGGCTGAAAAGAGAGGATATTTACATTACAAATATTGTAAAGTGTCATCCTCCAGGAAATCGTGATCCCAAAGAAGAGGAAAAAGAAGCGTGCTTTCCCTATCTTAAATATGAGACGTTTCTTCTTAAACCCAGAATAATTGTTTGTCTTGGCCGTGTTGCTGCGCAGCGGATTATCTCGCCGGATTTTAAAATCACCAAACAGCATGGAACTTGGATTTACCGGAAAAACTGTGCCCTGACTGCAACATATCATCCTTCAGCAATTCTGCGGGATCCTTCCAAGTATGAACTTGCAAAGGAGGACTTTTGTAAAATTGTAAAAAAACAGACGGAACTTAAAAAAGAAAATGCCCTCGGTAATTCTGGCTAAACGTGCGATAATGTATTCTGGCTATGCAAAGCAAAGCGTGCAGACGGCGGGAATGAGCTATAAACACGATCCCGGATTTGGATTGTATTTATTTAAGAACGACAAGCATATCTTTAAATTAGCATTGATTTACATCTTGAAAAATACGGCAATCGTGGTATAATATTTGTGTAATAAGTATTACAAATATATGACGAAAGGAATAAGGAAAATGAAAAGGGAAAAAAGGAATTTATTGAAACAAGTCACAAGTCTTGTACTTGCAGCAGTAATGATGTTTTCTGTAACAGCAATTGCTGCGCCAAACAGCGTTAAAGCAGCGGAAAAAAGCTTTGCCAAAAACGGTGGAACGGTTACGATTTCAGATGAGGAAAGTTATGTTGCAACGCAGGAATACAGCTGGATCAAATATAAAGCTGCTCAGGATGGATATCTTAGAGTGAAAATGAGTAATGCTACGCAACTGCAGGAGATTGGATACGCATTTGGTACAACACAGTTATATGATGCAAGCAGGACGAAAGCATTGTCTACAGAATCTGTTTGGTCTACCGATGCTGTAAATGCAATGTTTGTTACGGATTATTATGGCGTAAAGAAGGGCAAAACATATTATTTTAAAGTTGGTTCCATGGGGGGGGTCAGTGTTCAGGCCCAGCTTACAAAATATAAAGATAAGAGTGGAACAAAGAAGCAGAAAGCATTGAATATCAAAAAGGGAACAAAAGGCGTTATCGGCGTAATTTCAGCAGGTACGACAGCGGCTCATTGGTATAAGTTCAAATTAACAAAAAACCAGAAGCTGAATGTTGCATTTACACCATATTTAACAGGACCGGTTCGGGTTGATATTACGGGCCCTGGAATCAGGCCGTATGGAGGTACATATGGTTCCAAGTATTATAGCAACGCTGATGGAAAGATACATCAGGGAGGCTGGGGTTATAAAGAGACAGTGAGCACGGATGGTAAAGTTCGTACAGGAACGTACTATATTAAAGTAAGACCTAATTCCAGGACAACAACCGGATATTTTAAAATTTCCTGGAAATAAATTATATGAGCCGGATGGGATAGAAAGCCCATCCGGTTTTTTGCGTGCGCGCCCTGCGGTGCACGTTTTTAATGGGTGAAAGTCCCTAATCCGCCATCTGCATCCCCCACTTAGCGTGATATTTGCGCCATCAGATTGAACATTAGTAGTTCAATCTGCATGAATTCGGTCAACGTAGCCCGCTACGCCTTCCTCATTTGGTGCAAATCTGCCATATACCCTTTGGGGCGTTAAGCGGGCAATACATCTGCCGAAAAGCATTTTTCAAACACGCGCTAACGAACAGTTAATTCCTGATATTTCTTTCGGTAAAAGAAAACAGACAGCAGCATTGCCGTCGTCCAGCCGACAGGCCAGGAACACCAGATACCCGTTGCAGATTGAAACCACTCTGAAAGCGCAAAGGATAATACCACACGCAGGATAAGATCGGTAAAAGTAGCCGCCATAAACTGCCGCATAGCGCTTATTCCCCGCAAGATACCGTCTGCCGCAAGTTTGGCGGATACCACAAAGTAAAACGGCGACAATATCCGCAAAAACTGTACGCCTGCCGTAAGCGCGGACGAAGAACTTTCTTCCAAAAACAGCAGCAGAAGATAGCGGCCGAATCCGAAATAGAGGATACAAAACGGAATACACAAAAACCACACCAGTTTCAGCCCGGCATAAAATCCCTGTCCAATTCGTTCGTGTTTTTTTGCGCCAAGGTTTTGAGCCGCAAAATTGGAAATACCATTTCCGATGGTAGTAAAAGAGGTAATGACCAGATTGTTCAGCTTAACGGCGGCAGAGTATCCGGCGGCAACGCTTACGCCAAAGTGGTTAATGCATCCCTGGATCATCATGTTTCCGACTGATATAAAAGATTGCTGTAAAATGCTGGGCACGGCGATGACTGCTATTTTACCCAGAAGTTTCCATGAAAAAAGAGGCGCGCGTTCGCCTGGGTTTATTTTGGAGAGACGAATGCATACGATGGCAAGCGATAAGATGCAGCTTACGCCCTGGCAGAGAAAGGTTGCCCATGCAACGCCTGCAATTTTCATCTGTAATACTTTTACAAAAAGGATATCCACAAAGATGTTAGCGCCGGATGAAAAAGCAAGGAACAAAAACGGAGTTTTTGAGTCGCCCAACGCTGAGAATATCCCGGTGGCAATATTGTAAAAAAATAAAAAAGGAAGCCCCCAAATGTAGATCTTTAAATACAAAACGGAATCCGCCATTATTTCCGGCTGAGTTTTCATCAGAATAAGGAGCGTATCGCCCGACAGCAGGCCAAGGAGCATTAGGACGGCGCACAAAATGCCGCTTGCGGCAAATGAAGTATAAACAGAGGTTTTCATATCTCTGAAATTTTTTGCGCCGAATAATTGTGAAACGGTAACGGAACAGCCGATATTGCAGCCGAATGCAAACGCAATGAAAATCAGTGTAATATTATAGCTGTTTCCGACTGCCGCGAGGGCGTATTCACCGATAAACCTGCCTGCCACAAAGGAATCGGCAATATTATAAAGCTGCTGGAATACAATACTGCCAAACATAGGCAGGCAAAACGACCATAAAATTTTTCTGGGATCTCCCTGTGTCATATCTTTGTTCATATAGAAACAAGTCCTTTCTGTTTACATCTTTCTGTTGACGTATTATACTATGGAAAGACAAATATGAAAAATATATATATCATATGGGAGGTATGTCTTATAGATATCAATTTTGAATATTATAAAATTTTTTATTATGCTGCCAAATACGGGAATATCACAAGAGCGGCA
>CAJTLD010000159.1:0-896 GCA_910577065.1 uncultured Lachnospiraceae bacterium | reverse complement strand
CCAATGTGACACGGGTCTTAAAAATATTGGAATCGCAGTTAAACTGCAGGCTGTTTATCCGCGGGGCGAGAGGCGTTGGCCTGACGGAAGAGGGGGAGCGGCTTTATTCGCATGTGGAGGTTGCGTACAGGCAGTTCATGAATGCACAGGAAGAGTTATGCGGGCAGGATGCAAAAAGATCCGGTACGGTTGAAATCGGGGCGACAGAAACAGCGCTGCACCTTTTCTTGCTGGATATGCTGCATGATTTTAAAAAGGAATATCCTGCCGTCCGTATCAAAATCCATAATCACACGACGCCGGAAATTATCCGTCAGATGATGGCGGGAAAAGCAGATTTCGCAGTTGTTACGGCGCCATTTCAGGCGGCAAAAGTGCTTTGTTGTGAAAATGTAATGGATTTTGAAGAAATTTTGACAGGCGGGATGCAGTACAGCCATTTATGCAGCCGGGTTTTGGAGCCGGAGGAAATAGGCCGGTATGCATGGATTGGGCTTGGAAGGGGAACGGCGACGTACGAGTTTTATAAAGATTTTTTTGTACGTCATAATCTGGACTTGGAACTGGATATGGAAGTGGCGACGTCGGATCTTATGCTGCCGCTGATTGAACACAACCTGGGCATCGGGTTTGTGCCGAAACAGTTGGCAATGCCTTTGCTTAGGGAACAACGGCTGGTGGAAATCAAGGTCAGATGGGATAATCCGGCGCGCTGCATACAGATTGTTTCTGACAGGGGAAGAGGAAAAAGCTTTGCGGCAAATACGTTTTATAAGTATTTGAAAGAAGAGGGCAGACAAAACGGTTTAGATGGAAATCAGCGTAAACTGCAGAAATAAAAAATGCCCAGTTCCGGAATCGAACCAGAGACACGAGGATTTTCAGTCCTCTGCTCT
>CAJTLD010000158.1 GCA_910577065.1 uncultured Lachnospiraceae bacterium | reverse complement strand
GCCTGTGGAAATATGGCTCATCTTATCGCCGAAACCAAGCTGGTTGACTGCCGCTGCGGAATCGCCGCCGCCGATAATCGTCGTTGCGTCTGTTTCTGCAAGCGCTTTTGCTACGGCAATCGTGCCTTCTGCCAGGATCGGGTTCTCAAATACGCCCATTGGCCCGTTCCATACAACGGTTTTCGCTGTCTTCACGGCTTCAGCGTACATTTCCTGTGTCTTTGGCCCGATATCGCAGCCTTCCCTGTCGGCCGGCATATCTTCTACTGCACAAACTTCCACTTCTATTTTAGCGTCAATCGGGTTCGGGAAAGCGGCTACGGTTACGGAGTCTACCGGAAGCAGCAGCTTCTTGCCGAGCTTTTCTGCTTTCTCAATCATTTCCTTGCAGTAGTCGATCTTGCTGTCGTCTACTAAGGAATTGCCGATTTCATAGCCTTTCGCTTTTAAGAAGGTATATGCCATACCGCCGCCGATAATCAAAGTGTCGCATTTTTCCAGCAGGTTGGAAATTACGTTTAATTTGTCCGCTACTTTCGCGCCGCCTAAGATGGCTACGAACGGCCTTACCGGATTCTCTACGGCGTTGCCGAGGAAATCAATTTCTTTCTGCATCAGATAGCCGACCGCATTTTCCCCGCCCTTTGCGGTAATGCATTTGGTAACGCCTGCAACGGAAGCGTGCGCCCTGTGGGAAGAACCGAATGCGTCGCATACGTATACGTCCGCCAGATCCGCTAATTCCTGGCTGAATGCTTCGCCGTTTTTGGTCTCTTCCGCGCCGCGGAAACGGGTATTCTGCAAAAGCACAACGTCGCCGTCTTTCATATCGGCAACTGCTTTCGTCGCCGCTTCGCCCGTTACGTTGTAATCGGATACGAATACGACTTCCTTACCCAGCTTCTCGGTAAGCCTTGCCGCAACCGGGGCTAAAGATTCGCCTTCATTCGGGCCGTTCTTTACTTTGCCCAGGTGGGAACAAAGGATTACCTTGCCGCCGTCGCCGATCAATTTCTGGATGGTCGGCAATGCCGCTTTGATACGGGTTTCGTCTGTGATTTTGCCTTCCTTTAACGGCACGTTGAAATCGCACCTTACCAGAACGCGTTTGCCTGCTACGTTAATGTCGTCTACCGACTTTTTGTTTAATGACATGGGTTATGTCCTCCTTGTGATATCTGATAACTAACAATAAATGGAACAGAAAAAAAGATCCGGTCCTTTCAGACCGGACCCTTTGTGAGCCTTCACCAAAAGGGGACGCTTTGCGCTTCCCCTTTCGGTAACTATTTGCACACTCTGGCAGCCTTTCGCTTGAAAAAGTAGTCTGCCGTGCGCAGAATCACAGAGATTATGCTAACTCTGAGAAGTATTTGATTGTACGAACCATCTGGGATGTATAGCTGTTTTCATTGTCATACCATGAAATAACCTGAACTTCATACAGATCATCCGAAACTTTGCTTACCATTGTCTGTGTAGCGTCAAATAAAGAACCGTATTTCATTCCAACGATATCGGAAGAAACAATTTCGTCTTCATTGTAGCCGAAGGACTCGTTTGCAGCTGCTTTCATAGCTGCGTTGATGCCTTCTACCGTAACGTCGGCTTTGTTTACAACTGCCGTTAAGATCGTGGTAGAGCCTGTCGGAGTCGGCACACGCTGTGCGGAACCGATTAACTTGCCGTTGAGTTCCGGAATAACAAGCCCGATTGCTTTTGCAGCGCCTGTGCTGTTCGGAACGATATTTACCGCTGCTGCACGGGATCTTCTTAAGTCGCCTTTTCTCTGCGGTCCGTCAAGGGTCATCTGATCGCCTGTGTAAGCGTGGATGGTCACCATGATACCGGACTGGATCGGTGCATATTTGTTCAATGCGTCAGCCATAGGAGCCAAGCAGTTTGTGGTGCAGGAAGCTGCGGAAATGATGGTATCTTCTGCTTTCAGCGTCTCATGGTTGGTGTTGAATACGATAGTCGGAAGATCGTTTCCAGCCGGAGCGGAAATAACGACTTTGCGGGCGCCGGCATTGATATGGGCCTGAGCCTTTTCTTTGCTTGTGTAGAAGCCGGAGCACTCTAATACAACGTCAACCTTTAAGTCGCCCCATGGGCAGTTGTTGGCATCCGGGAATGCGTAGATTTTGATTTCTTTGCCGTCAACGGTGATGGAATCTTCCCCTGCGGTTACCTTGTCAGCCAGTTCGTATTTGCCCTGGGAAGAATCGTATTTTAACAAGTGAGCCAACATCTTCGGGCTTGTTAAATCGTTGATTGCCACTACTTCATAACCTTCTGCTCCAAACATCTGACGGAAAGCCAGACGGCCGATACGGCCAAAACCATTAATTGCTACTCTTACTGCCATGTCTTTATTCCTCCTAGAATATTATAATTTATAATTGGGGCTTATCACCCGATCTGTTTCTATTTTAACCAATTTTTTCTAAAAAAACAAGCCCTTCCTCCGAATATTTCAAAAAAAGTAACAGTTCGGTTACTGTTCACTCCTGGGCCGTGCACTGCGCTGCACGGCCACAGGCCAATACAATAATGGGGCCAGAATCCGGCCTCTTGCCGTAAGGCAACTTTAAATAGGCCGGATTCGTTACTGTGAACACCATGGGTGTGAACAGTAACACAGTTCGGCCTTCCGGCTTCACTGTTACAAAAAAAGCATTTCATAATTTTAATTGAAGCCAACCACTTTCTGCGATATTTTATACGCCGCGATTGAAATCTTACGTCCGCTTCTGCCCGGCAGGTTCATTGTATTGCCCATAATCCCTGACCTAAGCCTGTGGAACAGCCGGATATCCTGCTGCTTGATATAACGCCAAAGTTCCCTTTTTTTCTCTAAATTTTCCGCCGTCCCGGAACGGATTAACATCACTGTGGAAATCACCGTAATGATCTCCAGGTAATTAAACATATAATGTCTGAGCTTGCGGTTTGGGATTTTCCAAAGATCATACGAATCCACCATAATTTTATTCACTTTGATCTGCTGGTCGATCCTTCCAATCATCACTTTTTCGTTCACCGACTGGTCGTCCCGTCCGATAAAATACCGGTAAAAATCCACATCCAGGTAATACATATATTTTACCTGCGGCAGCGGCTGGTATACAAACAGGTTATCCACATAAAACGTATGGCGCGGCAGTTCCAGCCCACAGTCCCTAAGCAGCTGCGTCCGGTAAATCACAGAGTGCATCAGGATATACTGGCCTTTGCGGAACCGCTTCACTTCTTCCCAGCCAAACACGCGCCCCTGCGGGAGCACGGAAGCATAACGCATGACCCGTTTATGCTTTGCGCCTTCTTTTTCGTATACAAAATTGCTGATCATCATATCGAGCATTTCCCGGCCGCCCACAAGTTCCCTTAACTTTGCAAGAATGACCTGGTAGCTGTCCGCGTCTACCCAGTCGTCGCTGTCCACAACTTTAAAATACAGGCCTTTTGCATTTTTCAGCCCGGCGTTGACGGCTGCGCCGTGGCCGCCGTTTTCCTGGTGGATGGCGCGCACAATACCCGGGTATTTTTTCTCGTAGGCATCCGCAATTTCCGGCGTCATATCCTTTGAGCCGTCGTCTACCACCAATATTTCCACATCTTCCCCGCCGGGGAGCAGGGATTTGATACAGTTTTCCATATAATCCTGCGAATTATAGCAGGGAATCGCTATCGACAATAATTTCATGTTTATCTCCTTATCGTATCCGAAAGCTTAAGAGCCTCTTTTACAATTGCATCTATATTGTAATATTTATATTCTGCAAGCCTGCCCAGCAAATATACATTTTTCAAAGGCGCAAGCTTTGCTTTGTATTTTTCGTAAAGCGCCCGGTTTTCATCGTTTAATATTGCATAATAGGGAATTTCGCCTTCCGCGCCGGTATAAGAAAACGGGTATTCTTTTACGATGGTCGTACCATGCGCGTCCGTCTGCCCGGTCAGATATTTAAATTCCGTAATCCGGGTAAAATCCTCGCTGACCGTGTAATTTACAACGCTCCTGCCCTGGAAGCTGTCCTGAGCAAAATGCTCAAACCGAAAATCCAGCGAACGGTACGGCAAACGCCCGTATTCACAGTCAAATAACTCGTCCAGCGCACCGGTGTATACGACGTCTCCCGTAAATTCGATTCCTTTATACAATACCTTGTTTTCCAAAAACGCCATGCAGTCTTTACAGCCGGTATGCGTTTCCACCGTGATATTTTGGTGCGCCAGCATTTTTTCAAACATGGCGGTATAACCGTCTTTTGGCATTCCCTGGTACTTATCCTGAAAATAGCGGTTGTCATAAGAAAGCAGGACCGGAACGCGCCCCGTTACTTCCGGATCGATTTCTTCAGGCGTCTGTCCCCATTGTTTCATAGTATAATGTAAAAATATGTTTTCATACACATAATCCGCAATGGCTTCGATTTCCGGATTTTTGTTTTTCTTAAGTTCCATAATCGGGACGCGGCTGCCTGCGCCGTATTCATCTACCAGAAGCGCTTCTAACCTGTCCGCTTTTTCCTTCCCGTATACCTTGTGAAGCGTATTTAAATTAAACGGTACCGGGAGCGGCGTGCCGTGCACGTTTGCGACTACTTCATGCCCGAACAGGCGCCATTCGGTAAATTCCGACAAAAACCGGAATACCTCTTCTTCATTGGTATGGAAAATATGCGGGCCGTATTCATGAATCACGATTCCATACGCATCCGGCCTGTCGTAGCAGTTCCCGCCGATATGCGGCCGCTTTTCCAAAACCAATACATTTTTACCGCTTTCCGCCAGTTTGCGCGCTACGGTACTGCCTGCAGCGCCCGAACCTATTATAACACTGTCATACATTCAATTCTCCTCCAATTCCATCATATGGCAACTTGTTTTATTATATCTGTTTTTGGGATCGTATGCAATAAATCTCATTATCTTTAAGAAATACTCTTTTTTGTGTTTACAGAATGTTTACATTTTTATCATAAACTCCTCATATTATGTAAATATTGACTTCACAAATGCTGATTATACTGAATTATACAAAAACAAGAATCCATTTGGTAACTAGTGAGTTGCTTCACTTTTAATAAAATCTTTTTCATATGAATAGCCGGCGCCAGGCGCCGGCTCCCTCTTTTTCTGAAGTATGTTTGCAAATCCCCCGCAGCCTTTATTGTCTG
>CAJTLD010000157.1:4718-5438 GCA_910577065.1 uncultured Lachnospiraceae bacterium | reverse complement strand
AACGCCGCATCCCCTGTCCTCTGGCTGACGGAACTTTGCCAACATTGTTCGCTCTAGGAGTGAACAGTAACATACAGCTTCAAACAAACATTTCATCTGCCGCAAAAATATCCCCGAAGCTCCCAAAGCCCGCTTTGTTCCACCGTATCCCCCTCCTGCAGCAAAACGGAATCAAACCTGTAATCTTTTTCTGCCCGAACCGTCATACGATACCCGATCCGCTCCATCCACCTGCCGCCGTACCGGATCTCCTTTAACCGGACATCGCGGATCGCGTCCCGTCGGATAACGGCTTCCCGCCTCCACCCAAAACACAGCTTCTGGTTCCATCCCTTCGGCAGATACCTGATACATAGTTTATCCCCGTCATCCCGCACCATAACCTCACAGCAGGTACGCTTCACACAGGGCAGATGAATCAACACATCATAAGCAATTATTCCGCACAGCAGCGCCGCGCCTAAAAAATCGCTTTTTACGGCAAACGCCAGTCCTGCGCAGCCGCCCACACAGCAGGCAAACGCCAGAAATTTTTTCATACGCCAGCAAAAAAAGCTTCCCAGCATAAGCTTTGTACGGCCTTCTTCTACGCCCCGCATCTCTTTTTCAGTTCTTCCCACCTCCTGTCCACCTCCGTCTGGAACGCTTCGATCAAATATTCATTCCCCGGCAAAAACAAATGGCGGAACCTGCCCTGCAGCCTTAAAAACTCTTCCAGCG
>CAJTLD010000157.1:1944-4668 GCA_910577065.1 uncultured Lachnospiraceae bacterium | reverse complement strand
AAACACCGGCCAGTAACACGTCTCCACCGCCATCTTGCAGATCTGAATAATATCCGGCGCCTCATACCGCCACCCTCTCGGGCACGGCGCCATAATATTCAAAAAAGCCGGCCCCTTCGTATAAATCGCCTTTTCGGATTTTTGGTACAAATCCATCATATTCCCAATAAACGTCGTCTGCGCCACATAGGGAATATGATGCGCCGCCATAATCGCCGCAAGATCCTTTCTGCCCTGCGGCTTGCCGTTTGAGCGGCTGCCCACCGGGGTTGTCGTCGTGTCCGCGTACATCGGCGTCGCGGAAGAACGCTGGATTCCGGTGTTCATATACGCCCCGTTGTCATAGCAGACATACACCATATCATGCCCGCGCTCCATTGCGCCGGAGAGCGACTGAAAGCCGATGTCATACGTCCCGCCGTCGCCGCCGAACGTAATAAATTTATATTCTTCCTTTATTTTTCCCTTTTTCTTTAACGCATGATACGCCGTTTCCACGCCGCTTAACGTCGCGCCCGCGTTTTCAAACGCGCTGTGGATATAGCTGTCTTCATAAGAGGTGTACGGATAAGTAAACGTAGACACCTCCAGGCATCCGGTCGCATTGCCCACAACCGCCTTATCGCCCGGCCGCAGCGCTTTTAACACGTTCCTGACTGCAATCGTGCCGCCGCATCCGGCGCACAGCCTGTGCCCCGGCGCAAGGCGCTCCTGCCTTTGCTGGTATTCTTTAAAACCTGTCTGGCCCATCTTACGCACCTCCTATTCCCGCAAACCGATATAACGGTACTCCTGCCCGTCCCGGTTCCCATTTGCCGCCATTTCTTCCAGATCCGCAAAAACCTGTCTGGCGTCCTCTACCGTATAATCCCTGCCGTTTAACCCGTAAACGATTTTTAATACCTCAGCCTGTCCCTTTGCCTGGTATAACGCGGCGGACAGTTCCGCGGCCAAAGGCCCTCCGTTTGCGCTAAAGCTTTCACAGCGATCCAAAATAGCAACCGCCCGGCAGTTCCGAAGCGCCCCGGCCAGTTCTTTTCCCGGGAACGGACGGAACACGCGCACCTTTAAAAGCCCCGCTTTTTTGCCTTCGGCGCGAAGCAAGTCAACCGCATCCTTCGTCGTGCCGCAGGCGGAACCAATCGCAACAATTGCAACTTCGGCATCCTCCAGCCGGTACGCTTCAAAGAACCCGTATTTTCTGCCGGATATTTTTTCAAACTCCGCGGCGACGTCCAAAATCACCTGCCCTGCGTTTATCATCGCCTGCGCCTGCGCGCGTTTGGATTCCATTCCGTAACAGGAAACCGCATACGGGCCGACCGCCATAGGCTCGTTTTCGTTTAACAGAAAATGCTTAGGATTGTATTCGCCGACAAACGCTTTTACGGCCTCATCCTCCAACAGCTCGATATTGGAAACGCCGTGGCTGATAATAAACCCGTCCTGGCAGATCATAATCGGCAGCATCACGTCCTTATGCTCCGCAATCCGGTATGCCTGGATAAAATTGTCATACGCTTCCTGGTTGTCCTCCGCATAAATCTGAATCCAGCCGGCATCCCTTGCCCCCATACTGTCCGAATGCTCGCAGTTGATATTCAACGGGCCGGACAACGCGCGGTTTACCAGAGCAAGCGCAATCGGCAGGCGGTTTGACGCCGCCACATAAAGCATTTCCCACATCAGCGCAAGCCCTGCGGAAGAAGTCGCCGTCATCGTCCGCGCGCCCGCCGCCTCGGCTCCGATTGCCGCGCTCATCGCGCTGTGCTCGCTTTCCACCGGGATAAATTCCGTATCCATTTCCCCGTTTGCTATGTAAGAGGACACAAACTGCGGCAATTCCGTAGAAGGCGTAATCGGAAACGCCGGCATCACGTCCGGATTTATCTGCTTCATGGCATACGCCACGGCTTCATTGCCGGACATTCTTTGTTTTATACCCATTTTATTTGCCCTCCTTCATTGAAATCGCCCCGAATGGGCAGGCCGCCACGCAGATTCCGCAGCCCTTACAGTGATCGTAATCAAAATCCAGACGCTTCCCGTCCAGCACCGGGATGGAACTGTCCGGGCAATACGGTACGCAAAGCAAACACTGCCTGCATTTCTCCCATTCCACAACCGGGGTATCCGTCCGCCATTCCCCCGTCAGAAATCCCTTAGATGTGGCAGGCTCATAGATGGAAAGCCCCTCCGTCAAATCCTGCCACCGGGTCGTTTCACGAATCTCCTTTGCCGATAACGCCATTTAAGCAACCCTCCTGTCAGACATCTCTACACGCTTGCCGTCCGCCGCAAAGCTAATCTGTTCCACCGCGTCAAACGCCGCTTCCAGCGCTTTTTTGTTTCCCGCAAACACTTCCGGCTTTTTCTCAAATTTATGTTTTAAAGACGCTTCCATTTCCCGGAAAAACACGTCTTTTTCCAAAATCCCGGAAATCCTTACCAGCGCGGAAAGCATCGGCATATTCGGGAAATACTTCCCGAGCGTTTCCATGCAGACCTTCCTGGCATTTATCGTATAAACCGCCCCTTCGTAGCCCTTTAACAGCGGCAGGATTTCATCTTTTCCTTTTTCGGTATTAATCAAAAGCGCGCCGTTTGGGCTTAGCCCGGCAGTTACGTCCACACTGTGAAGCAGCGTATCGTCTACGACCACGACAAAATCCGGTTCATAGATATTGGAATGCACCCGGATCGGACTGTCGCTGATCCTGTCGT
>CAJTLD010000157.1:0-1838 GCA_910577065.1 uncultured Lachnospiraceae bacterium | reverse complement strand
GCTCCCTGGCCGCCCCTGCCATGCCATCTGATTTCCGTTAAATGTTTCATTCTCATCTCTCCTGGTTTTTGAAATATTTTTGCAACCATGAGTATATAAAATTTAAAATCCGGTGTAAAGAAAAGCGGGGCAGAAAATAAAAAAAGAGGGGGTTGTTTTGAATTTCTTTAAATTTTTTCATACGAAAAAGTGATGGTTTTTGAGTTTTTATTCTGATATTTTGATTATATAAAACAAAGAAGAATCTATCCGTTAATCATTTTCACCATAAATTTCATTCCATTTTTCCGCTGACAGACGATCCGAATGCCACCAGGCGCTTTGATCCTGATCCGAAAAAATTCTCCTGTTTGACACAAAACAAAACCCGCCGTCCTCACGCGGACGAATGACCGTCTGATGTGAAAATGCCCGTGACGTATTTCCCTCCGGATAAACCGCATGAACCGTCAGCGCAATCGTCCCGTCCGCGCGTTCTTCACTGCTTACTACCTCCGGATACGGGATCTGCGGATATTCCTTCTCTTCAAATCCCCGCGGCTTATATTCATACGCCTTGCGCTGCGGATCATAAACCGTATTTACCCGCAGTTCCTGGCTTCCAACCTCTATAAAGGCCTGCACCACCGTCTCAAATTCTTCTTCCTTTATCCCATAAACCGCTCCCACACCCAGATTTTCATCCTCTGTATAAGGAACGGCCCGATCATATAAAAGGGGATAAAACCGATCAAACGCATCATAAAAATCCAGTTCCCCAAAATCCTCTTCGCTCCAGTCAACCAGAAATATATTATTTTGCCGGTATCCGACCGGCAATATACAGGTTCGGTTAAATTCCCTGCACTTACTGTCCAGCGGTTCTACCCGCAGCGCAGCGCATTCCGGCGTTTCGTCAAGCGCCAGCAGGTAGTATTCTTTTGAATAATAACTTCCTTCAAACAGCAAATACCCTTCCTTTGTATAACGCCACACATCCGCTTTACAATCCGCGGCATAGATTTTTTTCAGGCCGCCGTCTTCATATCGGAAATCTTCTCTTGAAATATCCACTTCCCCTTCTTCTGTCCCAAAACGATATTTCGTAAACATGCCGCCGTCATCCGCCGCAATTATCGTCAGATCTGCGCACATTTTCGCATTCACCGCTTCGCAGAACCGTATAACCTGATCGGCGTTGACCATATCAAGCTGGTTTTTTCTGTCCACCGCCGCATATCCGTATTCCCCAAACCGCTCCAAAATGCCCCGCATCGTTTCCAGGTTAAAGGGCGCGCCCGTATATTCAGCGTTATCGTAAACGCTACGGTAAATCGCCGCAAACTCCTCTCCTTCCGAAAAAGAAGCCGCTGTTTCTTGCTGCAGGCCTTCTTCTGCCTGTAAAAAAGCCGCCTTCTCCTCTGTTTCCGCAACATACAGCGGCGGCTCCCATTTTAAACCGCACCCAGCTGCCAGAATAAATACCATACACAAAACCGTAAAAATTTTAATTCTGCACCTCATAAACTGTCTCCGTTCCAATCCGTTTCAAACGATATCCGACCGTTAAATATTACACCCGTAATATATTTTAGTCAAGAAAAAATCACAGATAACCATACTTCTTCCGATATTTCAAAAACATTCCGGCCGACAGTAAAAGCGCCGTAAATTCTGCCGCAGGCGTCGCCAGCCAGATACCGTTTACGCCCAAAAACACCGGAAGTATCAGCATAGCCGCAAGCATACATACAAATGATCTTGAAAATGCCAGAATTGCCGAAACCACCCCATTCGATAACGCGGTAAATAACCCGCTTGCAAAAATATTAAACCCGATAAAAACCAACGCAATTGTA
>CAJTLD010000156.1 GCA_910577065.1 uncultured Lachnospiraceae bacterium | reverse complement strand
TATTCCATCGGCATTTATATTATTGCCAGAATATCCCAGCCTTATTCCGGAGGCCGGGTGTGGGCAGAGCCCACAAAAATCTTCCTTGCTGCTGATGTCTTGGTTGGTGTGCAAAAAAATCAAAAAAGATGTATAAAAGCATAATTACTGGCATACAGCCTCAACTTCACAAAACAGGATGAACTGTTACGGGAATGCCGCGCTTTATGTATCGCATCCGGTCCGCATGCCGTCCCTTTTTTTGTTTATTCCTGCTGGCGTATCCGCTCTACTAACGACGCTTTTTTTATATTTTTGCTCAGTACGAACGCCAGAATCATTTGAAGCGTAACGATACCTGCTATCAGCGCTCCGAGTTCCGGAAACGGTACATGGTATTCATATAAACCGACGACTCCCTGCCGCTTACAGTAGAAAAACGCCTGGTATCCCAGTATATTTCCGAGCACAAGCGAAACAAGAAGCGTCCCGGCCGTAAACACCAGCCCCTCAAGCTGCAGCATCCGGTTTAGCTGTCGGTTGCTCATTCCCATTGCCTGCATCATCCCAAACTCTCTTTTGCGGGTCAGGATATTGGTAATCATCGTGTTTGCCATATTCATAAAGCCAATCATGCTTAAGATTGCCAGAAACGTGTAGCACCCGCCGCGTGTTACGTCAATCAAAAGATGGGACAAAGCCAGCTGATCGGAAAAGGAGGACATGCTAAGATGATCCGATTCGTAAACGATCCGTTCGAGCTCTTCTTTTACGGCCGCTTCGCGTTCGGCGGCGCAGTCTACAAACAGGATGCCGGTCATGTCCTCCGAAAGCTTTAGCTTCCGGAAGGTGTCTTCTGTCATAGTCATCGAGGCGTCGTTAGAGTGCCCGCAGCTTCCAAGCAGCGGCGCCGAAAACGGAATCCTTCTGCCGCCGTCTAAAATTTCACCGCAGAAAGCGTCCCCGATCCGATACTCCTCATCCAGGAAATGATCCCACATATATATCACGCCGTCCTGTTCGGCCGTATTCCGGTAGTCTACCGTGCCGCGCGCCGCGTTGTTTACCAGCCAGCCAAATTCCTCTTCGCTTACAACCGAAATGGTAATATAACCGTTTTTTCCTGTGTTTTTGTTGGTTTCATAAAAAGGAATAAGGATTCGGGTACGCACTTCGGTTACGCCTTCAATGGACTTAATCCGGCGGATGGTTTCTTCCCCCAGCGGGTTTTGTTTCTGGACATGGTTGAGGTTGTTTTCGGGAATGGCTTTATCGTCTAAGCTATAGTCCAGTTCCAGCCGGAATCTGCCGTATTCAAGCTCCTCTCTGGTCTGCCGTCCGGCGTCCATATTCCCCGCGACATTGGCGACGATGACAAACAGCACGCACGATAATCCCATGGTCAGGATGGTGGTTACCGTTCTTTTTCTGTGCAGCAGAAGGTTCGACATGGTAAGGCCGAAGATTGTGACCGAATCCCGTCCGCGCCGTTTTAATTCCCGCCCGCCCGCTTCGTAGCGTATGGCTTCCACCGGGGAGGTCTTAGCGGCTGTTTTGAGCGGTTTTTGGATTGACGCCAGGACGGCGGCAAATGAAAGCGCGGCGACAAACAGTGCAAAGGGCAGGGAAAAAACGGGAATTTGGCGGTTCATCGGGAAAAAAGCGCGCATTGCGATTTTGATAACCGGTATGCCGCATAAAATCCCGGCGGGGACGGCGGCGGCAGCAAGCAGCATGCCTTCCGTCCTTACAATCTGCTTTAAATGCTTTTTACTGGCGCCAAGCGCCTTTAAGCGGCCAAACTCCCGGATTTTCTGGATCAGCGCTACATGGAAAATATTGTAAATAACCAGTATGGAAACAATCAGGATAATCAAAACGATACAGACTCCGAATACAATCGTTTCCGTAGGCGGATTGAGCGCCCAGTGCAGGTAGTTGCGGTTGATGCTGATCTGGCTTTCTTTGATGCCCAGTTTGGCGGCGAGGGAGTTTATTTTCTGCTCCATGCCTTCCGAATTGAGCGCTTCTTCGTTTGTAACCTGAAAACCGATATAATCGTTCCGCTCGGCCGGATCGGGGATGTGTTCGGCGGTAAACGCTTCCGAAACATAGGCGCTGTAGAGCTTTGCAAGGTTATTTGCTTCGGAGGAGGGTAAAAATCCGCTGATAACAAAATCCAGGCGGACGGGTTTGCCGCCGCCGTTGATGCGCAGCGGGATGGTTACGGTATCGCCGATTTGGGGATTCTTGTATCCGTGTACGAAAAAAAACTCCGGCATTGCCAGGATTTCGTTTGGAGCCTGCGGGTAGCTGCCGGACTCCGGCTTAAAATGCGAGAGCATGCGCATCACGGAATCTGAGGAGTAAAAGCGGAGCCGATAGCCCTTTAAGGCACCGTCTCCGGCATAGGACTGCCGTCCCACATTGTAAAAATGCGCGTGCAGGTTCAGTTTGTCCTGCTGCTCTGGCGTAAGCCGGCTGAACATGCCGTAGTGTTCGCCGTATGTTTCGGCCGCATACAGTTTGTTTTGACGGACAAATGCCGCGCAGCCAAGGGTAATCAGGGTAAGCAGCATGGTCGTCAGGAAAATGGCGGTTCCGGTCAGCAGAGTCCTGCTTTTGTCGGATTTTAAATTGCTTACGGCAAGCCTGGTCGTGGTTTTCATATCAGGACACCGCCTTTCTGCCGTCGTCAACGACGCGCCCGTCTTCGATGATCAGGATGCGGTCCGCCATTTGCGCAAGCTCCTCGTCGTGGGTAATCATAATTAAGGTCTGGCCGTATTTTTTGACCGACGTTTTTAAGAGGCTCATGACCTCGAGGCTGGTCTTGCTGTCTAAGTTCCCGGTCGGTTCGTCCGCCAGAATGATATCCGGCCTTGCCGCAAGCGCCCGCGCGATGGCGACGCGCTGCTGCTGCCCGCCGGAGAGGGTGTTGGGCATGCTTGTCTTTTTGTCGTCTAAGGACAGCACGCGGATGATGTCTTCAATAAACGCCGTGTCCGCTTTCCGGCCGTCTAAGCCGATGGGCAGCACAATGTTTTCCCATACGTTAATGGAAGTGATCAGGTTAAACGACTGGAATACAAAACCGATTTTGCGCCGGCGGAACGCGGCAAGCGCTTCTTCTTTATAAGAAAAGATATTGTTCCCGCCAATTATAACCTCCCCGGAAGTCGGGTACTCAAGCCCGCCGAGCAGGTGTAAAAGCGTCGATTTCCCGGAGCCGGATTTGCCCGCGATGGCGGCAAATTCGCCCTGGAACACGCAGATGCCGGTATGGTCTACGGCTTTTACCTGATTGGCGCCTTTGCCGTAGTATTTGCATAGGTTGTTTGTCTGTAAGATCGTCTGCATAATATACCTCCTGTCTGAATTGGCGCGGCAGCGCCGCTCTGTCAGATGATGATTAGATATCGGATTTAAGTATAAAGAACATTTCTTTCAACCGGCTTTCAAAATTTGGGGAGGAGGCTTACAGATTTGTAAGGGAAGGGATGTTATACTTTCGGAAGCTGCACCGAAAAGACGCTTCCCGCCTGTGTTTTGGATCGGGAGAGAACAAAAATCGTTCCGTTTTGCCGTTCGATGATTTCGCGTGCCAGATAAAGCCCGACACCGGAGCCTTCCAGACAGCGCGCCTGTCTGCCGCGGTAAAACCGTTTGAAAATTTTGGTCCGTTCCTCTTGCGGAATTCCGATGCCTTCGTCTTCTACGGAAATACGCACATAGCTTACCAGTTCTTCTGTGCGGATCCGGATTTTGGAATGCGGGCCGCTGTATTTTACGGCATTATCCAAAAGGTTGCAAAAAACCTCTGCCGTCCATTTTTTATCATGCATCACGTCTGTGGTTTCGGCGCAGCCGCCGTCGCACAGTTCAATGGAAATCTGTTTGTCGGCGGCTTTTTCATACAGCCGGCTGACTGCGGAAAGAATGGCGTCTTTGATTGGGGCGGGCGCTGCGTGGATTTGGATCATGCCTTTTTCCATGCGCGAAACGCCTACAAGCGCCGCGGTAAGGTTTTCCAGGCAGTCCAGCTGCCGTATGCATCCCGCCAGAAACTCCTGGCGCTCCGCTTCGGTCATTTCTTCGCCGTTTAAAAGCTCCAGGCTTGTTTTTAAGGCGGCGACAGGCGTTTTTAACTGATGGGAAATATCGGTTACCAGTCTTTTGGTTGACTCCTTTTCCTGCTGCATCTGCGTGCGGCTGGTTTGGATTTGCTTTTGCAGGGATAAAACCCGTTCCTGTAAAACGTCTTCTAAATCCGGATCAGAATCAAACGCCCTGCCGTCCGTGCCCTGCAGTTCAAACAGCGCATGCTCCAGTGCGTATACCCGGCGCACAGCCTGCCTGCGGTGCAAAAGCGCAAGGAAACAAAACAAAAGCAGCAGCAGGGCGTCAAAAAGGACGGACGACGCAATCACCCGTTTTTTGGCGTCCCGGTAGTACAGCTCCCAGACGGTGGGCGCAGACGCGCCGTAGCCGTAGGCAGCCATATGCCGTGCGCCGGATTGCAGAAACGCTTTGTCCGGGGCTTCTTTTAAGTATTTTAAAAGGGCGTCGCCCGACTCGCCTTCGCCTGCAATCCCGCAGACTATGGCTTCCGTGGTGTGGTAGGAGCGTTTTAACTCCCGCAGAAGCACGGCGTCGGCAAAAATTGTCAGTAAAACGGATGCGACGCCGGCAAGGCACAGGCATCCCGTGATGCTTATTCGACTTCCAGATCCCATACATACCCCATTCCCCGTATGTTTTTAATCATACGTTTGTTGTCGCTGTCGTTTAGCTTTTCCCGCAGCCGCCTTATGTTGACGGCGACCGTATTGCTGTCTACAAAATTTCCGTCCGAATCAAACATCTGCTCTAAAATCTGCGTTTTGGACAGAATTTGCTTGGGATGGTTTAAAAAAAGCTGCAGCAGGCGGTATTCGTTCCGGGTCAGCTCTACCGGCCGGTTGTTGAGGAAAAGCTGCATTTCATTTGGGTAATAGGTCAGGCTGCCGGAACGGACGGCGGGGGATTTTCCGGCGGCGTTTTTTTCAATGCGTTTAAAGACGGAATTTACTTTTGACATTAAGACGGCAAGGCTAAACGGTTTGGTAATATAGTCGTCCGCGCCTGTTTCGTAGCCTATGACAATATCGAGTTCTGTGTCCATGGCGGTCAGGAAGACAAACTGCACGTCGCTTTGCAGTTCTTCCCGGATGTATTTGCAGAAGTCTAAGCCGCTGCCGTCGGAAAGCATAATGTCGCAGAGGATCAGGCGGACGGGGTTTGCCTGAAACTGAAGGCGCGCTTCCCGGATGCTGTCGCAGGCAATGACGCGGTAGCCTTCTTTTTCCAGTTTAAATTGGATGCCGCGGCTTAAGGCGGCTTCGTCTTCCAATAACAGGATGGTATTCATAGTAGTTTGCTCCGTTTTTTGTGTTTTTTGAATGCAGATTAGTATTACAGCGAACAGTGTTGGCAAAGTTCCGTCAGCCAGAGGACAGGGGATGCGGCG
>CAJTLD010000155.1 GCA_910577065.1 uncultured Lachnospiraceae bacterium | reverse complement strand
AAAAGCCCCTTCCGGCAGTGCGGGTGCGCTGACCTGGGGTACCTGGAGCGGCTACGATAAATTTTTGGAGTTGCTGAAAGAAACCTGCCCGGATATTGATTTGGATTTTATCTCTTATACCGGCAGCAACCGCACTGGTTACAGCTGGGCGCAGATGCGGGGAGACGATATCTCCGATATTTTTATTACTTCACAGATATTAGACGAAGATCTGGCGAAAGAGCGCCTGATCGATTTATCCGGTTATGACTTTATAAACAGCCTGCCGACTTCCGTCTTAGATCAGACGTCGATTGACGGCGGGGTTTACCTTTTGCCGGTAAGCTATGCCATGTACGGTATTTTTTACAATAAAACGCTGATGGAAGAACATGGATGGGAAGTGCCGAACAATTTTACCGAATTGGAAACGCTTTGTACAAAGATAAAAGAGGCGGGGTTGATTCCGGGCGTATTGGGCACGCAGCTGACCGGCAATCCCTTTTCCGCCGTATTTAACCTTGCCAAAACAAGCTGGCTGACTACTCCAAAAGGAGTGGCCTGGGAAGAGGATTTTCTGGCGGGAAACGCTACGGCGCAGGGAATGTGGGAAGGAACGATGGACTATGTCCGGCAGTATATGGATATGGGGATGTTTTATACGGATCCGGACGATCGGAACAATCCGGATCTGATATTGGATTACCTCCAGAACCGCAAAGCCGTTTTTTTTACCGCGGTGCTGACGCTCAATATTACAGAATTTGAAAAAAACGGGGACAAAATCGGGATGATGCCGTATATCAGCGAGGACGGCGGCAAAAATATTTATATGTATAATCCTACCAGCTACTTGGGAATCAGCAAACGTCTGGCTGAGCCGGGAAATGAAAAAAAGCTGGAACATGCTATCCGTATTCTTTCCCTGCTTTATTCACAGGAAGGACAGGATACATTTATCAGTAAAGAGGCGCCATGCGTGATGAGCGTGCTCAACAATGCCTCCGTTCCGGAGGACTCTATGATCTTAGACGCCCAAAAGGCGCTTTGGGAAGGCAGGGCGTTCCCGATGACATACGCCCGCTGGGAAAACAGCCTTGCCGATATAGGGCAGGCATTTAAAGAATGGTTCCGTGGTGAAAACGGCATGGACGGTTCAAAATGCATCGCCCGGATGGATTCTGTCCAGCAGGACAGCCTGTCGCTGTCGGAGCAGATCTATTTTTGCGAAAGCACGGTGGATTTTACGTTGGAGCAAACGGCGCGCTTAGTCGGAAAAGCGTTAGGGAGCGCAGCGGATGTGGACGCGGTTCTGGTTCCAATCGGAGAGTTCCATGAAGGCGCAAAGGAACTTGCATCCGGCATCACCGGAAAACTCTACGCAGGAAAAATAAACAACGATATCGCCGCTTCCATTTGCCCCGCGTTTGACGGGGAGTATGCCGTTATGGAAATGACAGGCGGCCAAGCAGCGGAACTGGCGGAAGCCGGATACGACGCGAATGCAGACGGTAATCCTTATCCATACCTGCTTATTACACGGGAAGGCAAGGAACTTCCCGCATCAAAATCCTGCCGGGTAGCTTTTCTGATGCAGGGATACACAGAGCAGACAGCAAAGGCTTACGGCGCCCAGATACAGAAAGAATCGCTGAAAGAAATCCTTATTCAATACCTAAAAGAACAAAAAAACGTATCTCCCGACGGCAATCCATGGGAATAAAACCATATACATAAAACATGGAAAGAAGGATCGGACTTATGAAAGCGGAACGGAAAAAACAGCATATGGTTGTTCCGGCGGCATTTATGGTTTGCTTGCTGTTATTCCTGTTTGCCGGCGGATTTTATTTCACAGGTTATTTACAGGAACAGATTTTTGCTGAGCGGACAACGCAGCTAAATGAAATCACGTCGCAGGTTCGGACAAATCTGGGCAATGCCCTGGAGTCCCACTGGAATTATTTGTCGAGCGCGGTCCGCCTGCTGGATACCCAGGAAATCGAAACGGAAGACGGGCTTGTAGAATACATAGGCAGGCTGGAAGAAATTTTAGGGACAAACAGCTACGGTTCTATGCTGATGCTTTTGGACAGCCAGGGCAATTGCTGCGACGCCAACGGGAAACACGGCGTCTGGTCTGATATCGACCAGCTTTCAGACGGAGAGGAGCGTCAAATCTTTATCACCGATTCTTATATTTACCAGGGCAGTTACTGGGCGTTTGTCCAGAAGTTTGACACGCCGTTTCCGGCGGCCCAAAACACCTTTACCCATATGGTTTTACTGAAAGATATCCATACGCTGTCCCATTATTATGACAGCGACGCATACGCAAGCCAGAGCGAAACCTATATCCTCAAAAGCAACGGTACGCGGATGCATGACAATACTTCCGGCTCAAATACAATCCGGGCATATAATGTACTGAAGGTCCTAGAGGAAATGGAAGGGCAGAATTACCCGGATATCCGGGAAGCCATCCGGCAGGAAGATACCATCAGCGCCAATTTTACTTACAACGATACGGAATATTATTACTGCCTTTCCTCTTTGGAAGATTATGATACGTTCCTGCTGTTTTTGATTCCGGCGCAATTTGTAGCTTCCGGGACGGTAAGCATGGTAGAAGCCGTTATCCGCATGCTTTTGGTTCTGACGGTATCGCTGCTTGCCATGCTGCTGCTTGCTGCAGTCTTTGCTATCCGGCAGCAAAACAGCGTCCGCCTGTTTAGGCAGGAGCAGGAAAACCTGCGCCGCCAGGAAGAACTGAACGCCAGGTTAGAAGAGTCAAACGAAATGCTTGCCCGTTCCAAAGAGACAGCGGAACAGGCGTTTCGGATTGCAGAAGAGGCAAACCGGGCCAAAAGCTCGTTTCTTTCCAATATGAGCCATGATATCCGCACTCCTATGAATGCCATTGTGGGTTTTGCAGCCCTTTTGGCAAGAGACGCAAAAAATCCGGATAAAGTACGGGAATACACCAAAAAAATTACGTCCTCCAGCCAGCATTTGCTGGGCCTTATCAACGATATTTTGGATATCAGCAAAATTGAAGCCGGAAAAACAACGTTAAATCTGTCGGACGAGAGTATTGTGGAACTGGTTGAAAACATTGATTCTATTATCCGTCCGCAGATGAAAACAAAAGGCCATACGTTTGAAGTGTATAGTAAGGAATTGAAGCATGAGCATGTGAAAATGGATAAACTCCGTCTAAACCAGATTTTGTTAAACCTGTTGTCGAACGCGGTCAAATATACGCCGGACGGCGGAACGGTTACATTAACCGTCCAGGAATTGCCGCAGCATGCCAAACAGCTGGCGCATTTTCGGTTTATCGTTGCGGACAACGGCTACGGCATGAGCCCGGAATATGTCCAAAAAATTTTTCAGGCGTTTACAAGAGAAGAAGACAGCGTGACGAATAAAATTCAGGGTACCGGGCTTGGAATGGCAATTACAAAAAACCTTCTGGATCTTATGGGAGGCAATATTACAGTAGAAAGCGAAAAAGGAAAGGGTTCTGTCTTTACGGCCGAATTGGAACTTCCGATTAGCGGGCACGCTATGGAACAGGGGTTTTGGTTGAAAAACGGCATAAAAAGGATCCTGGCCGTTGACGACGAAGAGGGCGTCTGCCGGGATATCCGGATGGCAATGGAGGATACGAAAGTAACCGTGGATTATGCGCTTGACGGCCAAACGGCAGTGGATATGGTAAAACGGTCCATTCAGGAAGAAACCGCTTACGACATCATACTTCTGGACGAGGAAATGCCTGGAATGGACGGCTTAGAAGCTGCGCGGCGTATCCGGGCAATAACAGGAAAGGAAGCCCCGATCCTTGTATTGGCCAGCTATGACTGGGCGGAAATTGAGGAGGAAGCAAATGCGGCCGGCATAGACGCGTTTTTGTTAAAGCCGTTTTTTGTGACCAGTTTCCGCCAGAAAATTGATTCCGTAATCAACCAAAATCCACAGCAGGAATCGGAATGCGGGCAAAGCGCTCTTCAGGGAATGCATGTTTTAGTAGCGGAAGATAATGAAATCAATGCAGAAATCCTGCGTGAACTTTTAGATATGTCCGGCGCTTCGTGCGATATATGTGAAAACGGGAAGAGTGTGGTAGAGACGTTTGGACAGTCGGTTCCCGGGCAGTACCAGATGATACTGATGGATGTGCAAATGCCGGTCATGAACGGCTATGAAGCTACAAAGGCCATACGCGACCTTGGGCATCCTCTCGCGCTGACCATTCCCATTATTGCTATGACTGCCAATGCGTTTGCCGAAGATATCCGGGATGCGCTTGAAGCCGGAATGAACGCCCATGTCGCCAAACCGGTGGATATGAGCGTGCTCGAACAGACGGTGAAAGCGGTTATTGGGAACGAATAGGGCGCATACTGCCCGGCAAATGTAAATGGGCTTGAAAGGAGCGGTTATGAAAAAAATATTAGTAGTTGTGGATATGCAGAACGATTTTATTGACGGGGCGCTTGGGACAAAGGAAGCAGTGGGGATAGTAGACGCTGCCGCAAAGAAAATCCGGGATTTTGAAGGAGAGATCTTTGTTACTTTGGATACCCATTCGCACGATTATCTAAATACTGCGGAGGGCAGAAAGCTTCCGGCGCCGCACTGTATCCGGATGACAAACGGGTGGCTTTTGAATGAAACGATACTGGACGCTTTATCTGCAAAGGAATATACGCTGATTGAGAAAAATACGTTTGGGTCTGTGCGTCTGGCGGAGAAAATTTGCAGGCTGGAAACAAAGGAAGGGCTTTCAGTAGAGTTTATCGGGCTTTGTACGGATATCTGCGTGGTGTCTAATGTGCTTCTGGTAAAGGCATATGTTCCCGAAGCGGAGGTTTTGGTAGATGCGCGGTGCTGCGCAGGCGTTACGCTAAAGACGCATAAGGCGGCAATTGAGACGATGAAGATGTGCCAGATTGATGTGAAGGAATAGCGGAAGGATGCAAAGCAGAAAGGGGAAGTTTTTATGGATACGGCAGATATACCCGGATTAATCCGGGAGGCATATGAAGCGCAGAAGTTTTCTTATGCGCCTTATTCTAAGTTTTATGTGGGAGCCGCGCTGCTTACTGCGCAGGGCAGGATTTATCGGGGGTGCAATATTGAGAATGCGGCGTATTCGCCTACGAATTGCGCGGAACGTACGGCGATATTTAAAGCCGTATCGGAAGGGGAGCGGGATTTTGAAGCCATTGCTATTGTAGGCAGCAGAGATGAATATCTGCCGCCATGCGGCATGTGCAGGCAGGTGATGCAGGAATTTTGCGACAGGAAAACATTTCAGATTATTCTTGCGAAAGCGCCGGAAGATTACCGGGCGTACCGTTTGGAGGAAATGCTGCCGGAGGCGTTTGGTTTGTGAAATTTGGAACGGCGTTATGTCAGAATAATAGAAATATAATGATTGTAATAATATTAAACTTTTATCAGGCGGCTATCCATACGAAAGGAGGCCGCCTGATTTTAGGTGTTTGAAAAATAAATATTGTCCAACTGCATGGAATTTTCAAACACGCTCTAATACTACAGCGAACTATAGGGAGTGGATGGCAAAAGGGCCGTCAATCAGAGGGAAGGGGGTG
>CAJTLD010000154.1:1696-5603 GCA_910577065.1 uncultured Lachnospiraceae bacterium | reverse complement strand
ACCCTCAAAGAAAGAAAAAAAGAAAAAAGAGAAGAAAATGAAAAAAGAAAAGAAGCCCAAAGAAAAAAAAGTAAAAGAGAAAAAACCCAAAAAACCAAAAAAGGCAAAAGCGCCCAAGGAAAAGAAGCCGAAAAAGGCAAAGCCGGTAGACTTGTCGCCGCCATTGCCGAAGGCGCCGGTGATCCTGATTTTTATCATGGCAGTTTCCGGTACGCTGTTTATTTTATTAAGTTCAAACCTGCTCGGTTATTCCGCCAGCATCAAGGAAGCAAGGCAGGCCTATGCGTCGATGGATTATGTGGAAGCGTACCGTCAGATAGCAGGCGTAGAACCAAAGGCAGAGGATGAGGAATTTGCCGGGCGATTGCTGCTGCTTGCAGGCGTGCAGGGAGAACTGAACAATGCAAACGCATTGTATGACAGCGGCCAGTTTACAATGGCTCTCGACGCTTATATCTGCGCTTTGGGCAGGTATGATGCGAATTGTCCGGATGCGGCGGCTTATGGCGCGCAAGCGGAATATGATGTTTTAGCGTCGGAAGTTACCGCGCAGATGTCGGAAAAATTCGGCGTATCGGCAGAAACCGCAAGAGAGATTTACGGGCTTTCGGACCGTACGGAATATACGCGCAGGGTGTACCATATTGTCAAAGCATTGGGGCTTATATCATAAGCCTGCGGAGAATACGATGATTGCAATTTTAGATTACGATGCCGGGAATTTAAAAAGCGTGGAAAAAGCGCTTGGGTTTTTGGGAGAGGAAAGCATTATCACAAGAGACAGGCGGGAAGTTGCAAAGGCAGATAAGCTGATCCTTCCGGGCGTAGGTTCGTTTGGAGCGGCCATGCGCCAGCTTAAGAAGTACGAAATTGATAAAATGTTAAAAGAAGCGGCAGAAGATGGCAAGCCCCTTCTTGGTATCTGCCTGGGGTTGCAGCTGTTGTTTGACGGAAGCGAAGAATGCCCGGATGAAGAGGGGCTTCATTTGCTTGGGGGCCGTATTTTAAAAATACCGGCCAAAGAAGGGCTTAAGATTCCTCATATCGGGTGGAACAGCTTACAGTTTTCACAAAACGGCAGGCTGTTTCAAGATGCGGATCCGCAGACGTACGTCTATTTTGTGCACTCCTATTATTTAAAGGCGGACGATCCGGAAATTGTAACGGCGTCCACCCACGCTTCCGTAGAGAGCGGCAGCCTGTTTGCCTGCCAGTTCCATCCGGAAAAGAGCGGGGCTGCGGGACTCCGTATTTTGGCGAACTTTGCCGGCATACAGGGAGGGAATGGCTGATGTTCACAAAGAGAATCATCCCCTGCCTGGATGTAAACAACGGCAGGGTTGTAAAAGGCGTAAATTTTGTAAATTTAAGGGACGCCGGGGATCCGGTTGAAATCGCCGCCGCATACGATAAGGCGGGGGCGGATGAAGTAGTATTTTTGGATATTACGGCTTCCTCCGATCAGCGCGGCACGGTAGTGGAGATGGTGCGCCGTGTGGCGGAAAATGTTTTTATTCCGTTTACGGTCGGCGGGGGCATCCGTACGGTGGAGGATTTTAAAATCCTGCTGCGGGAAGGGGCGGATAAGATTTCCGTCAATTCCGCGGCAATCAGCCGTCCGGAACTGATTGCAGAGGCGGCGGACAAATTCGGCAGCCAGTGCGTAGTGGTTGCGATTGACGCAAAGCGCAGGACGGACAAAAGCGGCTGGAATATCTTTAAAAACGGCGGCAGGATTGACACCGGCATAGATGCGGTGGAATGGGCCGTGCGTGCGGAACGGCTGGGAGCGGGAGAGATTCTTCTGACCAGTATGGATTGTGACGGTACAAAAGCAGGCTACGATATTGCGCTGACAAAAGAGGTGGCGGAGCATGTATCCATTCCGGTGATCGCTTCGGGAGGCGCAGGCTGCAGCGAACACTTTTACGAAGCCCTGACAAGAGGAAAGGCGGACGCTGCGCTGGCGGCTTCACTGTTCCACTATAAAGAACTGGAAATTTCGGATTTAAAAGATTACCTTGCGGATAAAGGCGTGCCTGTAAGGAGATAAGGAGGCGGTTTAGGATGGGTATGATTACAAACGACTGGCTGGAAGCGGTTTCCAGTGAATTTAAAAAACCTTACTATCGGGAACTGTATCAATTTGTGCAGGAAGAATACGGCAAGACTACGGTTTATCCTCCTGCCGGGGATATTTTCAATGCGTTTCACTTTACGCCGCTGCACAAAGTAAAGGTGCTGCTGCTTGGACAGGATCCGTACCACAATGTGAATCAGGCGCACGGGCTGAGTTTTTCCGTGCCGGTTTCCCAGAAAGACATCCCGCCGTCTTTGCAGAATATATATCAGGAACTGCATGACGATATCGGCTGCTACATACCAAACAACGGCTATCTGAAAAAATGGGCGGATCAGGGGGTATTGCTTTTAAATACGGTGCTGACTGTCCGGGCGCATCAGGCAAATTCCCATCAGGGAAAAGGATGGGAGCATTTTACCGATGCGATTATAGAAGCGGTCAACGCGCAAGAGCGTCCGATTGTATACCTGCTCTGGGGAAAGCCTGCGCAAAGCAAGAGCCGTATGCTGAACAATCCAAACCATTTGATTTTAAAGGCGCCGCATCCAAGTCCGCTGTCGGCATACCGCGGATTTTTCGGCTGCAGGCATTTCAGCCAGGCCAACGCTTTTTTAGAGGAGCATGGGGCGGGACCGATTGACTGGCAGATTGAGAATATATAAGATTTGCATAAATTCCAAAGAACCTGTGTATAGCTATTAAAAAAGAGGTTTTTTGGAATGTTTTATATCATTGGCGATACGGGCATAACCGAAGCGGATCGTGACGCATGGGAAGAGAGCGCGTGCGGGATCGCGGTTTTCGACGAAGAAGATTGGGGCGGCGAGTTAAAATTAAAAGAGTCTTTTTCCCTGGGAAGAAAGGAAGAGGACGCTTTTTTCTGCAAGCTTGAGTTCCACAGTTCGTATCTGTTTGGGACGTTCCATATTCCTGTCAAAAAAAAGGAAAAGCGCAATTATGATTTTGCGGTGTATATTCTGGGCGATCGGCTGATTTTTATTGAGGAAACTTCTTTCGCGGCAGATTTGATCCAGGCGCTTCGCAGCCGGATTGGAGAAAATGCGTATACGATGGAACGCTTTCTGGACGATTTTTTTATGGCGGTAATCGAAGAAGATATTTTGTACCTGGCTGTACTGGAACGTGAGATCGCCAGTATGGAAGAAACGGTTCTGGAGGGGGAGACTGCCTATTTTCATTATCGTATGCTCTCCATCAAAAAAGAAATTTCCCGTTTTTACTGCTATTACGGGCAAATGACAGACATTGCAGAAGTCCTTGCCGCCCAAAAAAATGCCGGCAGGGATTTTTTGGAGCGGGTCAAGCGCCTGCAGAATGAAGCGCAGTCCCTCCGGGAATATGCTATGCAGGTGCAGGACGTTTATCAGGCGGAAATTACAATCCGCCAGAATAATGTGATGAACCTGCTGACCGTGGTTACGACGGTATTTTTGCCGCTGACGCTGATTGCGGGTTGGTATGGGATGAATTTTTATAATATGCCGGAGCTGGACTGGAAATATGGCTATCCGGCTGTTTCAGGCATCAGCCTGGCGGTCATTATTCTGATATTATATTTTTTTAAAAAGAAGAAATTTTTTTAGCGAAAGCCGCGGGAGGGCCGGGATTGGAGAAATATAAGGAAGATGCGGATAAGGCGCTTCGCAGGGAGAAGAAGCGGAGGGCAAAATACGAACGGAAAATAGAAAAGCGCCGTTATCGCCAGGCGCTGCGCAAAGAACACCGCTACGGCACGAATGAGACGCTCCGCTGGGACAGGCTCGACAATACGGCGCATTTATTTCCGGTTATCGCCGGGGAGAG
>CAJTLD010000154.1:0-1631 GCA_910577065.1 uncultured Lachnospiraceae bacterium | reverse complement strand
GTGCTGCCCAAATTTGACGGGTTTAACGTGCGACTCAGACAGGGCGTTTTCTGGTATTATTTCGAGGAAAACGGGAAGCCGGCGCCAAAGGTACGCAGGGAGGGCGCATATCCGTGCCGATATATTGTCCAGAACCAAAACCGCAGTTACTTATTTCGCGTATCTTTTTATAAAAACCGGATCAATCTGGAAGTATTCCATGTCCTGACAGACGGAATGGGGGGCATCAATTTTTTAAAAGAACTGACGTACCAGTATCTGCGGATCGCGCATCCTGCTCTTGCGGATAAGGTAGGAGAAAAGCTTTCCGCCGATACCTCCATGAACCGGGAAGACAGCTTTTTAAAAAATTACAAAAAAAGCCATACAAAGGGCTATCAGACGCAGAAAGCGTACCTGCTCAAAGGAGAGCGGCTTAGGCCCGGCGAATTTGGCGTGATACACGGGATTATGAGCGTGGCGTCATTAAAAGAAACGGCGCGGCGTTACGGCGCGAGCATCAATGAATATCTGGTGTCCGCCTATATTTACAGTATTTATACGGAATGTATGCATGGAATGCCGGGGAAACGGTCAATCCGTGTGGCTGTCCCGGTCAATCTGCGGCCTTTTTTTGGTTCGGTTACGACGAAAAATTTTTTTGTTATGGTATCGGCCGAATTTAAGCCGCAGAAAGACTCCTATACGTTTGAGGAAGTGCTGGGGCTGACGCGGCAAAGTTTGCGGGAACAGATTACGAAGGAACATCTGGAAGAATTGTTTTCTTATAATGTTTCCAATGAAAAAAATATTGTGGCAAGGGCGGTTCCGTTATTTTTGAAAAATCTGGCCATGCGTTACGTGTATACGAAATCTGCGCTGGCCAATACGACGACGGTGACCAATATCGGCAATATTACGGTTGAGAAGGAATATGAACCGTATATCCGCATGTTCGGGGCGTTTTTGGCTATGTCGAAGGGACAGCCGCAGAAGGGGACGATTTGTTCCTACGGCGATCGGCTGATTTTTACATTTAGTTCCGTACTTGCGGATACATCCGTACAGCGCGGATTTTTCCGCAGGCTTTCGGAAGACGGGCTTGCGGTGTCGGTTCAAAGCAACGGCGTGTATTACGATTAGTACGGCGGAGGGGGTGCAAATATGGATTTAACAAGAATACGGGAACAAATCAACCGGGTGGACAGACAAATGGAAGAACTGTTTTTGGAACGGATGGCATGTGCCGCGCAGGTGGCAGAGTCCAAAAGGCATACGCAAAAGAAAGTCTATGCGCCCGAACGGGAGCAGGAAATTTTAATGCGTTTCGGACGGGAAACGGACGGGCTGAACGAAGAACGCAGGGCTTTTTTCCGGCAGATGATGGGAATCAGCCGGGCATACCAGTACGCAAGGCTGGCGGAAGGAAACGGGCTTTTAGAGGCGCTTCCGGAAGGGAAAGGGGAAGCGGCGCTAAAGTTTTCTTGCAAAATAGAGGATGGGCTTTTTACGGCGGCTCTTAATTCGGTTTTGATGTCCGGGCTTTGCGTGGCGGAAATGGAAGCGAAACAAAGCCGGGGGGATAAGTGTGGCGGCAGGCTGATTCTTACCGGAGATTTTTCCGCAGCGCCGGCCAGGGCGGCGGTCGCGCA
>CAJTLD010000153.1 GCA_910577065.1 uncultured Lachnospiraceae bacterium | reverse complement strand
TGCATATCTTTCTCACAGGAAAACTATGCTTTCAAAAAGTTCGCTGTAGTACTAGCTCAAGGCCGGATACATTCCGGGAAACAGAATTACGAACAGGAGGATGTGACAGATCATATGAAAAAATTTAAAAGGAATTTCGTTCTTCTTTCCACCGCGTCCGTTTTGCTTTTGTCTTTCGCTGCCTGCACACAAAACGAACCTGCAGACAGCGGCAAAACGGACGTGCGTATCGCTTATTTTCCAAATATTACCCATACGCAGGCCCTGGTTTTAAAAAATCAGGGAACCTTAGAATTGGCATGGGAGGATGCCTGCGACGTTTCCTGGACTTCGTTTAACGCAGGCCCCTCCGAAATCGAAGCGATCTTTGCCGGTGAAATCGACATTGGCTACATCGGCCCCGTTCCTGCTTTAAACGCCAATATCAAATCCGGCGGCGACGTCAAAATCATCGCCAACGCCACCAATGCCGGAGCCGTGTTTTTGGTACGCAAAAATGCCGGGATCTCTTCCATCGAAGATCTGTCCGGCAAAAAAATTGCCGTCCCCCAGATTGCCAACACACAGCATTTATGCCTGCTTTCCCTGCTGTCGGAGCACGGGTTATCGGCCGCCGACAAGGGCGGCGACGTTACAATAAACGCAAGTTCCAACGCAGATATTGTAAACCTGATGGATTCCGGTAGCATTGACGCCGCCGTTGTCCCCGAACCTTGGGGAACCATTATGGAAAACAACGGAAACGCCGAAATCCTGCTCGACTACGACGAGTTATTTTTTGGCGGCAAATACCCCGCCGCGCTTGTCGTCGCAAACGGCGATTTTATCCGTAAGCATCCGGAGCTGGTAACGCAGTTCCTTGAAATGCACGAAAGCACTACCTCGTTTATCAACCAAAACCCCGCGGAAGCACAGCAGATCGTAAATACGGAAATCGAAAACGCCACCGGGAAACCCATTGACGAATCGGTTATGGAAGCCGCGTTTTCCCGTATAGAAGCTACCACCGAATTAAACACAGACGCCATTCTTTCCTTTGCTTCCATTGGAAAAAAAGAAGGTTTTCATAACGCCATACCGGAGGAAACCGATGTATTTGACACTGAGCTCAATCCATAAACTTTTTAACAACACAAATAAAGAACGTCCTAAGAATAACGCCCTGCCGTTTGGCATGGGCAGGGAAACTTTAAAGGATATTTCCTTTACTGTAGAAAAGGGGGAATTTATCTGCATTGTAGGCCCCTCCGGCTGTGGAAAATCCACCCTGTTAAACCTGATTGCAGGGCTTGATACGCCCACCTCGGGCGAAATCATATTAGACGGCAGGCGCGTGCTAGGCCCCGGTGCAGACCGCGTCGTTATGTTCCAGGAATCTGCGCTCTATCCGTGGTTAAACGTCATGCAAAACGTCATGTTCGGCTTAGAAGCCGCCGGACACCCGAAAAGCCGCCAGAAAGAAATAGCCGAAAAATACCTCAAAATGGTACAGCTTTGGCATTATAAAGACTACCCTATCCATCAGATTTCCGGCGGCATGCGCCAGAGGACCGCGCTTGCCCGGGCGCTTGCGTTGGAAAGCAAGCTTCTTTTAATGGACGAACCGTTTTCTGCGTTAGACAAGCAGACCATCCACATCCTGCGCGCCAAACTGGAAGAAATCTGGGAAAACTATGGACGGACCATCCTGTATGTAACGCACAGCGTAGAAGAAGCCGTCTATTTTGCCGACCGCGTTATCGTCATGGCGGAAAACCCGGGCCGTATCAAAGAAATCGTACCGATTTCTTTGAGCCGGCCGCGCAACATCGAAGACCCTGCATTCGTCGCCCTGCGCAGGCAGATTCTTTCCAAAGTACAGCTTTCCGCCTGGAAAAGCGCCGCAGGCGAATTTGACCAAAACGGGGAGGAATGAGAATGAAAGGTAAAACTTATAGTGCAAATATCCTTTTTTATATTGTTTTGATATTTGCCTGGCAGCTTTTATACACAGCCGCCTGCGACTGGCTGCACTGGGCAAAGCCTTATGCCGTTCCAAGCCCCGTGGGAGTGCTTCGCTGCACTGTGCTTTTGTTTTCCAACGGAACGCTTTTAGCCGCAATCCTAAGCAGTATGTCCCGCGTGCTGCTCGGCTTTATAATTTCGGTTGCGGCCGGAATTTTACTTGGTATCCTGATTGTGCATACCAGATACCTCAGCCAAAATTTAAAACCTCTGATCCTGGGCATCCAGACGCTTCCAAGCATCTGCTTTGTACCGTTTGCAATCCTATGGTTCGGCCTGTCGGAGAGCGCCATCCTTTTCGTCGTAATTATGGGCTCCACATTTGGAATTGCGATTTCCATTGAAAACTGCGTAAAAAACGTTCCTCCAATTTATATCAAAGCCGCGCGGACCATGGGCGTCAGTTCGTTTGATCTGTACCGCCGGGTCATATTCCCTGCTGCCCTGCCCGCATTTATCGCCGGCTTAAAGCAAGGCTGGTCGTTCGCCTGGCGCGCCCTTATGTCCGGCGAAGTTATGTCTGCATCTATGGGGCTTGGTTATACGCTGATGGTAGGACGGGATATGGCGGATATTAACCAGGTCATGACCGTTATGCTGGTAATCGTTTTGATAGGGGCGCTGATTGACAAAGGAATATTTCAGCTTATAGAACACAGGATTTTAAAAGCGCGGGGGCTTTTGGGATAAAAAATATCCCCATACACACATCGCGTATGGGGATAGACAATCGTCTGTCTTCCATAAAGCTACCAGCAGTGGCGTCCGCCGCCGTGATGGCCGCGGCCATGGTGGCCTCCCTGGTTTTGCTGCCTGTTTCCATATCCTTCCGTACAATGATCGCAGACGCCGTCCCCATTGGCATCCACATAACTGCCGCAGGTTCCGTTTCCGGCCGGGGCTGCTGTGCCTGTGCAGTGATCGCAGATCCCATCTCCGTTGGCATCCACGTACTGAGCGCAAGATCCATGACTGTTGTTCCCTGCGCAATGATCGCAGACGCCGTCCCCGTTGGCATCGACGTATTGGCTGCATACTCCATTACTGCCGTTCCCTGCACAGTGATCACAGACGCCGTCCCCGTTGGCGTCAACGTATTGGCTGCATACTCCATTACTGCCGTTCCCTGCGCAGTGATCGCAGACGCCGTCCCCGTTGACATCGACGTATTGGCTGCATACTCCATTATTGTTGTTCCCTGCGCAGTGATCGCAGATACCGTCTCCGTTGGCGTCTACATAATAACTGCATACCCAGTCCGTTGTATCTACATCTGGCGCAGGCTCTGTCACATTAATATCTGCATTCATTTCCGGCTCAACCGCTGCAGAAGGCTCTGTCTTTGTCTCCGCCCCCAACTGCGTCACATCTGCCGTTCCCCGCCCTGCTGCTTCGTCTATTTTTATATCCTGTATATCTTCGGTCTCTTCCATGCTGCCTTCCACACGGATATCACCTTTCCATGCATTTGAAGCAATCACCGGTATCGAAATACCGACTACAGTAAGAACCGCCAACCCTGTTACAAAAATTTTCTTCATGCTGTTTCCTCCTTAACCATTTCCATTTTTAGACAGCCAAATAAAATCCCGGGTATTCCGGACTGTTTATACAGATTTAGTATAACACAAATTAATTTTTATTTCCAGTTCCGGCAGATATATTCCACAATTAGCGGGAAATTCAGATAACAGGAATGATTTTTCAAACACGCTCAAGTACCTCCAAAAACACCTCATTTAAGATATCCCAATTCCGTACCCTGTCATCTGTCATTTGTTCCACAATCTCTTCTTGTCTTTTCAATTCACCCTGTATAAAATCCCAGACTACCGGAACATGCAGCCCTTCCTCCTTCTCACCCGTCGCCTTTTTAACCTGCAATAATTCCTCAATCCCCCGCCGTACATCTTCCTGCAAATCCATCTTTAACAGTTCAGAAAATAACACCGGAGGCGCAGTTTTATATTCTTCAATATACCTGCACGCCAAGAGCGGGCGCAATGCATAAAAATACTTCTTATAACTCACCCGTTCCCCCTGTAAAAACTTCTGAAATGTAGTTTTCGCTGTTCCATAATAATGATAAACCGCCGCTTTTTTAGAAAAATACGCCTTCACCCTCTCATAAATCCAATCCCACAAAGCCGTTTTCCGATACACAACCGGTGAATTTGCCCATTCAAAAATTCCGGCATTTCCCCGATAAAACTGCGTCAGCGTTTTTCTCAAATCCCATCCATTGATATCTAAAACATCATCCAGCTGCCACTCAATCACATCTGGAACCGCATCCAGCCGCAGGTAATCTGCCTGCTTTCTCACGTAAATAAACCTTATATCAAAATCGCTGTCCGGTGAAGCAAACCCCCATGCCCTGCTGCCGGATTCCACGGCAAGCAAAATCCTTACCTGTTCCTGTTTCTCAATCTCCAAAAGCTTCTCTTTCACAAAACCCCTCCTGTAACGCCCTTCGGTTCACAGACTCTACAAATGCTCCAACCTTTTCCATATCCGGGTTGTCAGGCAGCCTGCTGTTTTTTTCCGCCTCCTTGAGACGCCTCTCATAATCGCCTAATATTTGATAAAACTCTGCGTCAAACCCCCCGTTTTTATTCTGGAAACCGCCGTTTCGTATTTTTTTCAGTAATTCCAGATCATCCGTCCGGCGCGTCCGGATTTCTCCGCATCTCAAAATATCAATTGCCATCATAAACAAACGTATCAAATGCATGGCATGCTTATTCAAGTGATTGTCGTCTTTCTTCTTATTCCTTTTACCAATCTTATCATAATCACGGATCACGCTGTTCAGAGCTGCAAACATCTTCTGATAATCCCGAAGCGGCATATGTTTTTGCTCAGCGTCTACAAAAATCTCCGTATCCATCCCGTCCGTTACCGCAGTATCCACATATAAGCGGACACTGCCATATGCGAAACTTTCATACCGGCGCCCAAAATCATCCAATGCATTCTGTACGGATTTTAAAATATGCCCTTCCCGTTCTGATTGGGACATAGAATCCCTGGCAATAGCATTTTGCAGCCTGCGCAGCTGCGCCCCGGCGTATCCTCCAAAAGACTTTGCCGCACGTTTCGAGAGAAACAGGCTGCTATTGTCAACCAGTTCCTGCCCAATAGCCGATTTAATCAGATACTGCTCCTCATCCAATCCCAAAATTTCGCAGGTATTCGGATTGCATTCCAAAAGCAGTTTTACGATCTTTTGAAACGAATATATAACCGTATCCGTCCCGCCATCCTCATACTGTTCAAAAGAAGTAAGACCCAGCAAATCTGATACGAGAGGCAGCGCCACTCCGCGAAAATCTATATCGCTGTCTTCATTCTCCGTACCATAAGCATAACTTCCACCCAGCCCAAGCAGGATCACCCGAGCGCCAAGCCTTTCATGTTTCCGTATAAAATCATACTTTGGCTCCATCAGTATTTTCTTAAAATCCATCCCGCCCCTCCAAAAACTTTCACAAAATTTTGTTTTATCCTTCGTTGTCATTCTGCGGCAGATCAGGAAACAGAATCCGAAGATAATCCCGTCTGCCATAGAGAACACGGTCAACGTACACGTCCTGCCCATTCACAC
>CAJTLD010000152.1:5423-5639 GCA_910577065.1 uncultured Lachnospiraceae bacterium | reverse complement strand
GTCCGGAGAACTTACACACATAATCTGACACTCTCTTTTCTTACCGGCAGTTTTCAAAGCTGCCGGTTTTACATGGCAGAATCAATACTGTTCATATTTAAGAATGCGTGCCTGCATCTTGTCATCCATAGCAAGTTGGTTGCGGACGAACGCCCAATTGGCTGCGGGACGTCCATTCCACTTTTTATACAATTCCACAATCCGCAGATAGAATGC
>CAJTLD010000152.1:3753-5397 GCA_910577065.1 uncultured Lachnospiraceae bacterium | reverse complement strand
TTTTTTGTGACTTTCCTCAAACTCGAATTGACAGACTCTATGGCGTTTGTCGTGTACATAACCTTCTTGACCGCGCTCCCATAATGATATAGCTGGGCTACATGCTCCCAGTTGCGTACCCATACATCTACTGCACCGGGGTATTTTATCTATGCCTGCTTAAACCGCTCAAATTCCGCTTCCGCCGCTTTCAGGCTGGGCGCCCCATATACTTTCTTTAACTGGGCAGTATATGCCTTATACTTTTTTGACGGTATGTATTTGATGGAATTTCGGATCAAGTGTACGATGCAGAGCTGCACTACAACGTCTTTGAAGATGCTCCTTGCCCCTTCTTCCAATCCCGATATGCCATCCATGCTGATGAACAGCACATCTTCCACGCCTCTTGCCCGGATCTCGTCAAATATCTGCATCCAATAGTGTTTCCCTTCCGATTCGCCGATCCACAGCCCCAGCACATCCTTTATACCGTTTACGTCATAGCCTAAAACGACATATACCGCACCGTTTTGTGTCTCCATTTCTTTTCGTATGGTAACGTAAATACAGTCGACAAAAAGGAATGTGTAGAACTTTTTCAGTGGACGGTTCTGTCATTCTTGTGCAGTTTGGATTACCCTGTCCGTAATCGTTGAAATGGTCTCATGGGAAATATCAAAACCGTATATGTCTTCCACAGTATCAGCAATATCGCGCTGGCTCATACCCCTCGCATACATGGACAATACCTTGTCCTCGATCCCGCTGACATCTTTTGTACGTTTGGGAATTGCTTTGGGTTCAAAGCTTCCTTCCCGGTCCCTGGGCACGGAAACATCCATTTTCCCATATGCAGTATGGACGGAATTATGGGAATAACCATTGCGCCTGTTCGTGGTATTCTTTTCCCCGCGCTCGTTGTTTCCATATCCCAGGTGGGAATCCATTTCATCCTGGAGCATGGCCTCAAACATCGGACCGAAGATGTTCTGGATGGCATCCTGCATCTCTTCCCTTGTCTGCGGCTGGTATTCCTCCATAATTGCCTGTGCGATTGCTGCTCCTTTTGTGTTCTGTCTGTTTCTTCGTGCCATAAGTGCTGTACCCATCCTTTTCTTCATCCTTTCTTTGAGTGTAGCACACCTTATACAGAAAAATAAAGTGTGCAGTTAGATTGTTGTATTTCTAACTTACACACTTTATTTTATACTCCCCTTTGGGAATATTTCTGCTGTCTTTGCTAGATTTTTATCATGCTATCTTGTGACATTTACGAAATTAGGAGGTTTGTCAACAGCTCGAAATTGCCCATCTATTTATTATACCCTAAGATTTTTTTGCGCCGTGGATAGCATCAGCTTGATGCGGTTTAGCTGGTTTACTTCGCTTGCGCCCGGATCGTAATCGATAGCTACGATATTGGCAAGAGGATGCTGCCGGCGCAGTTCTTTGATAACGCCTTTTCCAACGACATGGTTGGGAAGGCAGCCAAAGGGCTGGATGCAGACGATATTATTGACGCCCGTATGTATCAGTTCCAGCATTTCCCCGGTCAGAAACCAGCCTTCCCCGGTCTGGTTGCCAAGGGATACAATGTCCTTTGCATAATCCGCCAGCTGAGAAATTTTAGCAGGCGGATCAAAATGTACGCTCTGTTCAAAT
>CAJTLD010000152.1:0-3735 GCA_910577065.1 uncultured Lachnospiraceae bacterium | reverse complement strand
CGTTGCGCGCCGCGCCGCGCAGCCATTCGAAAAATCGGATTCCCAAGTTTGCATTCCGGGCCGCCTGCTTGCGTTTGCCGAGGTATTTCACCTGGAAATTCTGATTATAAAAAGTATACAGTAAAAAGTCCGTCAAATCCGGTACAACTGCTTCGGCGCCTTCGGCTTCAAGCAGATCGACCAGATGGTTGTTGGCCGCAGGGTGGAATTTGACAAGTATTTCACCGACAATGCCTACCCGGGGCTTTTTTTCATCCGTCATGGGAAGCCGGTCAAAATCGCTTATAATTTCGCGGCACATCCGGTTAAACCTGCGGTGCGAAGGCATCCTGTCCTGTGACAGAAACGAGATTACCTGCTGCTTCCATTTGCCGTGCAGGGCGTTTGCGGAGCCGGGAACGGCTTCATATGGCCGGACGCGGTAGAGGCAGCGCATAAAGATATCGCCAAATTCCAGCGCGTAAAGCCCGCGGCGGAGAACGGAAAATGACAATTTAAAGCCCGGATTTTTCTCAAGGCCGCTTAAATTAATCGAAATGACAGGAACGTCTTCATAGCCTGCTTTCATAAGGGCGCGGCGGATAAAGCCGATATAGTTGGACGCGCGGCATCCGCCCCCTGTCTGCGAAATCAAAATGGCCGTCTTTTTCATATCGTATTCTCCGGAAAGCACGGCTTCCATAATCTGCCCCACAACAATCAAAGACGGGTAACACGCGTCATTGTTGACGTATTTTAATCCGGTGTCTACGGCGGAGCGGTTATCGGACGGAAGGACTTTCATCCGGTATCCCGCGCTGCAAAAAGCGGGTTCTAACAGTTCAAAGTGGATGGGCGACATCTGCGGGCAGAGAATGGTGTAGTCTTTGCGCATTTCCTCCGTAAATATCGTGCGCTTATAATCGGAAGGCACAATCTGCCGTCTTTTTTTTGCGTTATTTTTCTCACGGACGCGGATAGCGGCCAGTAAAGAGCGGACGCGGATGCGCGCTGCGCCGAGGTTGTTGACCTCGTCAATTTTAAGGCAGGTGTATATCTTGCCGGATTTGGTCAGTATGTCGCTGACGCAGTCTGTTGTAACGGCGTCAAGGCCGCAGCCGAATGAGTTTAACTGGATCAGATCCAGATTTTCCTGCGTTTTTACAAAATCGGCAGCGGCATATAAGCGGGAGTGGTACATCCATTGATCCATAACAATCAACGGCCTTTGGGGCTGTTTTAAGTGTGAAATGGAATCTTCCGTAAGAACGGCAAGCCCGTATGAATTGATCATTTCCGGTATGCCGTGGTGGATTTCCGGGTCAATGTGGTAAGGACGCCCGGCCAGTACGATGCCGCGCCGGTTTTCACGTTTTAAATAATCCAGGACTTCTTCTCCTTTTTGCTGGATTTCCTGCCTGGTTTTCATAAGTTCATCCCATCCCGCCTGTACCGCGGCCTTTATTTCCTGTTTTGCGATTCCAAATTCGCGGGCGAATACCCGGATGAGCTGTTCTTCCAGGGCAAAATAGCTGCCAAATGTCAGAAACGGGTTTAAGAAGCGTACCTTCCCGTCGGAAATAGCGTCTACGTTGTTTTTGATATTTTCCGCGTAGGAAGTGACAATCGGGCAGTTGAAGTGGTTGTTGGCATCCGGAAATTCATTGCGCTCGTATGGAATGCTGGGGTAAAAAATAAAATCCGCCTTTTTTTCAATCAGCCAGGAAATGTGGCCGTGCGCCAGCTTCGCCGGGTAGCATTCGGATTCGCTTGGGATGGAATCGATGCCCAGTTCGTAAATGCCGCGCGTAGACTGCGGGGAGAGCAGCGTGCGAAATTTAAGGCTTTTGAAAAATACGGCCCAAAACGGGAAATTTTCGTACATGTTTAAAACCCGCGGCAGTCCGACCGTGCCTCGTACGGCTTCTTTGGAAGAAAGCGGGCGGTACGCAAACAGGCGGTGGTTTTTGTAGGCAAATAAATTAGGAGGCCCGTCTGTTTTTTTCTCTTCTCCAAGGCCCCGTTCACAGCGGTTTCCGGTGATATATTTCCGGCCGCCCGAAAAGTGGTTGACGGTAAGCAGGCAGTGGTTGGTGCAGTGCGGGCAGCGCGTCAGTTCCGTGTCAAACGTCAGCCGGTGGATATCGTTTAGGGAAAGCATGGAACCGGTTTTATTTTCTCCGCAGCGCTCCCTTGCAATCAGGGCTGCGCCGAACGCGCCCATAATGCCTGCAATATCCGGGCGCACCACGCTGCAGCCGGATATCTGCTCAAAACTGCGCAGTACGGCGTCATTGTAAAAGGTTCCGCCTTGTACAACGATATGCCTGCCGAGATCTGCGGCGTCGGAAAGCTTGATCACTTTAAACAGCGCGTTTTTGATCACAGAATACGCAAGGCCGGCGGAAATATCGGAAACAGGCGCGCCTTCTTTCTGCGCCTGCTTTACTTTGGAATTCATAAATACGGTACAGCGTGTGCCAAGGTCAATCGGATTCGCGGCAAACAGCGCTTCGTTTGCAAAATCCTCTACACTGTAATTTAACGACTGGGCAAACGTTTCAATAAAAGAACCGCAGCCGGAAGAGCATGCTTCGTTTAGCTGGACGCTGTCAATGGTTTCGTTTTTGATTTTGATGCATTTCATATCCTGCCCGCCGATATCCAAAATACAGTCTACATTCGGATTGAAAAATGCGGCCGCGTAATAATGGGCGACGGTTTCCACTTCCCCTTCGTCAAGCAAAAACGCGGCTTTTAACAGCGCTTCCCCATAGCCGGTAGCGCAGGAGTATGCGATGCGCGCTTCTTTTGGCATACGGGCGCAGATTTCACTTAAGGCGCGCTGCGCCGTTATAAGCGGGCTTCCGTTGTTGCTGCTGTAAAACGAGTAGAGCAGGGAGCCGTCTTCTGCAATCAGGGCAATTTTTGTCGTCGTTGATCCTGCGTCGATGCCAAGGTAGCAGTTGCCCCGGTAGGAAGCGAGATCAGCTTTTTTGACATGATGCCTGGAATGCCGCGACAAAAAGTCCCGGTAATCGTTTTCATCAGAAAATAACGGCGAAAGGCGCGCGACTTCAAACTCCATCTGCAAATCAGAAGAAAGCATTTCAAGCAGCCTGCCAAATGAAATCTGCGTATCCGTACTGCAGTGCAGGGCGGAACCCACCGCCGCGAACAAATGGGAATGCTTTGGTTCAATGGCGTGTTCTTCGTCCAATTTCAGGGTACGGATAAACGTTTCTTTCAGTTCGGACAAAAAATGCAGCGGGCCGCCTAAAAACGCCACATGGCCGTGGATCGGCTTTCCGCAGGCAAGGCCGCTTATGGTCTGGTTGACGACAGCCTGGAAAATAGAAGCAGCCAGATCTTCCCTCGTAGCGCCTTCGTTGATCAGCGGCTGGATATCGGTTTTGGCAAATACGCCGCAGCGCGCTGCGATTGGGTAAATCTCCTGATAATTTTTGGCATATTCATTTAATCCGGCGGCGTCTGTCTGGATCAGGGAAGCCATCTGATCGATAAAAGAACCGGTGCCTCCGGCGCATATGCCGTTCATGCGCTGTTCGGCGCCGCCGTTTTCAAAATAGATGATCTTGGCATCCTCGCCGCCTAGTTCAATTGCAACATCTGTCTGCGGCGCGTATTCCGAGAGGGCGGCCGATACGGCAACTACTTCCTGGACAAAGGGCAGTCCAAGATGCTTTGCCAGCGTAAGCCCGCCGGAACCGGTAATAACGGCAGAAAGTGAAAGAT
>CAJTLD010000151.1 GCA_910577065.1 uncultured Lachnospiraceae bacterium | reverse complement strand
CTGAAAGATATTCCGAAAAAGCTCGCTGCCGTTGAAACGGCGACGTCTGTTCTGGGAAATCGTAGAATGGTCTGGAACTTTATCCATGATATCAAGACCAAGAAACCAACGGTATGCCATGTTCACCTGAATCTCTTCTGATATTCTTCTTTCGGAATTGATGCCATAAAGAAAACCGATGAGAAGAAACTTGATTAAGGCCACTGGATCAATAGATGGACGCCCATTGTTATGACAGTACATATTTTCTACTTCGTTATATATGAATGAAAAATCAATGATATCATTAACTTTCCGAAGCAAATGATCCATAGGGACTAAATCTTCAATTGTTATCAAATGCATTTCTATCTGTTGGTTTTCTCTTTTTGTCATCATAATGTATCACCTCAAGGATTCATCTACACATATATTTTCTTATATGCAAATCTTTTTGGCAAGAGGTTTGTCAACAGCTCGAAATTGGGCACAGGATGTTGGGTGCAAAAAATAACGATAGCCCCTCCATAAAATGGTGTATCGTTAAATTTTACACTATGTAATATCGAAGGTGCGGCAATTTCAATTCAAAAAACGATAGCCACCCATGCGTGGGTGCATCTGCTTTTTTGAAAAGTGTTGATTTTACGGCATTAGCGGTAAATGTAAAAACGGTAGTACCCAAGAAATCTTTGTATCAATCCGGACACGCAATATGGTGTGGGAGGTCGGTTATTCAACGGATGGGTAGCCTCCTACCCGATTGCCGTTTTTATAACATGGTATCGTCTTTTAGAATTTCTGCCAGGCTGATTTTGCATACGTTTTTCCATGCGCAGTAATAGGCCAGGGCCACGGAGCCTATAATAGAGAACAGAAAAGCGGCAATCGGCAGCAGCGGCGCTTTCGCCAGAAATTCCCCCGCTTCCAGATAACTCATGCGCAGCATATACCACACCGAGGCAGCCGAGAGCGGAAGCGTAATCATAAGCGGTCGTCCGGCCAGGGCAATCGCCTCTGCAAAAAACATTTTCTTAAGTCCGTTCGGCGTCATACCGACGGACAGATACCGGGCAAATTCCCGTTTTCTCTGATGCACAAAGCTAAGCGTATTGGAAAAAACGTCGCCGATCCCGATGACGGCAAGCAGAACGCAAAATCCGCCGAACAGGATTCGCATGCCCTGTACTTGCTTGCTGTTTGTCTCATACTCCCGGATGCGGTTTTCGCTCTCCGTTACATAATCCGGCCCAATCAGAGAGGTAATCTGGCGCTGCAGCGTTTCAAGTTCTTCCGGGTCTGCCCGTTTTTGGCTCAGAATACGGATATAGACGTCCTGTTTGGCGCCGCCGGTCTTGCCTTTGATTTTGTTCCACAACGAAACCGGAAGAAAATGCACGCACTCATAATAATCTTTGGATGCGTATTCTTCCCGTAAAACAGGCGCTTCGGTTGTATAGGACAATACCGGAATGCCGGCCGTAATTTCCTCTTTCCCGGACTGGCGCAAAACGCTTGCGGTGCTGTTTTCTTTTACATAAGGCATATAGACGGGATGTCGGAAATCCGGATTGGTAACGTCGCGGATCCGGTTTAAAATTACCGCTCCGCTTAACTGCGGCGTTACGCCGAGCTGTTTGCAGTATGCCAAAAAGCTGTTGTCGTCTAATATCAGAACCGGGGCGTTTACCAGCCATCCGCCGTCAGCCTGTGTCACGTCCTTGGCAGAGGCGTGCGAAAACCCGCCGAAGGATTTCATTTCTTCGCTTAGTTCCTGTGTAAAAAGGAGCCTTTTTGCCGCTGCCTTTTGGTACGCGACGGCGCTTTTTACGCCGGCAAGGCTTTGGATGGCTTCTGTTTTTTCAAACGTATCTATGTCGGTGCCTTTGACCGTTACCATAATATCCCAGGCGTCCTGATACCGTTCAAAATAGGTTTCGTTTGTACTGATTTCGGAAGTTGTAAAAAAACACTGCATCAGCGTGAATGCCAGGAACGAAAGAACCAGGGACAGCGATGCCGTCCGCAGGGCTTTTTTCTGGGCTTTCAGCGCATTCCCGGCCAATTTTCCTTCCAATCCGAAGAACAGCGTAAGGAGACGGGAATGTTTTTGGCGTTTCAGCTGCAGTTCCCCTGTATTTTTTATGGCGTCCAGCGGCGTCAGCCTGCTTAATGTCCGGGCGGGAAGCCATGCGGAAATCCAGATTGTGATTACCGAAAGAAGCAGCGTCAGGAGAAGTACGAGAGGATGATAACCGGGGACTGCCGGATGCCGCCCGGTCAGATCGCCTGCCAGCAGGTTGGTAAGTTGTATCAGCCCCATGCAGCCGGCAATGCCAAGCAGGGTTCCGGCCAGGATCGGCGCCGCGCATAGGGCGGCCGCTTCCTGTAAAAGACCGATCCGGATTTGCTTTGGCGTAGCCCCAATGCTTGAAAATATGCCAACCTGGCGGACTTTTGCGTTCATGGATACCGCAAACGCGTTCTGTATGATCAGAATCAGTGAAACGGACGCCAGCGCCGTGATGAGGAGAAACATTGGAAACAGCAGCCTTGGCGCCGGATCTTCTTTTCCGCGGATCAGATACATGGCCAGAAGCGAGTAGTGGTAAACTGTTTTTTGGGGCGGTACTCCTGCCCGTTCTGCAATATGGGGCGTATCGTTCAAAACAGTCCGGACGTCGTTAAAATAAATATCGACGGCCGTTTCCCGGCGCGTGCTTTCCTCTTCGTTGATGACCGCGTCCGATACGTTGGCAAAATTTTTTATCGCCTGAAGCTCATCCCGGCCAAGTTCCCCAAAGATCCTGCTGTGCCAGCCGCCTTCTTCCAAGACAATCCGTTCGATTTCATAATTCCATGCATTGTAAAACAGTCCGCATAATAACGATAACAGCAGGGCTGAAATAAATGTCGAAATCCGGACGGACAGGCCGGATGTGTTTCGTTTCTTCATATCTGCTACCTCCGTTTTTCGTCGCTTATGATACGGCCGTCTTCCATTGTAATGATACGCCCGGCTTCTAAAGCGACTTTTTCGTCATGCGTAATCAGTAAAATGGTCTGACCCAGATTCCGGTTGGAGAGTTTGAGCATGTCAATGATTTCCCCGGAATTTTTCTGATCCAGGTTTCCGGTTGGTTCATCCGCCAAAAGCAGAGCCGGACGGTAAATCAGGGAACGCGCAATCGCAACTCTTTGCTGTTGGCCGCCGGATAACTGGTTCGGCAGAGCCGAAAGCTTTTCGGAAATTCCAAGAGAGCCGACGATTTTTTCAAAAAATGCATCAATTGGTTTTTTTCGGTCAAGAGTAAGCGGCATCAGGATGTTGTCTTGTACCGTAAGGGTGGGGATCAGATTATAAAACTGGTAGACAAGCCCTACTTTCCTGCGCCGGAAAATCGCCGCCTGTGCCGGACTTAACCGGGAAAGATCGGTTCCGTCTATGGTTACCGTTCCGCTTGTCGGTTTCTCTACGCTGCCGAGAATATGCAGCAGGGTGGATTTGCCGGAACCGGACGCCCCGGTGATGGCTGCAAATTCCCCTTTGCCGACGGACAAATCCGTTCAGCGCCGTTACTTGATTGCTGCCGGAGCCATAGATTTTCCGCAGCGCTTCACATTTTAAAATATCCATTTGCTGTCTCCTTTCTTTTGTCTGTTTCTATTTTAACAGAATAAAGTGACAACTCCGTGACAGGGATACTAAAATTATATGTGCGATACAGCTTTTACGAGGAGGTATAGAACCGGATTTCAAAAAGCGCGCCGCCTTCCGGTTTGTTTTTGGCGCGGATCGTTCCGTTTTGACGTTCTATGATCTCTTTGGACAGGGCCAGCCCAATCCCTATGCCGCCTTCCGCAGCGTTTTTGCCGCGGTAGAACCGTTCAAACAGATGCGGAAGATCTTCTTTTGCAAAGCCGTCGCCGTCGTCCCAGATCAGGATTTCGGTATACAGGGGATTTTGTGCATAGGAACAGCGGATGATTCTGCTGCCGTGTTCCATGCAGTTTTTCATCAGGTTTATAACAGCTTCCATTGTCCAGTCCGGATCAGCGGTTATCATCATTTCTCCAAGTTCCGGTATCTCAACCGAAGTTTCGGAGTCGGCAGACAGTTCGTATAAGTTGTCCGCGGCCAGGACGAGCAGCGTAAAAACGTCGGTTTCGTTTTTCCGCAGCGGTATGGTTCCGGCGTCAATTCGGGACAGGGTAAGCAGGGCTTCCTCCAGGCGGGTAAGCCGCAGAAGTTGTTTTTCCACTTGTCTTAAATGATATTTCGGAACGTTTCCGTTTGGTTCTGCATTGTTTTCGGCGCAGCCTGCATGTTCGCCTGCCGGGCGTGCGGCAATATGCTGCTTCATTGTCTGAACGGACAGATAGATGGCCGTGATCGGCGTTTTCAGCTGGTGAGCAATGTTGGACAGATTTTCCGCAAAGCCATTTTTTGCCTGTACCGCGGCGTCTTTTGTCTGATAGAGAAAGGTTACCGTCTTGTATAGTTCGTCTTCCAGCCTGGAAAAATCGTCTTCTCCGGTGGAGGAAAGAATGGCTGCACGACCGGTATTTACCTGCTCCAGATAATCGGTCAGGGCACGGATTCGCAGGGCTTTGATGCGGTTTTGACAGTGAATGGCAAAGAGAAAAAGCAAAACGCCTGTGATAAAACCTGCCGCTGCGAATAAAGCGACAGTCCGGTGCGCAGATTCCGAAAAATCGGATGCGCGGTATCCCAGATTGGATAAGAAGTCAGTATCTGCCGCAGGCTTTGTGTTCTTTTGTGTATATTCCTTTAGCATGCCGGTAATTATTTTTTCGGCCTCTGGTTCCTGCTTTAGCCATTCGCAGCAGATCGCATTCAGAAGGCCAAACTGAAGACGGCTGAAATAACAGGAAGCAAGCATGATTGAGACGGAGGAAACAATCAGGCTGACCGAAAGTACGAGGACGGTTGTAACGAACCTGTTTTTTGAGCCGTTCATACGGGATCCTCCATCCGGTATCCTACGCTTCTGACTGTTTTGAGGCATGCAGGCCGACCCAGTTTATCGCGCAGGCGTTTTATGGTAACGGTCAGGGTGTTGTTGTTTACATAATTTCCGTTTACATCCCATACCTGTTCTAAAATTTTTTCTCTGGTAACGGTTTTTCCTTTGTTCTGCAGCAGGTACAAAAGCAGTTGGTATTCGGCTGCGCTCAATGGGATTTCCTTTGACTGACAGGATATGGTACGGCGGTTTTGGTCAAGGGTGATTCCGCCGCAGGAGAGATACCGGCTGGCTATATTTCCGGTACGGCGCAGCAGCGCCATAATCCGGGAATATAGCACGTCCAGTTCAAAAGGTTTCACGACATAGTCGTCTGCTCCATTTTGAAAGCCGGAAATTATGTCGCGGGAGTCTCCCCGGACCGTAAGAAATATAATCGGCAGTTCGCTCCAATTGTTTCGGATCCACTGGCACAAGCTGTCCCCGCGGCCGTCCGGCATGCTCTGATCCAGCAGCACAAGTGTGGGCACGCGGGTTTGGATTGCCTGTTTTGCCTGTGAAAGCGTCGGGAATATTGTTACGTGAAACTCTTTTTGCTCCAGATATTCTTTTACGATACCAGCAATATCAGGGTTATCTTCGATATAATATAAATCAGCCATTTTTTGTTTCCGCCTTTTTCTTTTTATTATAACAGGAAAAAGTTACAGTTTTGTGACGGGCCGCTAGTACTCCATCCGGACAGTTTTTAGAGTTTACATTCCTGTGAAATATTGTTA
>CAJTLD010000150.1:1470-5818 GCA_910577065.1 uncultured Lachnospiraceae bacterium | reverse complement strand
ACGCAGACCCAGACGCATACCCTTCCCTCTGACTGACGGCCCCTTTGCCATCCACTCCCTATCGTTCGCTGTAGTACTAAGTGTGGAATACGCCCGCCGAAAAGCTGAACTATTGCATAAACTTACAAAAAAAACGTTTTTATACTTGTATTTATACATAAAGATGATACAATAAAGAATATTGTGTGCAAGGAAGGAGATTTTATTATGAAAAAAGCAGCAGCATTACTTATGTTATCTATGGCAATTGCGTTTGCAGGATGCGGCGGCGCGCCGCAGTCTGATGAAGCAAAAGACAATACCTCAGTCAGCGAACCGGACGGCGGGGCAGCCGTATCCGGTACGGAGGCGTCCGACGGGGATTTACTTGCAGACGGCGTATTAACCGTAGGCACAAATGCCGAATTTCCGCCGTTTGAATACGTCGGCGACGACGGTGAACCGGATGGATTTGACATTGCCCTGATTAAAGCGATTGGGGACAAGCTTGGCGTAGAAGTAGAAGTTGAAAATATGGAATTTGACTCTCTGGTCGCTTCCATCGGCAGCAAAATAGACGTGGCAATCGCTGGTATGACCGTAACCGAAGAACGTCAGGGTATGGTGGATTTTTCCGATTCCTATTACAAGGCGGTACAGTACGTGCTTGTTCCGGCAGAGACCGATATTGCATCGGCAGAAGATCTGGCGGGCAAGACCATCGGCGCGCAGCTTGGCACGACCGGAGATTATATGATAGAAGATTTTGAAGGCGCTACAGCCAAGCAATACAACAAAGCGGTTGATGCGGTCAACGATTTGATTAGCGGAAGGCTGGACGCAGTGATTGTGGACAAGAACCCTGCGCTTGTGTTTGCGGATAAATTCAGCGGCGAAATACAGTACATGGATTTCAGCTTTGAGCCGGAAGATTACGCAATTGCGCTTCCCAAGGGCGACGCTGCGCTTGCGGACGCGGTAAACGGCGCGCTTGCCGAGCTTAAGTCAGACGGTACATTCGATGAATTGGTCAGCCAGTACATTGAAAATTAAGGAAAACAAAAGTGGGGAAAAACTATGAATGAATGGTTTGCAGATGTTGCATTTAAATTCCAGATTGCTTTTATTGAGGGCGATCGGTGGAAATTATACTTAAAAGGCTTAGGCGTTACCCTGCAGATTTCCCTGTTTGCCGCAATTTTGGGCGTCGTAATCGGCACCGTCGTAGCATTAATGAAGCTGTCCGTCAAAAACGACGGGAAACGCACGTTTTTTTCGGTTATTGCCCAGATTTATATTGACATCATCCGCGGTACGCCAGCCGTATTGCAGCTTTTGATTATGTGGTTTATCGTAATGGAGGGCTGCAGAAACGGAATTTTAGTCGCGGTGCTGACGTTTGGGATTAACAGCGGCGCGTATGTGGCGGAAATTATGCGGGCCGGGATTTTGGCGGTTGACCACGGGCAGATGGAAGCGGGGCGCTCCTTAGGGCTTTCGAAGGCGCAGACCATGCGTTATATCATCCTGCCTCAGGCTATAAAAAATGTCCTGCCGCCAATCGGCAACGAGTTTATCGTCCTGTTAAAAGAAACGGCGATCGTAGGCTATGTCAGCCTGTCCGATTTGACAAGGACGGCAAGCCAGGTATCCTCTCGGACTTTTGAGGCGTTTATGCCTTTAATCGGAGCCGCAATAATCTACTTTATTATCATAAAGATATTAAGCAAATTAATAGAACTGTTGGAGAGGAGGCTGCGCAAAGGTGATCACCGTTAAGAATCTGCACAAATCATTCGGTAAAATAGAAGTTTTAAAGGGTATAGATTATCATGTGGAAAAAGGCGAAAAAATTGTAATTATCGGGCCGTCGGGTTCCGGCAAAAGCACATTTTTGCGCTGCATGAATCTGTTAGAGCAGCCTACGGACGGTGAAATCTGGTTTGACGGCAAAAAGATTACCGATCCGAAGACGAATATCAATAAAGTCCGGGAACATATGGGCATGGTATTCCAAAACTTCAATCTCTTTAACAACCTTACCATCATAGATAATATTACGTTAGCCCCAACGAAACTAAAGCTGATGGGCAGGGACGAGGCGCGCCAGAAAGCAGAAGCCCTGTTAAAACGCGTAAATTTGCTTGAAAAAGCAGAAGCATTTCCTTCGCAGCTTTCCGGCGGCCAGAGGCAGAGGATTGCCATTGTGCGTTCTCTCGCCATGAATCCAAAGGTTATGCTGTTTGACGAGCCGACGTCCGCCCTGGATCCGGAGATGGTCGGCGAAGTATTAGACGTAATGAAAGAACTTGCAGACGACGGTATGACAATGGTTGTCGTAACGCATGAAATGGGTTTTGCACGCGAAGTCGGCAGCAAGGTGCTGTTTGTAGACGAAGGGATTATCATGGAAGAAAATACGCCCGGTGAATTTTTTGAAAATCCCCAAAATCCCAGACAGAAAGATTTTCTTTCCAAAGTATTATAAAAACAGCGGAAAACGGGAGGCGGCATATGCGCTCCCGTTTTTGCGTGCAAAAAATCATACCATCGAAGAGGCCAGAAAAATACTTGCCGCTATGCCAAAGGCCGTAGCGAACAGCGCGCCGGAAAGTGTAAAACGCGTTTTTTTAATATGGACATGCATAAAATAGATACTCATAGTATAAAAAATCGTTTCCGTACAGCTCATCATAATAGAAGCGCAAAGTCCCAGAAAAGAATCTGTGCCGTGTGTTTTAAATAAATCTAACAGCAGCCCGGTTGCAGCCGAGGAAGAAAACATTTTAACGACGGATACGGGAATCAGTTCTGCAGGAAAATGCAGTGGTCCGGCGATCCGTTTTAAGAGTTCCGACAAAAAATCCAAAAAACCGGATGCGCGCAGGATACCGACGGCGGTCATCAGCCCAACTAAAGTGGGAAAAATAGAAATAACGGTAGAAAAGCCGTCCTTTGCGCCTTTTAAAAAATCCTGGTAAACATTTTGGCGGTTTAAAAGTCCGTAAGCCACAATTAAAAAAATGACAATTGGGATGATTGCTTGGGAAATAAATTGCAAAAATTGCATAGGTATGCTCCAGGTCAGTTCTTAATTTAAATATATGATGTAAAAGTGCATTTTAACGCATCCGGCAGAAAAAACTTGCAAACTGAAACGGGATCCTTTATCCTTGAACCAGAGTGTGTTTAAAATTAAACACATGAATGAAAAAGATTGGACGGGTAAAATATATGATATACGATAACGTACTTGAAGCAATCGGACATACGCCGATTGTGCGTCTGAACAAAATGAATGACCCTAGCAGCGCTGAAGTCCTGGTAAAATTTGAAGGGTTAAACGTCGGCGGTTCCATTAAAACAAGGACGGCTTATAATATGATTCTGGCGGCCGAAAAGCAGGGTATAATACATAAGGACACCATAATCGTAGAGCCTACAAGCGGCAACCAGGGTATTGGCCTTGCGTTAGTCGGCGCTGTGCGCGGTTATAAGACGGTGATTATTATGCCGGATTCTGTCAGCGAAGAACGCCGGCTGTTGGTACGGCATTACGGGGCCGAAGTACGGCTGATTCACGACGCAGGCAATATCGGGGAATGCATAGACGAATGTTTAAAAGAGGCGCTGCGTATGGCGGCCGAAAATCCGGATGTATTCGTTCCGCAGCAGTTTGAAAACCCCAATAATATCCGGGCGCACAAGCATCATACCGCGCTTGAAATCTTAGAGCAGGTGGCGGGGCCTATTCATGGTTTTTGTTCCGGAATCGGTACGGGAGGTACGATTACCGGGATTGGGGAAGTGTTAAAAGCGCAGAACCCGGATATCTTAATCTGGGCGGTAGAGCCGGAAAATGCGGCAATTTTAGCAGGCGGCACAATTGGCACGCATCTTCAGATGGGAATTGGCGACGGCGTTATCCCGCAGATTTTAAATCAGCAGATTTATGAGGATATTTATATTGTAACCGACGAAGAGGCCATACAGACGGCGAAAGATCTGGCGCGTTTTGAAGGGATTATGTGCGGGATTTCGAGCGGGACGAACGTAGCGGCCGCGTTGAAAATGGCGCAAAAATTAGGCGCCGGCAAAACAGTTGTAACGGTGCTTCCGGATACGGCGGAACGCTATTTTTCCACACCATTATTTGAATAGCAGAGAGGAAATGACATGGATTGGTTGATGCAGTTGGACGGAAATATCCTGTTGTGGATACAAGAGCACATCCGTACGGAATTTCTGGATCCGGTGGTGGTTTTTATCAGCAGCCTTGGGAATGCGGGCTGGTTTTGGCTTTTGCTTTTGGCGGCGCTAATGCTGTTTCCGCGGTACCGCAAAGTCGGTATTTCAGGATTTGCGGCGG
>CAJTLD010000150.1:0-1451 GCA_910577065.1 uncultured Lachnospiraceae bacterium | reverse complement strand
ATAACAAACGTGTGCATTAAAAATGTAGTAGCCCGTATCCGCCCGTATGAAGTGATTGAAGGACTTGAAATGCTTGGCGTAAAACCGTCCGATTTTTCTTTTCCTTCGGGACATTCCACCTGTTCCGCAGCGGCGTCCCTGGTTTTATTTTTTATGCTGCCCAAAAGAGCGGGCGTCCCTCTTTTGGCGTTAGGTATCCTGATCTGCCTGTCACGTTTATATGTCGGCGTTCACTATCCGACGGATGTGCTTGCTGGGGTGCTCATTGGAGCCGCAGCCGCAGCCGTCGTATTATTCCGCGTAAAAAACCGGGCCGCGCCGGACGGCCCGGTTTAACCGGCCTTCATTCCATTCTATAACATGACCGCAGGCCGGGCGAGGTAAATATCCGAATTAAGAATCCAGCTTTATGTTGGCAAGCAAAGAACCCAGATTGGTAGACGCCGTTTCGTGTGAAATATACTCTTCGGCAGGAGCAGAATCTTCCTCGTCCGGTTCTGCCGACGTTTCTTCCAACGCACGCATACTTAAGCTGATCTTGTTATCGTTTGTGTTTAAAATTTTAGCGGTTACTTTTTGTCCGGGTTCCAGTACTTCTTTCGGGGACTTGATACGCCGGATGCTGATTTGTGAAATATGCACCAGGCCGCTCAATCCGTCGCCGATATTGACAAAGGCGCCATACGGCATCAGGCTCTCAACCGTGCCTTCCACAACCGAGCCGGGAACAAGCATGGAAATTTTGTGGTTATGCTCCTCTTCGGCCTTTTCGCGGGCAACTGCCCTGGCGGACAGCACCAGTTTCTTTTTGCTCTTATCCACTGTAATAACGCGCACGTCGATATCTTTGCCAAGCCACGGGTTACAGTCTTCTACGTAATTAAGGCTTAAATGGGACGCCGGGATGAAACCGCGGATGCCATCCAGATAAGCGATAACGCCGCTTGGGACAATGCCTTTGATGCGCACGGTTAAAGTGGATTCGTCTTCTAAATATTGGTTTAACTTATCCCATGCAAGCACATCGTTTGCCTGCTTTTTGGAAAGCAGCAAGTTGCCTTCCCCATCGTCCATACGAATAATGGTGGCATCCACCGTATCGCCCGTATGTACGGAATCTAAAAGGGTAAAGCCCGGTTCGTCACTGAAATCCGCCGCTTTGATAATGCCGGAAGCGTAGTATTTTAAATCCAGCGTGACGTCTTCTTCTGTGACGGAAATTACGGTTCCGCTGATAATATCCCCTACGGATAGTTTGCGGAAGGAAGATTCCAGCTCTTTTTTGTAATCTTCCATGGTTTCGGTTGGTTCGTTTGCCTGTGTTGTGGTTCCATCAGCCATTTTGATTCACTCCTTTTTTTAATTTGCCGTAAGGCGCGCTTCCTGCCGCCGGCCGGTACATGGGCGGGGCGGGTATGCGCTAACATGATGTATCCCATTATAGCACAACA
>CAJTLD010000149.1:5585-5820 GCA_910577065.1 uncultured Lachnospiraceae bacterium | reverse complement strand
GTCGGCTTTAAGACGGAGCGGTATTGGTGGCAAAGAATACCAAAATTATTGATTATAAGCCATTATTTGTTTTATAATATTAAGGAAAATTTAAAAAAATTAATTTGTATTTGCAAATAGATAATGGTAAGATGGAGACGGACGTTATGTCTTTGGTAACCATCTTTTTTGTTTATGGGAGGTTTCACGGGACAGGATACCGTAGAATGTTTGGAATGCGAAACAGGAGGCTAGG
>CAJTLD010000149.1:0-5518 GCA_910577065.1 uncultured Lachnospiraceae bacterium | reverse complement strand
GGGAATCTGGTATTTTATGGGGAATAATGGGAAGGACAGCAAAGACAGAGTGTACGTACAGAAGGTGTCTGCGATTATGGGGCTTGCAACGGGGACGCAGAACCGGTTTTCCGGTGTTGTGCAGCCGCAGAAGACGGTGGAAGTCAATGCAGATTCGGAACGTACTGTCAGCGAAGTGTTGGTCGAAGTCGGGGATGAAGTGACGGAAGGCACGCCTTTGTTTACATATGATACCGAAGATTTAAAAATGGAACTGGAACAGGCCAAGCTGGAACTTGAGAATCAGGATATTGAAATTAGTAATTTCAGGAATCAGATTCAGGAATTGGATAAGGAACGTAAGGCTGCTGCAGAAGGCGACAAGTTTGAATATACGACGCAGATCCAGACGATTGAAACGCAGATTAAGCAGGCGGAATATGAAAAGTCCAGTAAAAAACTGGAAATGGATAAAATTCAGAAGAAGGTTGACAACTCACAGGTGACGAGTACGGCGTCAGGCGTTATTAAAACGATCAACGACGGAAATAAGCCGGAGGAAGAGTCGTCCGCATTTATGACAATTCTTTCAACCGGAGAGTACCGGATACAGGGCCTGGCAAACGAACAGAACGTAGGAATGATTTCAAGCGGGGCAAATGTAATTGTACGTTCCCGGGTTGACGAAGAGGAAACCTGGACGGGGATGATTGACAGCCTGGATACCGGAGAGCCAAGCACAGATCAGGACGATATGGATATGTCAGGCAGCTCGGATAACGCGTCTGTTTCGAGTAAGTACCCGTTTTATGTGGTTATGGATGATGCGGACGGCCTGATGTTAGGGCAGCATGTCCTGATCGAATTGGACGAAGGGCAGTCGGAACCAAAAGAAGGAATCTGGCTCTACAGCGGTTATATTGTGCGTGAAGGTATGGAGAATAACGGAGAAGATTTTTTGGAGAGTACGGAAGCTTCTATGGATCTGGATATGAGCGGATTTGGGCTGGAAGATACCGAAATGCCTTTGGATATGGAGGAATTTGATTTTGGCATGGAGGATACGGAACGTTATCTGGAACCGGAAGAAGGCATGGAGCCGCAGGCGGACGGTCCTGCGTATGTATGGGCGGACAACGGCAGCGGGAAGCTGGAAAAGCGTACCGTGGAACTGGGTGAGTACGACGAAATTCTGGATGAATATGAGATATTATCCGGACTGACGGAGGACGATTTGATTGCATGGCCGATGGAAGGGCTGTATGAAGGCGTACAGACTGTGACGGATATGGAAGATGTGGATTATTCTTCCGGGCTTTATAACCAGGATGGAACGGAGGCGCTTGGCGAAACCGAATATATGGATGATATGGATAACTGGGATATGGACGGTTCGGATATGGATGGTTCGGATATGGACGGCTGGGATACGGACGGTTCGGATATGGACGGCCTGGATTTGGATAACCTGGATATAGACGATTTTGAAATGAACGATTCGGATTCGGATGATTCGGATTTGGATGATGAAAGCGACGGAGAATAGCCGGGGGTGTATGCATGATACTGGATTTGAAAAATATTTTTAAAGATTACAATCAGGATAAACTGGTAGTCCCGGTATTAAAGGATGTTACGCTGCAGGTCGAAGAAGGAGAATATGTAGCGATTATGGGGCCGTCCGGCTCCGGAAAAACGACATTGATGAATATTATCGGCTGCCTGGACCGGCCTACTTCCGGGGAGTTTTTTCTGGCGGGAACCGATGTGTTAGCGCTAAAAGACAAAGAGCTTTCCAACGTACGGTTAAACAGCATCGGGTTTGTATTTCAGAGTTTCCATTTGATGCCGAGGGAAACCGCGCTTGAAAATGTCTCTTTGCCGCTAAGTTACGCCGGCATAAAGAAAAAAGAGAGAAAAGAGCGCGCGTTAAAGGCTCTTGCAAGGGTGGGCTTAGAAGACCGGGCGACGTTTATGCCGACGCAGTTATCCGGCGGGCAGAAGCAGCGTGTCGCAATTGCGCGGGCTATGGTAAACAGCCCGAAAATCCTGCTGGCCGACGAGCCTACGGGGGCCCTTGATTCCAAATCGGGCGCGCAGATTATGGAACTGTTTGAGAAGCTAAACGAAGAAGGCGTTACAATCGTAATGATTACGCATGACAAAAAAATAGCCGGACATGCAAAACGGGTTTACAATATCATAGACGGTGAGATTTCTGAAGAAACAGGAGAGGGGGTTCACCTTGAAAAAAAAGAAGATTAAGAAAGCCATAATCCTGCTGGTTGTACTGGCTGTGATTGGCGGCGTCGCGGCCGGAGGGCTTTTTGCATATAAAAATTACCGCAGTGAAAACATGCAGGCGGAAGTAAGGGCGGTTTCAAGCTTGAACTGGGGATACTGGGGCGACAATATGACCAGCGTGGGATATGTGGCCAACGACTATGTCCAGTCTGTTTATACGGACGATAAAACGGTTGCGGAACTAAAGGTGTCGGAAGGGGATTCGGTCAGTATCGGGGATGTTCTTCTGGTATATGATACCACGGATGTGCAGCTTCAGATTGAAATGGAGCAGCTGGAACTGCAGGGGATTGAAAACGATATTAAGTTAGCTGAGCGCGATCTGGAAAAATTAAAAAAGATTACGCCGGTGTCGTCCACAACCTCCAATCAACCGGCTTCGTCCAAACCCAGTACGTCAACGAATAAGACGACGGTTCAAAAGAAAAAACCGTCGTCTGTAGTAGTTATGCAGGTACAAAAGAAAGACGGCGACGCTTATAATTATATTGACAAAACGGCGAAGCCTTACGAGGGAAAGGGGACGCCGGATAAGCCGTACCGTTTCCTCTGCACGCCGGAGTGTTATGTGACGGGAGAATATTTAAACCTCCTGGTAAAAAAAGAGCAGGTTGCCGCGTTTGAAATCTGGAGCGGGAACAGTTTGTCCGAAGGCACTTTGATCAGCTGCTGGACCGTAAACGGAGGAGAGAAGTCGGCAGTGGACAAGGATTCGAAATGGGCGGTTGCCACGCAGGAGCAGTTAGAGGAAGATGTTGTTTTAGAAGAAGAAACGGAAGAGACTACCGAAAAGAAGGATACGCAGACGACAGAAAAAGAGTCGGATGAGCCGACTTATACGGCGGACGAACTGCGTAAAGAGATTGCGGAAAAAGAAAATGAGATCAAAAAACTGAACGTAGACAAAAAGAAATCGGATATTGAACTGCAGAAACTCAAAAAAGAGCAGGAATCGGCATCCGTACTTGCAACGATAAACGGCGTCATAAAGACGGCGGGCGATCCGGAAAATCCGCCGATGGACGGTTCTGCTTTTGTTGAAGTCACGGGTGCGGAAGGAATGTATATTGAGGGGACGATCAGCGAACTGATGTTGGATCAGATTGAAGTCGGCCAGGAGATATCCGCAAATTCCTGGACAAACGGGCAGGTGTATATGGCGACGATTACAGAGATTTCCGAATATCCTTCGGAAGGAAACGGCGGATATTATGGAGAGGGCAACCCCAATGTATCTTACTATACGTTTTTGGCGTATATTGATAATCCCGAAGGTTTAAATAACGGTGATTATTTGGAATTATCCATAACCCCGACGGCCAATCAGGAAGAGACCAATTCGCTTTTTATTGACAAGGCTTATGTAAGGGAAGAAAACGGCAGATATTACGTATTAAAGGCAGGCGCCGAGGATCGGCTGGAAAAACACTATATCCAAACCGGAAGAACGGTTTACGGTTCCGCCATTGAGATAAAATCGGGGCTTGCGGAAACAGACCGTATCGCGTTTCCTTACGGGAAAACCGCAAAGGAAGGTATCAAAGCAGTGGATGCGGAAAATTAAGGGGGAAGGATTAAATTATGTTTGAGAATATTCGGTTATCGTTTAAAGGGATCTGGTCCCACAAAATGCGTTCCTTCCTGACCATGCTGGGAATTATTATCGGTATTGCGGCTATTATTGCCATTGTGTCCACCATTCAGGGTACCAATGAACAGATTAAAGAAAACCTGATTGGTTCAGGGGACAATACGGTAGAAATCGCCCTGTATCAGGGCGACTGGACATACGAGATGGGGTATGAAGGCGTCCCGGCGGGCGTCCCGGTAATAAGCAATGACGTGTTAAAACAGATCAGGGACATTGATCATGTGGAGGATGCCTCCCTTTATCTTTCACGTCAGGATTACAACGGCGTGTACTATTTAAATACCGCGTTATCCGGAGGGCATATTGTCGGGGTTGACAGGAATTATTTTAATACCTGCAACTTTATTATCCAGAAAGGGCGCGGCTTTACGGAACGGGATTTTAAGGAATACCACAAAGTCGCGCTGCTTGATAAAGCTTCTTCTGACGCGCTGTTTCAGGGGGAAGATCCTCTTGGCAAAACGATTGAAATCAAGAAAGAACCCTATATTGTAATCGGCGTGGTGGCAAAATCCAAAGAATTTGAGCCGGTGATCAACAGTATCGAGGATTATTACACATATTCGCAGGATTCTTCCGGCAAGGTATATGTGCCGGATTCGACATGGCCTATTATCTATCAGTTTGACGAACCGCAGAACCTTGTAATCAAGGTTTCCTCGACGGATGATATGACGAATGCAGGAAAAGAAGGGGCGTCTATTTTAAACGGGTATTTGAATACCGGCGACGATACGATAAAGTACAAGGCGGAGGATTTGCTGGAACAGGCAAGGCAGATTCAGGAACTTGGAAAGTCCACGAACAGTATGCTGATTTGGATTGCGGGGATTTCGCTGATTGTCGGCGGTATCGGCGTTATGAATATTATGCTGGTATCCGTGACGGAGCGTACGCAGGAAATCGGGCTGAAAAAGGCCATCGGGGCCAGAAGATCCAATATCTTAGGGCAGTTTCTGACAGAGGCCGCAGTGCTGACGAGCATGGGAGGAATCTTAGGCGTGGTATCCGGCATTGTGCTGGCGGAGGTTATTTCGAGAGTAAGCGAAATGCCGGTAGCAATCAGTGTTCCGGCGGCGATCGGATCGGTTGTATTTTCCATGCTGATTGGAATCGTATTTGGGATGCTGCCGTCGTATAAGGCGGCGAACCTGAATCCGATAGAGGCGCTGCGCCGGGAATAAAATTTTGTATTGGAACAAAACGGATCTGCCGTACGAGGTTATGTTGCTTCGTACGGCAGGTTTTTTGTGTAATAATATACATTGTGCAAATTTTTGAAAAAAGTATTTACAAACTGCGGATTATGGTGTATACTAAAAATGTCTTTTAAATCTATTTATCTTTTATTTCAGGAAAGATCCCAAATTTTGTTTTCATTTTTATACGATTTTGTTTCAATTCAGAAACGGCATTTATTTGTCCGGTAAGGACGTCTTTTTCCATTCGGAAAAAATATTCCATGATAATCAAATGAAAAGCTAAATTAAAAAAGGAGAAATTTTTATGGATGTTGCGAAACTTACGCCGAGACAAAGAAGAGTGAAACAAATCTGGGGCATGCTGGCCTTGTGTATCTGTGGG
>CAJTLD010000148.1:1486-6079 GCA_910577065.1 uncultured Lachnospiraceae bacterium | reverse complement strand
GTGCATATCTTTCTCACAGGAAAACTATGCTTTCAAAAAGTTCGCTGTAGTACTAAGGCGTGCTTTTGTACTACAGCGCATACTTTGATATCCGCCAAAAAAGTTTCACCCTGCCAAAAAAATTACCTAAAAATTGGCAACTAAAATAATCTGAAACATCCCGCCGTCCAGGTAACATCCCACTGTGCCGTTTATTTTTTCCGAAAAAGCCAGTATGCTTTGCATTCCCAGCCCATGATTTTTGTTCTTCATACTTTTGGGAAGCCCCGTTGCGGCATCAAGCAGAATTTCCCCTTTGTAATGGTTCCTTGTCTGGATAAACAGCTGGCCGTCTAAGTAGTAAATTTTCACTTCAATATATCGTTTCTCTTTTTCAAAGCGTTTCACGCACTGAATGGCGTTTTCAAATAAGTTTGCGATAACGAGGGTAAGCTCATAGTCGTTGACAGGCAGCTTTTTGGGTATCCTGGCGTCGAGGTTTACCGTAATATCCAGCGAACGGGCTTTTGCCATCATATTGGAAAGAATGGTATTTACAATGAGGTTGCCGCAATATTCCGTCACTTTGTTTTTTTCCGCCATTTGGCTGATATGCCCGTTTACCTCTTTGATTTTTTCGTAGTTTTTCTGCTCTAACAGGGAATCTATGATTCTGGAATAATGCCGGATATCGTGGTGCAGTATTTTTAGGTTCTGTTCCGCCTGTTTCACCTGGTAATGCCGATCTTTAAGGCCCTGGATATAAGATTTCTGAAGCATATTTTCCCAATAAATAGCGCTTCTTTTGGACTCGCTTTCCAGATAACGCATTACGGCGACGTAGGATACAAACATCGTTATAATAATAAAAACGACGCCGGGGATATTTTGAGGATATTCATAAAGCGTATGTGGAAAAAAGCCGATAAAGGAAAAACTGCAGTAAAAAAATACCGGAATCAGGCAGAGCTCCCAGCAGTTTTTCTCTTGGCTTTTTTTCTGGAAGTTTAAGCATATTTCCCGGATATGGATGGATAAAAGAAGCAAAATGGCAAGGTGTACGGCAAAGCTTCCGGTTAATGCGAGAAGTGTGCTGCCAGTGTATATTTTAACAATCGCGGCGAAAACGGCTCCGGCGATCACATAGCTTGAAGCGCTTAGCCCTACAAACAAAGCCTGGCAGCTTTTTTCTTTGGAGGTAAAAATGGCCGTAGACTGGGTTAGGATAATTTGCAGGATCGTAACGACGACATAACACAGGCCGCTGTCCGGAAAAAAGATCAGTTTGAAAAGATCAAGCATATTTAGTGCAAAAAATGAAAAAAAGCAGATGGCTCCGGTTATCAGCTCCGAATAGCGGTGCACAATGAACAGATATATAAACAGCATCAGGAAAAAATGGCTAATGGCATAAGAGATCAGGGTAAAGTAATTCATACGGCCTCCTTAATGGTATTGTCCCGAAACAAACAGAAGATATTCTTTCTTCACGTCCGGGATCCTTTTCCTGCTGACCGGGATGCTTGCGCCGCTGTTCATCACAAGATGGCTTTGGCTTAGCTTTCTGACACAGTTTAAGTTAATTAAAAAAGACTTGTGGACGTAAATAAAGTTTTTGGCGGTTAAAAGTTCCTTTGTTTCCTCTTCAAAAGATTGGCGCATATAAATGCTCGTGATTTTATCTTTATTTACCAGATGGATTTCCAGCTTTCTGGAACAGTTTTCGATGTATTCTATCTCAGGGTAAGGGATGGATTCTAAGCCGTTTTTGGTTTTGACCAGATAGACGAGCTGCGTTTTTGTGCCTGAATTAAACAGGGCATAATCCATAGTTTCAAAAAATCTGTTTTCGTCCACAGGCTTTAATAGATACCTTGCCGCAAAGATATTATAGGCATCAAGGGCGAAGCTGTCGGATGACGTAACATAGATAATGACGCTTTTGCCGTTTTTTTTGCGGATTTCAGTCCCCAAATCAATGCCGGTCAGATCGGACAGCAGAATATCCAGAATATAAATATCCGCAGGTTCTTCCCGCCGTATTTGCTGAAGCAGCGGCGCGGCGTCGGAAAACAGTTCTGTTTCAATCCGGATATCCGGGCAACGCCGGCGGTATATCTGCAGCAATCGTTTCAATTTGGCGAGATCTTCTAAATTATCGTCACATATTACAAGCTTCATTTTTTGTTTACTCCTTTTTACGCCGCATTGTTCTGCGCATTCCTACGGGAAAAATACGCTTTGAGTGAGCATTATACACTATTTTAAAGAAATGTAAAGAGGGGATATGATATCAGCTTGCTTCTGCGAAAAAACAGGCGTTTTATGCGTAAAATTGGAAGGGAGAATCTGCGGCTATTTGCTATAATAGAATAGCGTTTTTCACAGTTCTCTGCCTCCAAAACGCAGTGAAAAAATACCTGTATGCAGAGAAGCTTCAGATATAAAAAATATAAAGGAGAGAATCTATGGGAAATCAATTGGTATGGAATGACCGGTATAACATTGGCGTAAATATTATTGACAAGGAACATAGAAAACTGTTCCGTATTTTGAATAAGCTGTTTGATTTTGGGCAGCAGGAAAAGAAAAGCCAGTGGGTTTGCCAGGAAGCAGTGAAATATTTTAAGGATCATGCGTTTGCGCATTTTAAAGATGAAGAAGAGTATATGGTTTCGGTTGATTACGCGGGATTTGGAATGCATAAGCGCATCCATGATAACTTTCGGGAAGTGACGCTGCCGGCTCTGGAAAAAGAACTGGAGCTGACAGATTATTCCGAACTTGCCGTCGACCATTTTCTGGGCGTATGCGCAGGATGGCTGGTCGGTCACACTCTGACGGAAGATCAGGCGATTGTCAGCGGGGAAACGATAAAGCAGTGGGAGAATCTTTTGCCGGAGGAAGAGCAGGCGGTGATGGGGCAGGATATTATCAGCCAGCTGCACAGTATGTTCCGGCTCAATTCAAGGCTGATCAGCAACTGCTACGGCGGGGAAAAGTTTGGGAACGGAATATATTACCGTCTGATTTACAACACGAAAGAAAAAAAGAAATGGGAGTTTCTGCTGGTATTTGAGGAACAGCTTTTGATGAATACCATCGGCAGCATGATGGAAACAAAAGCCAAGACGGTAAACGTGATGCTGATGAATGTCGCCCGGTATACCGCAAGGCAGTTTGTGGAGCATATCAAGGCGCATTTTCCGGCTCTTTCGCATGCGGATGTAAAAGAAGAACAGCTTTTGACGTATGATCAGTTCCGGAAGGTATTTGAAAAGCACAGCCCGCAGTTCAGCCTGCTGTTTGATACCGGAAAAGGTTATTTTGCCTTTTGCATGGCGACAGGCGATTTGCTTGCAAATGAGGATGGAGTTTCAATTATTACGGAAAATGCAATGGCGAAGGTGGAAAAATATTTAAGCCGAAATAGAGCCGAAAAAACGGCGGTAAACGGCAAAAAGAAAGTGCTTGTCGTAGACGATTCGGATTTTATGCTTGTGGCAATGCGGCAGATACTCGGCAGCGACTATGAAGTCCTGACGGCAACGTCCGGCCTGTCTGCATTCCGGAGCATTACGCTAGACCGGCCGGATCTGGTTCTTTTGGATTATGAAATGCCTGTCTGCAACGGAAGCCAGATTTTGGAAATGATCCGTTCCGAACAAGGATTTGCAGATATTCCGGTTATCTTTCTGACAAGCAGGGTCGATAAAGAAAGCGTCAGAAAGGTGCTGGAGCTTAAGCCGCAGGGATATTTGTCCAAGTCGCTTTCGCCGGAACTGGTGAAAAAGGAAGTGGATAAGTTCTTTTCGGCTTAATCCGGAAGCTGCGCTAATATAATCGCCGCAAACATCACCGCGCATCCGGCCAGTTCCCGCGCGGAGAGCGCCTGTCCCAAAATCAGCCATCCCGCAAGCGCGGAAACCACCGATTCCAGGCTCATCAAAAGCGACGCAACGACCGGGTTTAAGCCGTTCTGTCCGACAATCTGCAGCGTATACGCCACGCCCGTGGAAAGCGCCCCGGTGTACAGCACAGGCGCCCACGCCGTGCAGATGGCGGAAAAAGAAGGCGATTCAAACATAAGCATCGGGACGGCGGAAAGCGCGCCGCAGATAAAAAACTGGATGCAGGACAATTTTACGCCGTCCACCCGTTTGGTATAATAATCCACCACCATAATATGTACGGAAAACACGGCTGCGCACAAAAGCAGCAGGACATCGGCAAATTCTAAGGAGAAGCTGCCGGATTTCATGCACAGCAGGTACATTCCGGCGACTGCGCACACAACGGCCAGGCATAGCTTTTTGCCTGGCCGTCTTCCGATAAAGATACCGATTAAGGGGACGATCACAATATACAGCGCCGTCAGAAACCCGGATTTGCCAACGCCTGCGGAAAGCAGGGCAATCTGCTGTAAGTTGACGGCGACGCAGATAATGACGCCGCAGAGAATGCCGGCTTTTCGCAGTTCTTTTTTGTCTTCTGCTTGTTTTTGCGCGGCAGAAGGCTTCTTTTTTCCTAAGATATAAATGCAGGGAAGCAAAACAAAGCTTCCGATAAACGAACGGGTCGTGGTAAACGTAAACGGTTCAATATACTCCATTC
>CAJTLD010000148.1:287-1469 GCA_910577065.1 uncultured Lachnospiraceae bacterium | reverse complement strand
GCGAACGCACAGCCCCAGATGACCGCCGCTAAAAACAGCAGCAGGGAATTTCTGATTTGCAGTCTGCTCATAAAAGTTTCTCCCTATCGTTTCGTAATCCGCCGAAAGTCGTTAAAATCTTTTGCAATTTCCTTAAAACACCACAGGATCGAATCAAAAGCGCCCGCCTGGTAAAAATTAATCAAAAGCATTCCGACCGGGATTGCAATAATCATCCCAATCACGCCGGAATACTGGTAGCCGATATACATAAAAAACAGCGTGGCAAACGTATTTAACCCAATGGACTGGCCGATTAATTTCGGCTGGATCAGCTGGTGCACCAAAAGGGATACGACATACAGGATCAGCATCCCGGCTGCCATGCCGTAATTGCCCGAAAGGAATTTGATAATCGCCCAGGGCGTTAAAACCGTCCCCGTCCCAAAAACGGGGAGCATATCCAAAAATGCAATTCCAAAGCCAATCAGCCACGCATAATTTACCTTTAACAGAATCAGCCCGACCGTAATTACCACGTAAATAACGCCCATAATTTTAAACTGCGCCTGGAAATAACCGCCGACGGCTTTTAAAATATGTCCGTACATCTGCATGGTTTTGTCGCGGAACGATTCGGACAGGTGCTTTAGAACCATTTTTTCGAGTTTTTCCCGATCGGCAATAAAAAAATAAGTGGCCAGAAAGCCCATAACGCTGTTGACTAAGAGCGTCGGAAGGCTTTTTGCAAACCCGCTGATTGCCGAAATGGGAAAGCTGTCTTCGCCGGCCACAAGGCTGCCGAGCAGTTCCGTGATTTTTTCGCCGAACTGTCCGATTTCGGCGTCCTTTAACAGGGGGATTTTGCGGATGACCTCCTCGAAGCGATCGACTGCCGCGGTAATTTCAATGCCTGCGTTTGCAAACATGGTCGGCATATAGTCGACAAAGCCGCGCAGGCCGACCGCGAGAGCCATACCCACACCATAACACAAAAGCACCACGGCCGCAATGACAAAAACTATAATCAGCATGGAGCCGTATTTGCGCTTGATTTTCAGCTTTTTTTCTAAAAACCGCACGAGCGGGTTGGCAATCAGAGAGAGGATAAAGCCGATGACGAACGGCATGAAAAAAATGAGCAGCTTTGGTAAAAGGAAAACAATGGCGAGCAGAACGGCGAGCGCCCATGCCAGGTTGCAG
>CAJTLD010000148.1:0-273 GCA_910577065.1 uncultured Lachnospiraceae bacterium | reverse complement strand
ATTGTTTCAAATGCATCGCTTCCTTTCCGGTTTTTTGTGAGGAATATTATACTGTATATCCAAAGGAAGGGCAAGGGACGGGACGATAAAATTTGGAGAAACGCAACAGTTCAGCTTTTCGGCTTCACTGTTACAGAATCCGGCCCATTTAAAGTTTGACCTGTCCCCGCCAGTATAGAAACCTAAAACGAAAGGATTCTATCCGGTTCTTAGTTTTACTCGTTTTTTCTAACTTTTACATCTACACGGGCTGTCGGAAAGGAACCCGCTCCC
>CAJTLD010000147.1 GCA_910577065.1 uncultured Lachnospiraceae bacterium | reverse complement strand
CAAGCGCCGCTGCAGCCGGGGTAATCCTGCCGCCCTTCTTTAAATATGTCAGGGTATCTACCATAATATAAATAGAGGATTCCCATTTCTCCCTCTCCAGAATATCTTTGATTTCTGACGCCGTACGCCCCTGCTTTGACAGAGCGAGCGCGTCGAGAACCGACTGCTTCTGCGTTACGGAAATCCTCTGGTTATTCACCACAAAAACTTTGCCTTCGTAATCCTGCGCCAGCATAAGCGCCGTCTCACAGGAACTGCTTAGCCCGCTCGACATTGGTATATGCACAATTTCATCGTATTCCTGCAAAAGCTCATCCCACAAATCGGTAACGCTTCCCACGGAAGGCATGGAAGTGGAAATATCACACCCGTCTTTTAACTTCTGGTAAAACTGCTCCTGCGTCAGGTTTATATCCTCATAATAGGTTTCATCATCAATAAAAAATGGCATCGGCAATATGTGGACGCCAAGTTCTTTCGCCTGCTTTTGTATTATACCGCTGTTACTGTCTGAAATAATCGCGACTTTTCCCATCAAATCCCTCCTGTTTCGTTCATGGCAGTCTGATTGTATCATACTTTGGAGACGATTGCCACTACAAATTCTAAATCATGCCTGGGCCTCTGCCGTTACTATTCACACCCATGGCATTCACAGTAACGAATCCGGCCTATTTAAAGCTGCCTTACGGCAAAAGCCCTCTGTTTTGCCGCTTTCAGGCGGCGCGCTCCGGAAACAAAAAACGCTGCAGAACCGTAAGATCCTGCAGCAGTTTTTCTTATTTATTACATCATGCCGCCCATTCCGGCGCCGCCTGCCGGCATAGCCGGCGTATCTTCTTTAATATTCGCAACAGCTGATTCTGTCGTCAAAAGCGTAGACGCCACAGACGTTGCATTCTGCAATGCGCTCCTTGTCACCTTCACCGGATCCAGGATACCGCTTTCCACCATATCTGTATAGGCTTCACAGGTTACGTCAAATCCGACTCCCGCTTCCGCTTCTTTTACTTTATTAATGATGACGGCTCCCTCTAACCCTGCGTTTGCAGCGATATAATAAAGCGGGGACTCAAGCGCCTTTAAGATCACTTTTGCTCCGGTCTTTTCGTCGCCGTCTAATGTCTCTGCAAAATCGGCAACCTTCTTGGAAGCGTGGATGTAAGCGGAACCGCCGCCTGCGATAATGCCTTCTTCTACGGCCGCTCTGGTTGCGTTTAACGCGTCTTCCATACGAAGCTTAGCTTCTTTCATCTCGGTTTCGGTTGCAGCGCCGACACGGATAACGGCTACGCCCCCTGCCAGCTTTGCAAGACGCTCCTGTAATTTCTCCTTGTCAAACTCGGATGTGGTTTCCTCAATCTGTCCGCGGATCTGGGCAATCCTGGCTTTGATTGCTTCCTTGTCGCCTTCGCCGTCTACGATAACCGTATTTTCTTTCTGAACCTTAACGGATTTCGCGCGTCCCAGCTGATCCATTGTCGTATCTTTTAATTCTAAGCCCAGCTCTTCGGAAATCACCTGTCCGCCGGTTAAGATTGCGATATCCTCAAGCATTGCTTTTCGCCTGTCGCCATAGCCCGGCGCTTTTACGGCTACCACGTTGAAGGTACCGCGCAGCTTGTTGACAATTAAAGTCGTCAGCGCTTCGCCTTCAATATCCTCCGCAATAATTAAAAGCCGCGCGCCGCTCTGTACGACCTGCTCTAACAACGGAAGGATTTCCTGGATATTTGAAATTTTCTTATCGGTAATTAAAATATACGGATCGTCTAAAGCCGCTTCCATCTTATCCATGTCGGTGCACATATAAGCGGAAACATAACCGCGGTCAAACTGCATTCCTTCCACCAGATCCAGTTCGGTCTGCATGGTTTTGGACTCTTCAATCGTAATTACGCCGTCGTTGGTCACTTTTTCCATTGCATCGGATACCAGTGTGCCGACTTCGTCGTCGCCTGCGGAAATAGCGGCTACCTTTGCAATCTGATCTTTGCCTTTTACTTTCTGGCTCATGGCCTTTAACGCTTCTACCGCAACGTCTGTCGCTTTCTTCATACCCCTGCGCAGTACGATTGGGTTCGCGCCTGCCTCCAGATTCTTCATGCCTTCATGCACCATCGCCTGTGTCAGCACGGTTGCGGTAGTCGTACCGTCTCCGGCTACGTCGTTTGTCTTGGTCGCAACTTCTTTGACAAGCTGTGCGCCCATGTTTTCAAATGCGTCCTCTAATTCGATTTCTTTTGCAATCGTAACGCCGTCGTTGGTAATCAGCGGAGCGCCGAACGATTTGTCCAGTACGACGTTCCTGCCCTTCGGCCCTAATGTTACGCTAACTGTATCCGCCAGTTTATCTACGCCGGCGCCCAGCGCTGCCCTTGCTTCTGATCCGTATTTGATTTCCTTTGCCATGATCGTTTTCCCTCTTTCTTTTCTGATTTTAAGCTTTTTTTATTCTACTACTGCCAAAATGTCGTTCTGCTTTACGATAATATATTCTTCGTCTTCTAATTTCACTTCTGTCCCGGCGTATTTTGAATAAATTACCTTTTGTCCAACCGTAACCTGCATGGAAACTTCTTTTCCGTCTACAATCCCGCCCGGGCCTACGGCAATAACTTCTGCTTCCTGCGGCTTCTCCTGGGATTTGCTCGTTAAAATGATTCCTGATTTGGTTGTTTCTTCTGCTTCTAACTGTTTTAAAACAACTCTGTCTGCTAAAGGTACTAACTTCATTTCAAATGCCTCCTTATTTTTCTGCTTTTTTCTGGTTATTAGCACTCATATCTTTCGAGTGCTAACCGATAGACCTATCATATGTTTTGCAACCCATTTCTGCAAGCGGGTTTTTTTCATGACTTTCTTTTATATGCTTTTTTTTCCTTTGATATACTCTTTTTTTCTCGCTTTTTCATATTTTTACCGATTTTTGGCTTTTTAATACTTTTTTTAGAAAATTCATTTTCTCTTCCCGATTGCGCTCTGCGAAAGCCAGTATCCTGCCCGGCCTGCAATTGCGCTTTAAAAGCCCGATATCATTTCAGCCCGCAAATCAGCCGAAGGAACGGCTCGAAACGCTAAATCAGGGAAAAATGCTTTAATCCCCGGTAAATCCCGTCCTCGTTTACCGTCGCCGTCACATAATCGGCCGCTTTTTTCGCCTCTTCTGTCGCATTTCCCATAGCAATTCCGTTTTGGACGTACCTAAGCATTTCCAAATCATTGACGCTGTCTCCAAATGCATACGTGTCTTTCCGGTCAATCTGTAAATAATCACAGAGCCACTTGATTCCGGACGCCTTGGAAAATCCTTTCGGCACCCCTTCAATATAAGTGTCCCCATGAAACATCAGTTCATATTCCCCGGAAAATTCCCGCAAAATCTCCTCTTTAGAGCCATTCTTCCAGTTTACCGTAAATTTATTGACATGCTCAAACTCCATAAGGGACAAAAATGTCTCTCCCAAAAGTTCCTTTAAGCGGAGAATAAACGGATCATCCCGAAATTCCTCAATGTCCGCATACAAACAGCTTGGACCTTCCAAAACCACCGGAAGCCCCATACGGGCCGACACAGACAAAAACCGGTTCACTTCTTCCTTTGTCAGACGCTTTTCAAAAACCGTTTTTCCCTGGTATTCAATATGCGTACCGCATCCGGCTATAATCCCGTCAAATCCGACGGCTTCCATAAGTTCCTTTGTACTGATGTTGGAACGCGTCCTGCCGCTGCAGATAAACGCATAGCTGCCGTTTTCCCTCAACCTGCGGATTGCATTCACCGTACTTTCCGGCACATGCATCTGCCTGTCCCACAACGTACCGTCAATATCAAAAAACACTGCTTTTTTCATAGATTGCCCCTTTCCGCAAAACTACTATAAAAAATAACGCGAATCTGAATCGTTTTCAAACCCGCGCCACAATACCCGATTATACATTTATTCATCACGGCTGTCAAATATATGGTTGCTTGCCATATAGCCCAAACACCAGATTAGCCCTGCGACCGTCATAGAACAGATACACTTCAAAACTGAAATCACAAGCTGCGGCATCGTCAGGGCGCCAAGGGCATATGCCGTTATCGTTTCTTTTACCGGTTTTAACAGCATTACCCATCCGCCGACATAGATTGAAGCAGCCAGGCCCAGCAGATATATGGATACGGACAGAACGATACGGATATTTCGGCTCATAACAACAACTCCTTTTCTCTGAATCATTTTCCCGGAACATCATATCATCAAAAGCAAAAAGATTCAAGCGGTTTCTTGCGAAACAAAAAACAGCCTGTACCCGGAACTGCGTCTATCCGGGTACAGGCAAAAATCTGACCGATTAGTCAAATAATTCTTTCATTACAATATGGCGCGGAAGCCCGTCTACAAATACAGGCGTCAGTTCGCCCATAATCAGCGGACGCGCGTATTTCACATAGTTCTCATTCAGGTTTGTGCCGTCCTCTGTGAACCATTCGTCCGGTACATGGCGCTCTACATTGGCAATTTCATGGATATCATACAGGCTGGTGCCGCACTCGTACGGATCCTCTCCATCCCTTGTAAAAATAATCATCTTTCCGGTTTCGCCTTCTGCAGCGGCTTTCATCGCGTCTGCGCCTGCCTGGAACGCTTCGTTGATATCGGTTAAAGAAGCCAGGTGGGTTGCTGCCCTCTGCAATGTCGAAAATTCGATTGCACGGGTTTTTAAACCTGTCTCGGAAGCCACTAACTGCGCCAGATAAGCGGCGGTTCCGGACATCTGCTTGTGCCCGAATGCATCTACCGCTACGTTTTCATTTGCAACTTCGCATACATAGCGTCCGTCGGCAATCTTTACGCCTTCGGATACGGCGATTACAACGGAACTCTTCTTCTCGGCAAGTTCCTTTACCTTCGCCATAAACGCATCCATATCAAACGTCTTTTCCGGCAGATAAATTGCGTCTGCGCCGGAACAATCGTCTCCTTTTGCAAGCGCTGCGGCAGCAGTCAGCCAGCCGGCGTTGCGCCCCATGATTTCAACGATGCAAACGGTCGGTTTTTTCGCGCCGAAGGATTCGTTGTCACGGATGACTTCTTTTAGAGAAGCCGCAATATATTTTGCTGCAGAACCGTAGCCCGGGCAGTGATCGGTAATCGGCAAATCATTGTCAATGGTCTTTGGCACACCCATAAACCTTTGGGATTTGCCATGTGCCGCCGCATAATCAGACAGCATCTTCACAGTATCCATAGAGTCGTTGCCGCCCGCATAGAACAGGCATTCAATGTTGTGTTTTTCCATAATCTCAAAAACTTTTTCATATACGTCCTCATGCCCTTCAATCTTCGGCATTTTAAAGCGGCAGGAACCTAAGAATGCGGAAGGCGTCCTCTTTAAGATTTCCACATTGACCGGCTCGCTGAAATACTCGTCCATGTCGCATAATTTATCTTCCAGAAAACCCTCGATACCATGCACCATACCGTAAACCTTTTCCACACCCAGCTTCTTGGCCTGCACATAAACTCCTGCAATCGATGAATTGATTACGGCCGTAGGGCCGCCAGACTGTCCAACAACAATATTTCCTTTCATTTTGACATCTCCTTGTAAATTAATTTCTATGTTTTTAGATTATAGCAGATAGGGACAAGCAAAACAAGCATTAAATAACAATTTTATCCAGTAAAAAAGAAGAAGTCCGCACATGAACTTCTTCTTATTTCTTTCATCATTTTCAACTCGCTAAATATTAATTATATTTACGCTTTCTTGCCGCCTCTGACTTTTTCTTGCGTCTTACGCTTGGTTTTTCGTAATGCTCCCTTTTACGAATCTCCTGCTGAATCCCGGCTTTTGCACAATTCCGTTTAAATCTGCGTAAAGCGCTGTCCAAAGTCTCGTTCTCTTTTACGATTACATTCGACATAGTCTCACACCTAACCTCCCTCCAGTTGCGTATTGTGCATATTCAACTGTTTGGGTAATATTTTACTGCACTAACAATTATTATAGCATAATTTTTCCATTCGTCAACTGCTTTTTTATGAAATAGAAAAATTATATTGCCGGCAGGTTACTGTTCACACCCA